>NZ_CP048114.1:1214624-1518280 GCF_010093025.1 Edaphobacter sp. 12200R-103 | reverse complement strand
GGCAATTTTAAGTTGACGGATGCGGACGCATCCGTATGGTTGACAAGCACCAGGGTCCACTGCGTCTTGCCTGAAGAATTCCACTTCGCGATCGTTGCGCGAACAGGCGTTTCGCTTGAGCCTGTAACAGGAAGTATCTCTGCACCGTTCGGCATCGAGCGTGAAAGGATGGTCCACGCATAGTACCAGGGACGAGGCTTCATACCTGCGTCGCTATTCGAGTCGAAGAATCCCCAGATCTTCCAACCGCCGCCTGGGCCGCGATGCATGGCGTCGTCGAGATCCCACGCATCGGCCCCGCCCCAGCCAGCTCTGGCGACCTGGACGATATAGTCCGCCATCCGTGCGCCGTAGTCGAAGTCGTGCACCCGCGGCTGCTGGTCGACGGCTTGAATCTTGCCGGTGACCAGTCCTGACTCTGCGATAAAGCGCGGCTTACTTGCGCCGTCTGGATCGTGCTTCAGAATCGTTTCGCGGTCGGAGATGAGCTCTCGCTCCAGGGTGCCCGATTCCACCTCCTGATCCTTGGCATAAATGTGTTGCTCCCATGTGCCAAAGACGTCATGCATTTCGGTAACCGTGCGATCAAACCACTGCCTTCCTCCGGAGTTATCAGGGCCGGTCAGAATAACATCGTCTAGGCCGCGAGCATCCAACTGATGGCGAAGGTTGCGGACCCCAGTGGACCACGAGGTAAAGTCCGGCTTACGTCCGTGCCACATCCAGTCGCCGTTCGGCTCATTCATAAAGATGTAGTGATGGATCACTGTATAGTGCCGATCTCGCACAAGGTACTGTACGAAATCGGAGATGATGCGCTGCCAGCGCGGATCGTCCGGAGAATGGATGCCGAGAGAGCCTGGAGGGGACCACTCACCGAGATATACCTCGATATGATGTGCCTGGGCGAAGTCGAGGACGGTCAGGATCGCTTGGAATTGCCGCGCCGTGGGATCAGTGTCCCATCGATAAATTGGCTCGCCCTTTGCATCGAAACCGCTGCAGTAGTCCGTCGCCCCGGACATCACCCGCAAAAAACCTGGCTTCATGTAGGCCAAATGGTCCATCATTTCTGCCCAGCGGTGTGCGTCGACCTGATTCACATAAGGATCAAACTGCACCCCGAGCCCAAGGAATTTGCCCAATGGTTGCGCGGAGAGATCAACCTTCATCTCCTGGGGCACATTCTTAGGATGTTCCGATGGTTGAGCTGGAGCCGCTGTCGCAAGCGAAGCCGCGATCAACAGCAACGAGAAGCACAGCACGTTCTTCATATAGGTTTGCTCGTTCCTATTGGTTATTGATCAAAAACAGTGGCTCGGTGCGACTGAACAAGCAGTCGCACCGAGCCAGGTTGAAGGTCAGAAGATAAATTTACTTGCGAATTGAATTACCCTCGAACCGTTTGCGATTGATGTGATCTTCCCGAAATTAGCCGAATTGACGTTAGCGTTGGGGCCACCGAAGATGGGGTGATTCAATGCGTTGAACGCTTCAAACCGAAGCTGCAGATTGTAGCGCCGCTCGTTCCCAAAGTAATTGTTCTTCATTGCCGACAGGTCTGCATTGCGGTTGCCGGGGCTACGAACATTGCCCAGTACGCGTGGTGCGTTGCCGATGGTGAAGGCCGCCGGCTGCGAAAAGAGGTCCGTATTAAACCACTTGTCACGCGTCCGATTGGCCAGATTAGGATCTCCCGCAGCCATATTCGGACGCTGGCCGAGCGAGAGCAAACCAGTTTGATTGTTGACCGAAGAGAGAACGACCGGCAACCCTCCATTCATGCTGACGATCCCATTGGCCTGCCAGCCATTGATCAGCAGGTTCACGCCGCGAGGCGCATCTCTGAAGAAACGGTGGCCCTTGCCAAAGGGAAGTTCATAAGTGGTGGCAATCGTGAGGCTGCTCGCCAGATCGTAAGCGGAGAGCGACCATTCCTTATCTGGCCGGAATTGGTCGGCGCGAGTGCTGCTTACAGGGCCCAGGTAGGTTACTGCCGAGGATGAGTTGTCCATTAGCTTGGCTCCGGTGTAGGACACCAACAGGCTCAGTCCCTGCGAAACTCGCTTGTCCAAGCGGACGGTGATGGAGTTATAAATCGAGGAGGCACGCGGCTTCCTCTGGCTGTTAACAGAGCTGTATTGAGGAAATGCATCCAGCAAATACTTCAGCGGCACATTTTTGTTAGACAGTATCGCTCCGGGTGTCGTGATCTTTCCGTAGAAGGGATTAGGTACGTTGCTGTTGAGTTGATTGCCTAAGGAAAGATAAGAGGGATTGACTTGGTTATACGGTTGCCCAGGGTCTCCGTCCACAAGAAATAATCCGTGGCTATAGACGTAGCCTACCTCCAGCACAGTCTGAAGAGGAAGTTGACGTTGTACGTTCAAGTTTGCCTGTTCGGTGTAGGGGTTTCTGACGGAGTCGAAGAAGGAGTAATTGATCCCACTGCCAAGTTGAGTTCCAGCGCCATTCGCGGAGCCGGTAGGAAGGTTGAATCCGGATTTGGCGGGATCGGAGAGATTGGTGCTGATAGTCAGCTGGCTGTCAGTTGAAAATTGGAAACCCGTCGTCGTGGCGAAACCATCATTCCCGAGTCCACCAGTGCTTCCCGCGGCTTGTAACGCAGACGCGCCAAATAAGATTGCGTAGCCGCCGCGTATCGCCCACTTCGCTGTTGGGCTATAAGAGAACCCGATGCGCGGCCCGAAGTCCTTCCCTTGAAAAGGAGCTTGGTGACGCCCATATTTGGCCCCGGGCGTTCCCACGAACACCATTGCGCCCTTCAGGTTGGCGCAGGCGGGACAATTGGTGGTTGCGATCATTCCCGCCAGAGGGGAGGGAAGGGAAGGATCCCAATAAGTCAGCTGATTGTGACGCTCGGTGCGAGGAATCTCTCCCTCCCAGCGGATGCCGAGGTTGAGCGTCAGCTTTGGGGTCACGCTCCAGTCGTCCTGGAAGTAACCGGCAATGTAGCTGCTGGCGGTCAAGGCCGTTACGTCGTGAGTCATATATCCACTGGATGGCAGGCCCAGAAGCATCGAGGCAAAGGTGTGTCCGGCCTTTGCCACAGCAGTTCCACCACCGTTATCCGTGGCGTCGTTCGGGTTGTACTGCGTCCAGCTACGGTCGAACTGAAACTCCCCCGACGGCTGACCATACTGATAAAAGTTGACAAAGAACTTACGGAAGTTTGCGCCTACCTTAAAATTATGGTGTCCCTTCACGAGGATGAGGCTGGCCGTAGCGTCGTGGGCGGTGTTGTAGGAGCTATAAGGAACATAGCCGCTCATGCCTAAGGCCGAATAGCCGTCGGACTGGTTGAAGGTTGGAAAGACAAGCGCCTCTCGGGCCGCTACCGCCTTGAACGACCCCGGCAACCCTAACGAGGAAATATCGAACCCCTGGCCGAAAGCCGTGCGATCGACGGTATAGCGGCTCAGACCATAGCGAAATTCCGCAAGAAGATTCGGTCGAATTGTCCAGGTGTCGTCCAGGGAGACACTGGTTGCGGTTGCATATTGCGGACCGCTTCCCGTCTTTGCCGCCGCATTGCCGTAACCATTGAATGGAACGCTGTCGTCGATGTATTTGGAGAAGCGTGCAAATGCGCGGTTGTTTGGAGTGAGTTGATAATCTACGCGAGCATCACCGTGATAATAGGTGTCTGTGCTCGCCCCGATGGCGAGATAGTTGTTCAAGAACGCATTCGCTCCCCCATAGTTTGGCGATGGATAATATTTAAAGGCGGCGAGGGCTACTGCATTCTGTCGTTTTGCCGGGATTTTATTGCCCGCGAAATCGCCAATGCTGCGCGTGATCTTTCCGTTCGGCTGCTTTACGGCTGTAAGTGGGTCATAGATAGGGACGGAGAGCGCCGAGAAGTCGCCTGTGCGCCACGCGTCGAGTGGTACGCTGTCAATCTCCTGCGATGCTGAACTTTCCGAGGAACGTTCAAGCGCAAGGAAGAAAAATGCCCGGTTGCGATAGATGGGCCCGCCGATCGTGCCTCCCTCCTGGTAACGATGCCTATCGGTCATCGGAGTGTTTTTCGACTGAAAATAAGGCCGCGCATCGAACGTTGCATCGTGAGCAAACAGGAACGCCGAGCCATGCAGGGCGTTCGTCCCGTATTTGGTTACGAGGTTGATCACGCCGCTGCTGGTCCGGCCATACTCTGCCGAAGGAACACTGGTCTGGATCGAGAATTCCAGAACCGAATCGACGATCGGCTGGTAAGCAACATATCCCAGACCGACGTTGTTGGTCCCAACGATGTTAGAGACGCCGTCGATCTGTTGTTCCGCGTTCGCATTCCGCGAGCCGGAGATGTGCGGAGTCGTCTGTGCAGTGTCGCCGGTCCCCTGGACCCCCGGCGCAAGAAGTGCGAGATCGAGCGGGTTGCGTCCATTCAGGGGTAGATTATCGATCTGCTTGGCTGTGATGACCTGTCCCGTCGATGACGTTAACGTGTCGATGGTAGCGGCACTTTCTTCAAGGACATCGATCTGCTCCGAGGCAGTTCCCACGGAGAGCGTAAAGTCGACTGCACGCTCCTGAGAGACGTCCAGGGTAACGTTTGTCTGATTGGAGGTTTTAAACCCCGGCGCCGTGGCCGAGACATTGTACTGGCCCGGAAGTAGCAGCGGTGCGGCATATCGGCCCGTGGAGTCTGTCTTCCTCTCTACCTTGAGGCCAGTGGCAAGATTGCGAATGATGACTTGGGCGTTTGGTATGATCGCGCCGGACGGATCTTTCACTAGCCCGTCAATGGAGCCCGTGGGAGTTTGTGCATGCAAGACCATTCCCGCGATGGATGCGAGAAGTAAAATGACTTTTAAGCTCGTGGATCGATAAGACATGTGGCCTTCCTCTCAATTACGGCCTGCCCCTCTTGCTGCGATGCAACGGGTAAGCTCTGCATCGACTGTTCTTTGCCGACGGAGCAGGCAGAAGTTGCGTAACGGTGGGCGATACTAGGAGGTTGCCGATGCCACGCACAAGGTTATAGGAGTTTGCCAATCGCCGAATCTGCGTTAGCCAGAATAAAACCACGTAAGTCCATGACCAACGTAAACTTAATCCAGCCCCCCAGCCCGATTCCTACCCGTTAGCCCACCCTGTTTGTTGCCCGCGGCTGTGACACTTCAACATGTCAACTCACGCGATGCTCCCAATTTGCGTTGGAAAAATAGGGGCAGATCAATGACGCCATTTGTTACAGAGAATTAGGCTGTCACGGCTTCCTGTAATCATTGAAGAGGTCAGCAAAAGAAGGCTTGGAGCCTGTCCAAAACTAAATGGGGAGCCTGCAGGGAATATGCACGGCGGGGCTGCTGGTCAGTGCAGGAGCATACATTCGACTTGTTTGAGTAATGTGCACTAAGTTATTGCCGCTCGGATAAGTCACCGCCTAAAGTGAGAACTCATCCATCTTCGCGCAGCCTCGTATGATGACTAACTGCCCGCTGGGGCAGTTAGCAGATTCATGAGAGGTCGACGGGAAGATGCAGCCATGCCGCTAGAGTCGTCTTACAGTAAGGCCGCCATCGATGGTTAGAACCGCGCCGGGGGAGTAGGGAAGGTCTCCGCTCGTCAACATCGCTACGGCTATACCAATGTCGTCCGGAGTTCCCCAACGCTTCTCCAAAAGCAGGTCCCCTTCGATCAGACTGTCGTATTTGCTTCTAACACCCTTCGTCATATCTGTCTCGATGATGCCCGGCCTTACTTCATATACGCCAATGCCGTATCGCGTGAGTTTTGTCGCCCAAAGCATGGTTGCCATCGCAATACCCGCCTTGGTAATGCAATAGTCTCCCCGGTTAACGCTTGCGACGGTCGCCGAAACCGAGCCAATGTTGATGATGCAACGATGTTCTTTAGATTGCTCCTGCAGACGTATCATCCAATTCGCAGCCGCCTGAGTTAGAAAATATGGGCCCTTGAGATTGGTAGAAATCAGTTCATCAAAACTTTTTTCTGAAGCCTCCAGAATGTCAGCACGAACCGTGGGCGCGATCCCGGCGTTATTTACGAGAATATCCAGCTGTCCAAAGGTTGCTTCAACATCCGTCAGCACACGTTCTCGATGGCTTGCATCTGCAACATCCGCCTGGCAGTATTGAACCTTCAAACTGCGGTCGCTAAATTGTTCGCGCAACTGAGCGATAGTAGGTTCTGCTTCATCATGACTGCGCCTGCCGGTGATCACTAGATTGAAGCCTTTGTTCGCTAATTTTTTGGCAATGCCCAGACCTATTCCGCGTGTACCTCCGGTCACGAGTGCGACCCTTGTATTACTCATTGCGTCCCCTCTCTGGGTGCATCATGTTATATCCGAAGAAGGTTAGAAAAAAGTGTAGTACTTGTTTTCCGCCAACCGCAGGATGAGTAGTCCTAACTCCAGCAGGTGGTAATCCCCCCACATGCTCGACTCACCGAAGGGAATCTTGGCACCTTTTTGTACATGGTCCCAGCCATTTGGCCGGTGATAGATACTGTGAAGCAGAATGCCTTCATGCTGGGGATTGCTGGAAAGATACGGCTCCTTGAGTAGCACCTCGGCAATCGTTAGACCGGCATTGAGGTAAATCCTTCCAGCTTCCCCCATCGCGTGCCCAAGACGGATTAATCCTTGAGCGGCGATGGCCGCTGCCGAAGAATCAACTGGTTCGTACTGATTGAATGGATCGGCACGGGAACTTTTCCAGTTGCCCAGGTAGCGCAGATCGGGAGCGCCGGTATCCCAATAGCAGATTCCATCCAGGGTACTGGCCTGGCTGATATAGAAATCACAGGTAGCCCTGGCGGCCTTTTCCAGGAAGAAAATAGCTTCCTCCTTTGTCATCACACCGTCGCTTGCAAAGTCGCTCTCGGGCAGGGATCCGATGAATTCAAGCTCTTCCGCGAAGCCCAGCATCGCCCATGCCAATCCGCGAGTCCATGTGGTGAAAGGCGAATACCCCTGTTGAGAAGAGGGACATCGGAAGGTCCCGCTGACAGGGTTGAATATCGCTTCATGGACGGTGCGCCCTCGCGCTTCGGCAAGGTCATAAGAGTCGCGGCCTTCTCCGTAATAGATATTGAATTCGGCTGATGTGCGCGCGTGTGTCAGGAGTCGACCGAGGAGGTTGATGCGGCAGTCTTGTTCTCCCATCAACCCGTGACCGAGTTTATGGGCAACGCCACAGATGCGGACGGTTCTGATCGTATCGATGAACAGGGAATGACTCCCGTTGAACGAGTATATGTAACCCCGGCCGCCCGGGAGGCTGGTCCACCGCGCTGCCTGTACAGCACCACTCACCTTCAAGGCAAGTTCGTATGAGCGCAGCTCCGAATCATTCGACTCGAGCCTGCCTTCCAGAATCAGGCGCCGCAACTGCCCATAGGTCGAGAGATTGTTGAAGCCATGATCATGCACGCCAGTGTGCGTCAAATGCTCGGCCATATGAGCGTGGGTAAGGCTGCGGCCGACCTCGAGCAGGTCTGGGTGATCTGTAGCGTCATAGCACAGGATGGCATTTCCATACGCAAATCCCTGTGTCCATTGGGTCCAATTGCGTCCGACGTACTGCCCGTCGACTGTAACTACAGGAGCCCCCATCGAGACCTCCCATCGATGGGAGAGGCGGAGGGTCTTATCAGATGCCAGGATGAACATGGTTCTTATTGAGGGTGCTAGGCCCGCTGCAGAAAGATTGTTCCGTATTTCCATTTCGAAATCCTTTGGCTCTAGACGAGTGAGGTGAAGCGTTCGACGACCGTTGATAAGACATCATTGCCCGGCATGTCCCAGATAGCTTGGTTGAAGATCTCGACTTCGATCGGGCCAGCGTAACCGGATCTATCGACCGCCCCGCGTAACGTTCGGTTATCAATGACACCATCGCCCATCATTCCCCGCCCCAAAAGCAGATCCGGAACTGGAACCAACCAATCGCTGACGTGAAAGCCGTAGATGCGGCCCTTTGCCCGTGTGATCTGCTGCAGAACATAGGGATCCCACCAGATATGAAACGTATCAAGTATCAGGCCTACCTCCATGGGAGCGTAAGGAGAAGCCATATCCAATGCCTGGTCGATGGTGTTGAGCACACAACGTTCCCCGGCGTACATCGGGTGCAGAGGTTCCAAGCCTAGCCGCACTCCGGATTCGCGGGCATGAGAAACAATCGCCGCCAATCCTTCTTCCACCATCTTTCGAGCATCGACCAGCCCAACCGCTGAAGAAGCGCCGACCACAAGGACGAGCGAATCGGCGTGAAGCTCGGCACACTCGTCAATAGCCCTCAGCGTATCTTCGATTCTTTGCTGCCTTTCCTCCCGAGTCGGAGCCGGAAACATTCCTCCGCGACATAGGCTGGAGACATGCAGTCCTGCATCACGAACCAATCGGACGCTTTCCCGCAAGCCGGCCTCGTGAATTTTATGACGCCAGAGTCCAATGGAAGGAATGCCATGGCGCAGGCATCCTTCAACCGCTTCCTTGACGCTCCACCGTTCCGTTGTTGCCTGATTGAGACTGAGTCTATGGATGTCTGCCATAATCGCCCGATTAAGTTTTGAAGCACTAGTTCCCATCAAGACTAGGCACATCGAGCCACCTGCGCTCCGCCCATGACCTGAGCCCAAGCTCTGCAAGCTGTACTCCACGAGCGCCGTCCACGAACGTGTGCGGAAATGGCGTATTCCGTACCACATGCCTCAGGAACATCTCCCATTGCACCTTGAATCCATTTTCGAACTCACCATTGTCAGGCACTTCCAGCCAGTGCTCACGGAAGCGAAAGGGGTTTGGTAGATCCGGGTTCCATGTGGGGCGAGGGGTGTTCACCCGATGTTGTGTTTTACAATCTCGCAGTCCAGCCACCGCGCTGCCTTCCGTTCCATCAACCTGAAGATTGAATAGTTCGTCACGGTAGACTCGCGTTGCCCATGAAGAGTTGATCTGTGCAAAGATACCGCCCTCCAGTTCGAAGGAGCCATATGCCGCGTCATCGGCGGTGCAGACGTACTGGTCGCCATCTTCGTCTACGCGCTCCGGGATGTGCGTGGCTCCCACGCACGAGACGCTCTTGACGGGCGCGAAGGTATGATCCAGCACATAGCGCCAGTGGCAAAACATGTCCAGGATGATCCCTCCTTCTTCTTCTTTCCGATAGTTCCAGGAAGGTCGCTGGGCAGGTTGCCAGTCGCCTTCAAACACCCAGTATCCGAATTCGCCACGCACCGAGAGAATTTTTCCGAAAAACCCGGAATCAACCAGCCTGCGAAGCTTGCGAACGCCGGGAAGAAATAACTTGTCTTGCACGATACCGTGTTTGATTCCGGCCTCCTCGGCCTTTTTTGCCAGCCTCAGAGAAGAAGCCACCGTTGTTGACAGAGGCTTCTCGCAGTAAACATGTTTTCCGGCATTGATTGCCCTGGTCACATTGTCCTCCCGCAGTCCCGTTGTGCCTGAGTCGAAATAAATCTCGTCCTCGCCGTTCGCGAGACATCGTTCGAGATCGATGCTCCATCGTGAAATCCCGTGTGCGTTCGCGATCGCCCGAAGTCTGTTCTCGTTTCTTCCGACCAGAATTGGATCCGGCATCAACACATCTCCATCGCCAAGCGACAGGCCTCCCTGGCCGCGGATCGCCAGGATCGAACGGATCAGGTGTTGATTCAATCCCATCCGTCCAGTAACGCCGTTCATGATAATGCCGATTCTTATTTGCGCCATATATGTGTGCCTCTCCTCGCGGCGGTATAGATTGAATATCGTAAAGCGAATGGAAGTCGCTGTTCTGATTCTTGAATTGGAACCATAGACTTGAATTCGATAGCGTTGTCAGGCCTCGGCCCCGTCTCCCTGTATTGAGATCGCGTAAATAGCAGTCGATCCGAGTAACGCGGCGCATGCCATAATTTTCCAGGCGGGGCCGTAGGTGCCAAAGTGATCGAAGATATATCCGGCGACCCAGGGGCCAACCCACTGCCCGATCGAATAGGCCATGATGATGAGAGCCAGTATCTTTCCCAACGACGCCACCCCGAAACACTCGGCAGTAACCAGGGGAATCAACATATAATCGGCGCCCATCGAGAAGCCGAAGATCACGGCAAACGAGAGGACAGCGAGAGGCTTGTGCGCGAGATAAAGCAAGGGGATCGCTCCTCCTAGAAGGAGATAGAAGCCAGCCATCGTATTCTTTTTCTTGAATCGGTCTGCCACGTGGCCAACGATCACTCTGCCGCCCAGGCTGGCCACAAGCAGAATCGACAAGTATCGAGAGGCCGCAGTCGAAGAGTAGCCCTGATGTTTCAGGAAAAAGATGAAGTGCTGAATAACGGCATTCATCGCGCCGATTACGAGAGCCGAACCGGCGATAATCAGCCAGAAATTGGTATTGCGCATTGCAGCTCCGATTGCGTTGAATGCGGATCTTGTCGTCAGCGTGTCCTCGCTCGACGGCGGAATCGCCGCTCCGTCCGGATAGAGACCGATGTCGGCGGGAGTCGATCGTGTGACCCAGATCCCGATGGGAAAGAGCACCACGAGGATGACCACTCCCGCGATCTCCAGAGCATGGCGCCAACCAAAGCGATGAAGGAGCCAGTTCATGGTGGGTGGCGATACAGCGCCGCCCAGTCCAAGGCCAAGATAGGCATATCCCATCGCCTGGCCGCGCCGTGCTCGAAACCAGCGTGTAATCAGAACCTGATTCGCAATGGGGCCTGCCAGCACATAGCCGATCACTTCGATAATGCAAAGTAACTGGTATTGCCAGAAGCAAGTCATGAAACCCATCCCGATCAACGGAAGACCTATAAATCCGACTCCGGAGAGGATGACCCATCGTGCGCCCACACGATCAATCAGTACCCCGGCAAGAAGGCCGAACGGAAGTCCGATAGCGAGGAAGCCGAGCAAAAAACCTTCTGTTACCTGAGATCGAGTAAAGCCGAGAGCACTCGCAAAGGCGGGGTAGAACACGGGGAATCCATAAAAGATAACTCCCACAGCTAAAAAGAGATTGAGAAATGCAGCTACGGCGATCCACCAGCCGTAGAAAATGCGCGGGGATGCGAGGTTCGTCACTGTTCTCCCTTCTTCGGTGCTCCATGAGACACATGTTTCATCGGCCAACCCTCCCCCACGGCGGAAATCTCTCTTAGAAGCCATTTCCAAAAGCCACATAAACCTCTGATCCGCGAGGATTGTCTCTGGCATAAAAGAATAGCGCTAACATGGTAGGTGGATGCTACTCAGCGAGTCGATAACGTGTCAAGGAGCTTGTCAGAGTTCAGTAATAGCTGGGCGTCTGCGTTTGAAGATGGGGATTCATGCCTGAAGGCCCGCGTCATTCTTAAACTGAATTCCAACTGTTTCAGTTAGTAGCGCTATATGAATATCCGGCAAGCGGAAGGATAAGGACATACAGATCGAAATCGAAAAACCACACTACCCCCATACGATTCCGTTCAATTATTCAAAGGGAAACTGCCGCCATTCAGCCTCTCAGCGAGGCGGATAGGTTGAGATTAAGCGACAAGATTCAAATCGCGCAGGACACCTCTTATATACGTCAGGTCTTTGCGTACAGCCGCGATCAGTTGTTGACTGGGTATGCGAAGCACCGTGTCCCCGTTTTCTGCTCCCCCGAATTCGGGATATTCAAAATGCATTTGGACAGGTCCGGAGAATCCGTTTTGCTTGACAATCTCAAAGAATCCACGGAAATCGACGACCCCTTCGCCGATCGGACACCATTCCGGCTCGTACACCGCGCGGGGGGGGGCGCTTGCGTGGATGTCCGGGGGCGCGGCCTTTGTCTTCGACGGCCATCGAAAATCCTTTAGGGCAATGCCCCTCATTGAATCTTTGGCCAGCCGAGCGCTGGTCTGCCACCCGCCGTAACCGCCTTCGATCGTTGCGTGGCCGATGTCATAGTTCATCCCGATCCAGCGTGAATCGAGGTCTTGCAGTAACAGCCAAAGATCCCAGATCGGTCCACCAATCATGTTCGGGCCCGAATGCGTATGATACATCCCGCAGATGTTATGCTCCCGGTTGAGCTCCGCCAGGGCTCTCACCTGAGGTTTAAATTCATGGATCTGCTCCGCGATCCCTTTCGCTGGTTTGTAGGTAAGCCCTCCCCATCGGTAATTTCGAATACCAAGTTGGCTTGCCGTCTTCAATATCGACTCGGCATAGGGAGATGCGCTGCTCATAATTTCCGTGGATATCATGGAAATTTCAAGCCCAGCTTTCCGTGCCGTCTCCACCGCGCGGGGTAAGTCTATTTCTACCCGTTCAGGCAGCACGTGCCCACGCGGACGCACAGTAAGGTCGAGCGCATCGAAACCCAGATCTCTGGCGATGGCGGCCGCCTCCTTTACATCGGTCCATTGCAAAAGCTTGGAAAACATGGAGAGTTTGAGTTTACCGGTCCCATTCGCCGGCAAATCCTGGGCAAAGCCGGTCAGCGGGAATGCATGCAAGGCACCCGTTATGGCCGCTCCCGAAAGTAAAGAGCGGCGCGATATCTTGGTGCGAACTGAATCTTCTGTCATTGTGGAACTCCGTATCCTTCCGCGGTGTCTTTCGCCAGATACAAACTAATCTCCTCTTGACAACCACTTCTTCCGTCCTTAGATTTGATAGCGCTATCATAAAAATGATAGGCGATTGCATCAAAGTCAACTGAATAATGGCGCTCATGAAACTTTTTAGAGAATGCCCATCTTATTGCCATCGCAGCAGCAGAGAAAACGCGCTGCTTTTGGGCGCTTCGAATTTGCGACAAGAGGGTGCGTTCATCCGGAGCATCAAGCCATTTCGGGAATCAACTCGGCGGAAACTCATGAAGGTTCGAAAAATCCTAAAGCAAACAGAGGTCTGTCAGCCCAGGCATTGGAGTAGCCTTCGGGCAATAATAGGGTTCCTCTTTGTTGGATTGGTTCTTACAGTCGGGACACGCGCTCAGGTCAAGAAGACCGCCAAGCCAAATCCGATGGCACGGGAAAACGTGCAGCGGGGCATGGATCAATTTCGACAGTCATGCGCCATGTGCCATGGAGCAGCGGCGAAAGGAGCTTCCGGGCCCAATTTGATTGAGTCTTCCCTCGTGCGACACGACGATAACGGCGACCTGATAGGTAACGTGATTCGTGAGGGACGACTGGAAAAAGGTATGCCCGCAAATCCCACCTTCAGCGCGGCGCAGGTAGCCGATATCGTGGCATTTCTGCACGCTTCGATAGAAGTTTCGGACAACCGCGGTTCTGAAGGTCCGGCGCGCGGCTATTCACTGCAGCGGCTCTTGACGGGAGATGTTGTTGCAGGGAAGCGGTTCTTTGATAGGGAAGGCGGCTGCTCAAAGTGCCACTCCACTGGCGGCGATCTGAGCGGAATTGCGAAGAAATATTCTACCGTCGAACTGGAGCACCGCATTCTCTATCCGCCTGATGCGACGGAAACAGCGGTCGTATCTCTGCCATCCGGTGAAAAGATTAAGGGTCGGCTTCTTCACCTGGATGCGTTCTATGTCTCGCTCATGGATGCTCAGGGAAACTACCGGTCCTGCCCGCTTCGACCAGGGACGTTAGTAGTTGTCGATGATCCGCTCCGCGGGCACCGCGAGTTGCTGAAGCGTTACAAAGACAAGGACATCCATGACATTTCTACGTATCTCGAAACGCTTCAGTAGGACGTGCGGAGAAAGTCTTCTCCTTCTTGGGTATTTGATTGCTTCCACGGGATCTCCCGCGCAGAGTCCCTCTCTGCCGAACTCGATACCATCTGTAAGCGACTCGTGGCCGACATACAACGGAGATATGTCCGGCCGACGCTACAGCACACTCGACCAGATCAACAAAAGTAATGTCAAGGCCCTCACATTGGCGTGGGCGTTTTCTACCCATGGGGCTATGCTCAAATCGACTCCACTGGAGGTCAACGGCCTCCTGTACTTCACCGTACCGGATCATGTGTGGGCCCTCGATGCGCAGACAGGACAACAAGTCTGGAGGTATAACAGACCGTCTGAAGGCAATCATATTGGGCAGCGCGGCGTCGCCTTTTACAAAAACAGGCTTTACTTTGGAACTCCGGATGCCCATCTCATATGCCTTGACGCGCGCAACGGAAAGCAGATTTGGGATGTGGAGATCGCCGACGTGAAGTTTGGCTACTATCTCAGCCTTGCTCCACTTATCGTCAAGGGTAAAGTTCTGGTGGGGACATCCGGCGATCAGACAAACATTCCCCACTTTATCGAAGCGCGTGATTGGGAGACCGGTGCAAAGATCTGGCGGACGAACAGTCTGCCCCAACCAGGGGCGACGGGCTCGGAAACATGGCCTGATACAAAGTCGCTGAGCCGTGGGGGAGGCCCGATGTGGCTGACCGGAACGTATGATGCAAAACTGAATCTCCTCTATTGGGGAACGGGAAATCCTCATCCAGTGCTCGACGGCAATGTCAGAGCCGGTGCCAATCTGTACACAAGTTGCATACTGGCAATCAATCCGGATACGGGAGCGATCATCTGGCATTTTCAGGCGTCGCCACACGATACGCATGATTGGGACGCTGTCGAGACGTCAGTGCTATTCGATGGCGACTTTCACGGGAAGCCACGAAAGATGCTGGCGCAGGCAAGTAGAAACGGATTCTTTTTCGTCCTCGACCGGCAGACTGGCAAAGCTCTCTTGACAAGTGAGTTCGTCAAAAGTAATTGGGCACTCGGTTTGGATGCCAAGGGAAGTCCGATTCCGAATCCAGCAAAAGAGCCTCAGATTGATGGTACGCTTGTCGAAAGCCCAGTCTTTGGAGCAACGAATTGGATGCCTCCGAGCTTTGACCCGCAAGCCGGCTTATTTTATGTCAACGCGCAGAGCGGCTACAGCTATTGGTATTTAGTCCTCGACGACGAAGGCGCTCCGGAAGATCACCAGGGCGGTGCAGCGGTAAGCCTGATGACAAGGTCGGCAATTGTTGCGCTGAACTATCAGACGGGGAAGGTAAGTTGGCAGCGCGACGCAGGTGATGGCCGGAGCAATGCCGGCATTCTGACGACGGCCGGGCACCTGCTATTCACTGGCGACGCTGCGGGTAACATCCTGGCTCTTGATGCCAGCAATGGCAAGAATCTGTGGCACACCCGTGGTGGAGCGAATATGTCAACCGGGCCGATGACCTACATGCTTAACGGGAAGCAGTACATCGTTACCGGTGTAGATGATATCTTGTTTGCGTGGACACTGCCTGAATGAAAAATAAATTCGATATCTGATTCGAAATCGATCAGTCCCGATGCCGAAGAGATCAGTGCCGATCGTGATGGGAGCTAGGCGGGCGCTTACATCCGCAAGACTCTCGGATGACGAGCGACGCCGGGATGCTGATGCGAACCCCGCTTGCACCGCTTCTGGTAGCAATCAAATCGAGCAGGTGCTTTGTGGCCTTCTCGCCAAGCAATTCGGTGGGCTGCCGCACGGCGCTAATCTGGGGCCGAAGGATGTGGGCCAGAGGAATATCTCCGAAAGAGAAGAGCGCCACCTGCTTTGGCACGGAATAGTGGAGTTCATCGAGCGCTTCGAGAGCGAGAATCGTGGCGGTGCTATTCGCAGGGAAGATTGCTTGCGTCGGTGTCCGGCCCGACATGAGTTTGCGAATGATTCGCTTGGCTGACTCTCGATCTTCACACTGCAGGTACGGTAGCGGCGTAAGGCCCTGTTCCCGCATCGCATCTTGATACCCGGTGATACGCTCCTGGATAGACCGAATAGCGGAGTTGAGTCCGAAACAGGCGATACGCTTGTAGCCGTGCGACAGCAGGTGTCGCACCGCCTCGCAGGCTGCAGAGCGATCATCGATCATGACAATATCCACTGCCGCAGCTCCGACGGGCCGCTCTAGCGCAACCAGTGGAATGCCGCCTAGATCGCGCGTCTGCAAAGATGTATCCGATGACGCGGTCAAGAGGATGCCATCGACATGATGATCGCGCATTCTTTCGATCAGCTGCAGATCCATTGCACTTTCATCATTGGTTGCGGCAATCCAGACCAGATACCCACGAGAGTGAGCAGTCTGCTGCACGCTGTGAGCGATAGAGGAAAAGAACGGATTTTCCAAGTTCGGAAGTATCAGGCCAATTGTCCTCGATGGCTGCCCCATGAGCATTCTTGCTGCATAATTGGGCCGATATCCTAGCGCGTCGATAGCAGCTTTCACCTTGCGTGCGGTTTTTTCTGTAATGCTCGGATGTTGGTTCATGTAACGCGAGACTGTCATGATGGCCACTCCCGCCACTCTCGCTACATCCGCCTGGGTTATCGTTTTTTCGCGACCGCTATCACTCGTCATCGAATTCAATCATAACCATTCGCGACCTGGCGCGACTGGAAGTCCAAAGGCAGCGTCTTCTCGGCCTGTGTTGGACGAGTTGAAGGAACCCTGAGAAAGAGTTCCTCCGGGGCTTATTTCGAATATTATCTCTCAGGAGTGACCACGGAAGGTTGCAGGTTCGAAACCCTATGCGTGCTGTTGGCGTATGAACCCTCCTACTAGCGTGGCAATTCGAGCAGGAAACGACACGGCAGAGATTAAACGATTGCTGGCGAAGGAACTGATGACCGGCCGATCGCAGTTCCACCGTATTCTCGATCCCTAGAATACAATGGTCTCGATCGAGACTCTATCGCGGAGGTCGTGCGTCCTGGAAAGTGGTCGGTGCTTGCAATCCAGATCGGCGGCCCGCTCGCGGCACTCGAGCAAAGGCAAATTTCGCAATCTGGTGCAGGCGTGGATGAAAAGCAAAAGCCCTGGGCAGAGTTTTGGTGGACAGAGGACGTGGGTTCGATAGGGGGTGCGATAAAGCCAACGATGTTTAGCGCTCTAAAAGTGGCCATCCTGGCTCCTGATTTCAATTAGTTACGCGATCCTTTTTTGCTGTCACAGCAGAGGTCGCGGTTCGAGCCCGTCGTCCCCGCCATCAATCTAAAGAGCTTAAATTGATGGGTTACTCAAAAAGATAGAGATCGTGGGTTCAATATATGGGTGCAATAAGCTCCCTAACCCACATTTTGTGGTGTCCTTTAACTTCCATTTCGCAGATTTCGGAACCATCATCCTGACAACCTTGCTCTGGGCTGGGCATTTGTGTGATGTGACAGCCTGCGTGTAGACCTCCAGCGTGATTCTGCTGCTGGCATGCTGCAAGAGCTATTGGACCGTCTTCACATCTTCCCCATTCGCCTTCAGCAGCGTGTCGAACGAATGACGGAGGTATGTCAGCCGATCCATTTGTTGATGCCGTTCGCTCGCGCGACCGGACAGGATGTGCCACTTTATGAGATTTTCCGGTCAGTACGACTGTGTCCGCTTCATCGTTTTATTGGCCAATATGTAGCTGTTATCCGTTGGATAGATGTGCTGCCTACGCCAACCGAGGAGTTCAAGGTGCAATCGCACATCGACAAGCGGGAGTATGGCGGTGTGCTGGATGGCGTGGTCAATATGGCAAGCCGCTCCGGAACCAAACAGTTTCACGGGTCGACGTGAGAGTTTGTGCGCAGCAACATCTTCGTGCAGTGATGATAGTTTCGAACCTAGCTGACCTGGGAAGTCGGCGAACGTTCGTTCAAATCTGCGAACAAGCTCTCGTGGCAAAGTTCGTAGGGCCAGCCGAACTAGGATCTAAACGTCATAACCTTTAAGTCGGCGAATCCAGATGTTTCGATAGCGTACAGGACCGGCATGACCCTGGAGGAGGAAAGGCTCTTCTGATGGATGGGGCTCGTATTTGGCAATTGGAAGGGTATCGGTGTTGCCTAATAATTCCACATGATCGTGCACAACCAGCCCGTTGAAGAACAAGGTCAGAAAGGCGGGCGTGGTCAGTTCGTTGCCATTGAATCGGGGAGCCTTGAAGACGATATCATAGGTGTTCCATTCCCCTTCGGGGCGGCATGGGTTAACCATTGGTGGATATAAACCGTAGATGCCGCCCGCAGCTCCATCAGCGTAAGTGATGTTGTCGTAGGAGGAGAGCACTTGAATCTCGTACCGACGCATCAGAATGACGCCGCTGTTGCCACGCATCTGCCCACGGCGTTCGGGGGGCGTTCCTGTCGGTGTCATCCATTCCAGGTGAAGCTGGCAGTCGCCAAACGCCTCTTTTGTGATCAGACTGCCGGAGCGGCGGACCATCTCCATATAACCGTTTTCGACCTTCCATTTTGGCTCGGTTACCTTGCGATCGCGTCCTATACTCTCCCATTGCGACAGATCCTTCCCATCAAAAAGTACGACAGCATCTGAAGCCGGGCCCGGTGTAGGCAGCGGCATGCCGGGGGCAACTTTACGCGCCTGTGGACGCGTTCGGTCGTGCACCTTCCATGGCTGACCAGGCAGAGGATCCCCCACAGGGCTTCCAGCCATTTGATCTGGAGGCATCTGGCCGGGAGCCGCACCCATAGGAACGGTTGGAGCCTGTGCCAAACCGAACAGTGGTTCTGCGAAAGGAATACTGGAAAGCAGCTTAATGAAGTTGCGCCTGTTGGACATGATTTAATCCCTTTCAAAGATCCGCTTATGTGAGAAAAGGCATACCGATTCAAAGTAATGGCGATTCATTGGACGAGCTATATATCATGCGTTCCGATACCAATCGGCCTACCGGAAAAGTAAGGGAAGAGAGGCGCTCAGGTTTTTCCGCCAGACACTCCATACGTGCGTCCCTTCCGTCTCAACGTACTTGTGGTTGATGCCGTGATTTGTCAGATCTTCGTGGAGCGACTCATTTGCTTTATACAAAAAGTCCTGCTGCCCACAGGAGATCCATATCAGGCCGAAGTCTCGATTCGTCGATTGAGGATTTGCAGTCACTCTATTCAGGACCTCCTGAATATCCAAGAAGTTTGGTCCGATTGCCGCGCTGTAGCCCAGCACATACTTGAAGAGCTCCGGATGTCCCAGACCAATCGAAAGAGCCTGTCCACCCCCCATGGACAGGCCCGCGATAGCCCGTGAGTCTCGTGATGTTTTAGCGCGGTAGCTCTTCTCGACTAATGGAATAATCTGTTCCAGCAGATCCTTAGGAAACAGCGGGGAGAACATACTCGTTTCGCCGGTTACACGTTTCAGAGGCTCAACGCCTGGAGCCTGAAGTGCGTGCCCCTGCGGCATTACGACGATCATCGGCTGAATTTTGCCCTGGGCCAGGAGATTGTCCAGAATGACGTTGGCGCGGCCGTTGCGCACCCAGCCTGAGACTTCCTCTCCATTGCCATGAAGTAAGTACAATACCGGATATCTCTTTTTGCTCGTATCATAGCCCGGCGGAGTGTACACCCAGAGCGTCCGCGTGAAACCCATTGCTGCCGATTCATACAGCATCATGCGGACCTCGCCATGCGGCACGGCCTGTGAATCGTAATCGAACGGGGAATCTCCAGGGACCTCGACGAAATTTGAGATCAGTTGTCCGGGAGGCACTGGTTTGATCGCGGGGTTCGAAGGGTCAAGTACATCGACGCCGTCCACGAGAAAGTTGTAGATCCATATCTCCGGTTTGAGTGGGGCGGTAGTCAGGGTCCAGATGCCGCTCTCATCTTTAGACAACGGTAGGGGACCCTTCCGTTGGGTGATCTCGCCAATCAGGGAAACCTCTTTCGCTTTTGGAGCGCGATAGCGAAATGTAACCGTGCGGTCTGGATGCACTTCAGGGGAAAGAAGAGTGTTGGTCGGATAGTTGGATGCGACCCGATGTTTGCGTTCAACACCTGCTGGCGCCTGCTGAGTGGACTGTGAGTTAGCTGGAAGAACTGAGCAGATAAACAGAGACAGGGTAAAAAGGCGATTTCGCGACACTGGAGATAACCTCAAACATCGAAAGCAGAATCTTTACTGCGCGGCCAGCTTTTTCTCTAAGGCATCTTGGATGGCCTTCTCCGCAATAGGAGACATAATTCTGTAGCCTTCGGGTGTTGGATGGATGCCATCTACACTCAAGCCTTCTTTCATGCCATGTTTTTCATTCGCCATAGACGTAAAGTAGTCCGCATAGACACATCCAGCCTTCACACAAAAGTCTTTCATCCAGTTGTTGAGTTCGACAACCTTCTCGGCGGGTTCGAGGCCCCTCCGCCACGGATAATCATAAGCCGGTGTGACTGAGGCAAGTACTACCTGAATTCCGTTCGCCTGTGCGATTTCAGTCATTGATTTCAGGTTGTCCTCAATCATCTTCAGGGTCGACGGGCCCGTATTTCCGGCGATATCGTTGGTGCCGCCGTTAATCACGACCACCCTGGGCTTCAAGTCCACAACATCCTGCTGAAAACGCAGTACCATCTGCGGGGTCGTTTGGCCACCGATGCCTCGGTTGACATAAGGCTTGCCGGGAAAGAACTGCTCCGGCTGACGTCCCCACAGCTCTGTAATTGAGTCACCCATAAACACGACTTCTGCACGAGTGATGGTAGCGTTTGCAGATCGAAAGCGAGTGAGATTGGGCCAGTCCCTAAGCATTTGCTCCTGATGCGCCTTGATCCGAGCGGCACGCTCTTCCGCAGAGAGCGTCGGTGGAGTAGTTGCGGGTCCAGCTACAGAGCCAGCCGGAAGGGAAGGAGATGGGGACGAGGGAAGAGAAGAGGGAGATTGCGCCAAAGCGAAGGGAGTTGCCGTGAGAGCCAACAGAAGAAAGTGGAAAAACACGCGATCCATTGGGAGTATCCCTCGTAAAATACCTGCAAATGTAGATTTATAGTAAAGGTGTGCAACCTGTACTCATAGGAGTACATCAATTCAAACGCTTGCGTCAATATCTCTATTTTCACCTCGCTCGAGAAATTGTCCTTGACAGACGTCGAGCGGTATTCATAGCATGTCCGCCAAGCTGTCCACCTATCATTACAGCACGCCAGGTTTGAGAATTCATTTCAGGGCCAGTAGGGCAGCGTGAGGGAGATACGATGAAAGATAAATTTGGAATGATGAAGGAAAGCACTCTTCATGCCGCGAGCTTTTTCTCGCTAGTCATGATCGTGCTAGTCCTGTTTGGAGGCTCCACGCGGGCGCAGACGACTTTCGGTTCCGTGGTAGGCACTGTAACCGATGCCTCGGGAGCCGCGGTGCCCGGAGCGAAGGTAACGCTTACGAATCAGGAAACGAATCAGGTCCATTCCATGGACACGAGCGAAGCCGGGACGTATAGCTTCGTGAACTTGAATCCCGGAAATTACCGTATCGACATCGACCTGTCGGGGTTCAAACATCTCACCCTCTCTAACCTGCAGGTACAGATAGGAAGCACAGCGCGTGCTGACGCCTCTCTCCAAGTCGGCAATGTTAGTGAGACGGTGGAGGTATCCAGCGCAGCTCCCCTCATCCAGACCGACACTGCGAATCTCGGCGGGGTGATCGAAGGCCGCACGATTCAGGACATTCCATTGAATGGACGGAATGTCAACAACCTGCTCACGCTTGTTCCTGGTGTCATCGCGCAGGGCAATACCAGCGGAAATATGTCTACAAACCTTATAGCCTATGGCAATTATCAGATCGGTGGTGGCTTCGGGAATCAGAGCATCTCGTTTGTCGATGGCGTACAGGCCAACATTCCAGCCAATAACGCGACCTCGTTCATTCCTTCACAGGACACCGTACGGGAGTTCCGTGTATCAACCAGCAATGTAAGCGCCGAGTTCGGAGGCTTTGCTGGCGGCGTCATCAATATCAGCACGAAATCAGGAAGCAATGCCTTCCACGGTTCGCTTTATGAATATCATCGCAATCGCGTTTTGAACGCAAATGATTTCTTTAGCAACCGCGCCGGTCGTGCACGTCCTTCGTACATCCAGAACCAGTTCGGTGGAACGATCGGCGGCCCCATAAAACGCGATAAGACCTTTTTCTTTGCAGGTTATGAACGGCAGCCGGTTGTAAGCGGAAACCTGTCTACCACCACGGTTCCAACTGCGGCTGCGCTCCGCGGAGACTTTAGCTCTCCGCTTTATCCAAAGATTTACGACAATGCAAATGGCGGGGTTCAGTTTCAGTGCAATGGTGTCCTCAATGTCATCTGTCCCAGTCGTATCGATCCGGCTGTTACTGCGTTGCTGAAGCAAGACTATCCCGCAGAAGCAACAAATCCGAATGCCATTGCAAGTAACTACATCACGACTACTCGAACGCGTTACACCAATCAGCAGATTAACGCGCGTGTCGATCAAAACTTTGGCACTCGAAACATCGCATTCGCGAAATACGCCAAATTCAAAGTGGAGAGCCTGACGACCAATCCATATCCGGGTGTCCCGGCATTCGAACCCGCGGCTCCTGGCGGAATCTCGGACCACATTGCGATCATTGGTGATACCTTTACCGTCAACCCGACTACGATTATCGACGGACGCGCGTCCTATCTCCGGGTTTATCAATACACTTATCCTCGCGGTTTGGGAACGGACATCTCCGGCATCTCGCCTGGCCTGGCGGCAATGCAGAGTGCGCTCGGTCAGATGCTTCCTACGGCCTTTAGTTTTGCTGGCACAGGTATAGCTGGCAGCACCGGCCCGGGCCAGCTTTACTGGCATACCAATGTCTATGCTCTTTCCGGCAGTATTACGAAGATCCTGGGACGGCACACTGTTAAAGCTGGTGCATCATGGCGCAGTGTCCAGTGGATTGCCGATCCGGACAGCGGAGGCAACGTCTTCAGTTTCTCGGCACAGACGACGGCAAACCCCTCCATTCCAGGTTCCGGCTATTCTGTGGCGTCTGCTTTGCTTGGTACTCCCAACAGCACCTCGGCACAAGCCATCGGCGGATCGCGGGCGTTCCTGCATAACTATGGATTCTTTATCACAGACAACTTTCAAGCTACGAGAAAGCTGACGCTCGATCTTGGTCTGCGCTGGGATCAGCCCGGCTCATACTCCGAAGCGAATAATTGGAACACAGTCATACTTCCTGATGCTCCCAGTCCGTTGGGAACGATCTTCAACCCCGCTCTAGGCACAAATCAGGACCTCGTTGGGAAACTTGCTCTTGTGGGAAGCAGCGACCGTCCCTCACGTCGCGAGGAAAATCTGCATTGGCTGCTCTTCTCGCCTCGCGTGGGTTTTGCATATCGTTTGACGGACAAGATGGTTGTGCGCGGTGGATATGGCATCTCTTACCTGCCATCTACTCTTTCGCAGGATGGCCCGAACAGCTCCAGTGTTAATACGGCGGCCACCCTGGTTGGTAATACCTTCAAGTCGAACAATACTTTTAGCCAAACCAATACAACCGTAGCGAATCCATTTCCTAACGGGGTTCTGACGCCTGGCCGTGGCGATGCATCGCGTCTGACTGCACTTTATGGGCAGAACATCCAATCGCGTCTTCCAAACCAGCCGTATAGCTACGTTCAGCAGTGGAATCTTGCCTTCGAGCACGAACTCGGCTCGTCCGCAAGTTATGGCCTCGCCTATGGAGCGTCGAAGGGCGTTCACCTGCAGGCTCAGGGAGCGAACACCTGGTCGGCTTCAAACATCAATCAAATCCCGGACAAATATCTCTCGATGGGAAGCGATCTCGAAACGCTGGTCCCAAATCCGTTCTATGGGAGGATTGCCTCTGGGTTGCTTTCTCAGCCAACCGTATATAAAGGGCTTCTGCTCAAGCCATTCCCCCAGTACAACTATGTGACAGCAGCTGGCAGCCGAAACAGCGCATCTCGTTACAACTCGCTTCAAGCCTCATTCAAAAAACGCTTTTCGCATGGCGGCATCTTGCAGGTTGCTTATACATGGGGCAAGCTGATGTCCAATACTGATTCGGTAACGCAGTTTCTCGAAGGTGGCAGCACCTATCAGGGAACGGTTCAGAACAACAACAATCTTGCTGGAGAGTGGTCCGTCAGCACTTCGGATTATCGTCACTCCGCCGTCGTTGGATATGGTATTGATTTGCCGTTTGGCAAGCAGCAGATGTGGCTTTCCAATGCTCAGGGACCCGTCGGAGTACTTGTCTCTGGATGGCGAGTGAATGGCATTTCCACATTCCGTTCGGGAACTCCCCTTGGGATTCTCGCGGCCCCCAATGACATAGCTAGCTACTTCGGTGGTGGCGGATATTACCAGAACGGCATCGGGCAGGGAACAACGCGTCCGAATGTGGTTCCGGGTTGTAACAAAGTGCCTGAGTCCGATGCACACAAGCGTGTGGATAGTGGCTCCTGGTTCAACAAATCGTGCTTTACCGCGCCCGGAAAGTTTGAGTTCGGCAATGAGCCTCGCGTCGATGGAGCGATCCGTCGCCACGGTGTCAATAACTATGACTTCTCGCTTCTGAAGGCAACTCCGATTCGTGAATCGGTAACCGTGAGCTTCACGGCGGAATTCTTCAACGTCTTCAATCGCGTTCAATTTCAAGCTCCATCGACGGCAGCTTACGACGGTGGCAACTATGGCAAGGTTACGGCGCAAGCCAACAACCCAAGGCAGATTCAGTTTGGTCTGAGATTGACTTACTAACTCCCAGGATGAGGGGCCGCGCGAGCGGCTCCCTTTTCCCCACTCCATTCTCCGAGTCCATATTTCGTTAGTCTGAGAGGATTGGCATGAGGAAGGTCTGGAGCGCCACATTGATGGCGCTCGTATTGAACAGCGGAATGCCGACGGCGCATGCCGCACCGAAGACCCATTGGATTGGGACATGGGCGACAGCGCAGGAACTTGCACCCACCGTTCCCGACGTGCCGAATGTCCCGCCAACAGTTAAGCGGCCGAATTTTCGAGGAAGTCATGGGAATGCGCGGCCCGTCCCCCCAACGGATATACGCGACAAGACAATTCGTATGACGGCGAGGGTCGGTGTCGGCGGTCATAAGATCCGCATCGAACTTTCGAATGCATTTGGCAAGAAACCTGTCATTCTTGGCTCCGTGCATATCGCCAGGAAGGGGGAAGGTTCAGCTATAGTCGTTGGCACAGATCGCAGCCTTACTTTCTCGGGTCATCGGGAGATCAAGATTCCTCCTGGAGTCGTCGCAACCAGTGACCCCGTTGACCTGTCGTTGCCAGATTCGTCGAATGTAGCGGTTTCGATTTACGTCAGAGACTCCGAGGGCATCCCGACGACGCATGCCCTCGGACTTCACACGAGCTATCTCGCCGAAGGCAACGAAACGGCCAGCGCTGAGATGCCCCCTTCGTCCACGACGACGACATCCTATATGTGGCTTTCGGGTATTGACGTGCTCGCCCCGATTGATCGATTTACGATCGTCGCTCTGGGTGATTCGATTACAGATGGATTCAAAACCACGGTGGACGCAAACCATGCATGGCCGACTTTGTTGCAGAACCGCCTGCTTACGACGGCAGGTTCGCCCAGAGCAAGCGTATTGAATGAGGGAATCTCCGGGAATGAGGTACTGCAAGATGGCGCCGGGGTAAGCGCACTGGCTCGTTTTGACAGAGATGTACTGAGTCGGCCCGGCGTGAGGTGGGTTGTTCTGCTGGAAGGCATTAACGATATCAACATTCATGGACAGATTGAGGGCGAGGAAGCTTTGAAGGCGGAGGATTTGATTGCCGGATATCAACAATTGATTGCGCGGGCTCATATGCACAACATCAAAGTGATGGGGGCTACGCTCACTCCGGAGGAAGGAGTGTGGCTCGCCGGCCCAATTGGTGAAGCAACCAGGCAATCTGTCAACGATTGGATTCGCACCCCGGGTAATTTCGATGCAATCGTTGATTTCGATAAAGCTCTGCGTACTCCGGGGCAGCCAGCGAAGCTCCGTTTAGAACTTGATCCTGGAGATCATATACATCCGAACGATGACGGAAATGAGCTGATGGCTCGGCAGTTCGTGCTTGTGGACTTCAAGCAGTAGTCAGTGAAAACGGAGAAAGTTTTTTGCTCCCTATAAGGATAGGATACTATCTAGCGGAAGGTCGTCATCGCTTAGGCGATCCGAGGATGCGTCGGCGCGCACGCTGCTCGCATATTTCGTTTTGCCTTGCCCGCATTGTTGGCGGCACTTCGAGAATCGCTATAGAGCAAGAGAGGCATCGCGGCCCATGGCTGCGATGGTGCCACCGCATGAGTACAACTTCCACAGCTACGGTAACTTTGGACGAACTTGGAACAATAGTAGAAGCGAGCCCGATTCCGCTTTATTTTCAGCTCATCAAGCTTATTGAAGAGAAGATCCGTGCCAACAAATGGCTTCCAGGTCAAAGCCTGCCTAGTGAACAGGCATTCTGTGACCACTTTGGCCTGAGCAGGACCGTAGTACGCCAGGCGTTCGCAGATCTAGAGCATCGTGGCCTTCTCAAAAAACGAAACGGCAAGAAGACGACGATCTCACATCCAGAGTACCGTGGAGCGCTCATGCAGAGCCTCAGAGGCTTTCATGAAGAAGCGGAACGTGGAGGGCAGAATCCTCGAACCAAGGTACTCGAGTTGAAGTCCATCCCAGCTGATGCAGACGTTGCCAGAAAACTAGGCGTTGCCGAGGGTGCAAAGGTGATTCTGCTTACCCGCGTGCGCTATCTCGGAGACGTGCCCGAAGTCTTCGTTAAGACTTATTTAAATTATGAGCACTGTGTCTCTCTCTTGTCGGAGGATTTCTCCGATAAGTCCCTCTACCGCGTGCTGGACCAGAAGCTCGGGTTGGTAATAGCGAAAGGCGTGCGCACTATTCGCGCCATCGCACTGAATACGAGAGAAGCAGCATTGCTGAAAGTGAAACCGAAGAGCCCCGCGCTATTGCTGTCCAGCGTAGGTTTCCTGGCCGATGGAACCGCACTCGAGTATTTCGTTGCGAAACATCGTGGAGATCACACAGAGTTCGAAGTTCAGTTGATTCGTTGACACTTTATAGGTAGGTGAGGGTCGTCGTCTGTGCTTATTTTTGTAGCGTGCCTCGTGATATTTATCTACGGGATGCTGGCTTCTTTGCTGGGGACCATTGTTCCTAGTCTGGGTACAATCCTCTCACTCTCGAACACGCAGGTTGGATATCTGGCGTTATCGCAGGGGCTCGGGCTTGCTGCGACTTCAGTTGTGGCCGGAGCATTCATGGATGCTAAAGGCAAAAAGGCAGGCATCATCATTGGTCTGCTTGCCAGTCTGATCGGACTCGCTATTTTGTCGCACCCTGCGAGCCTGGGGCTTAGCATCCTGGCTATGGTGATTCTGGGATGCGGGGGAAGCCTTGTGATTGTAGGTTCAAATGCAATTGCGAGTGATGTTCCGGACAATCGGCGTGCCGCAACCATCAACTTTCTGAATATTTTTGCGGGACTTGGCGGTTTCGCTACCCCTTTCGTCGCCGGCAATCTCCTGGGTGCTGATGCCGTTAAGAGCGCCTACTGCGGTATCGTTATTTCCGCGCTCGCACTTGCAGTGGCTGTCTTTACCCCGATGCCGGAAAAAAAGCAGGATCATGCATCCGGGGATGAGGAGAAGGGAAATATCTTCCGCTCCGGCCTCCTTTATGTGCTGGCCTCCATTATTTTTCTTTATACCGCCTGTGAGTTTGGTATCTGGAACTGGTTTCCGAAGTTCCTTATCTCCACAGGGATTCCAACTGCGAAGGCCCTAAATATATTGTCCTTTGGCTTCGCCTCCGGCCTCCTCATAGGCCGCATGGTTGCAAGCAAACTCCTCACCAAGGCGTCGCCGTATTACGTTACTCTAACCTGCTGCGTTCTCATGGGCGTTATCACGTTCGGCATGCTAAAGGCTCCATCTCTTGCCGGTGGCGCTCCGCTGGTCTTTCTGGCCGGATTTGTCATGGCTCCCATCTTCCCAACGACCATTGCCATCGTCGGACGTTTATTCAAGAAGCAGGCGGCCACCGCGATCGGTTTTGCCATTACCTGCGGCTTCAGCGGACTTGTAGTCAGTTCTCCCGTGATCGGCTGGCTCTCTGGCACGGATGCCGAGGGAGTGGGACGAGGGTTGCTTCTGCTACCGGCCATGTCGATGATTGTTGTCCTTATTCTGATCCTCTTTCGCAGCCGCCTGACGGCTGCGCATTCCTAAGTAACCCGGACCTTTACCTCTGCGCGGAGACAATCATTTTCTTAAATAAACCTATAGTAATAGGACTATTGGTTGAGCTATGCTTCTACCACCGTTTCGCGGCCAATTTCGGTTGCCATTCTGTAATCGCATTCAACAAGGAGAGGACATGATCACGAGAAGGGAATTCAGCAGGTTGACTTTGGGGGGAATCTCTCTCCTGTCTGGGTATGGTTGGGCAGAGGCCACTAAAGGCTCTGCGAAAAGCGCTGCAAACTCTGCAACGGTCGCAGTCGCGGCAAAGCACATCGATCGTGCGTGGGTAAAAAAAGCGATGATCAACGACCTGCTGGATTATTGGCTCGAAGCATCCGTGATGCCGAACGGCTTCATTCAAGAGAACCTCGATCGTCAGTGGAAACCTTATGGCACCCAGCGGGAAGCCAGCCTTAACGGGCAAGGGCGGCAGCTCTACTGCATGGTCGCCGGTTATGAATACTCGAAGGACAAGCGGTATCTGGATGCAGTCACCAAATGTGCGGATTTCCTGATTAATATGCGCGACCCGAAATTCGGCGGATACTTCAATCGCACCACCCCTGACTTGAAGGTCATCGACGATACCAAGACTGGTTACACCAGCTTCACCATCTTTCCGCTCGCGCATGCGGCCCGCGTTACCGGCAAGAAGGAATATGCCGATGCAGCGATGCAGTCCTGGCATGAGGTCAGCACGAAGATGCGTGATGGTCAATTCTTCTACAACAGCATGAAGCGCGACTTCAGCGGGCCCGCTCCGATGACGATTGGGAATCCTTCCGGAGCGCCGCGTGCGGGGGGCCGATCTAGCGGATTCATGGCTCGTCGCCACGGCTTGAACGTACACATGTTCGAGGCCCTGCTGGCCCTCTATGACACGACCAAATCGAAGGAGGTCTGGAACGAGATCCAGACAGAGATGGGTGCTTTCGAAAAGATGTACGACTACAAGCTTGGCTATCTGCCTGAGGGCTACGACGAAAACTGGAAAGCTCCGGAGCCTAAGACCTTCAATGTCGGCCATCTCTTCGAGTGGGGTACGCTCTTCAGCCGTGCGGTCGAATTGGGTGCAGATAAGAAGTTTATTGAACTCGGTGCCCGCAGCATCGATCTGGGACTTAAGGTGGGCTTCGACAAACCTACCGGCGGTACATGGATGATCGCCAACGCTGATGGCAGCGGTCCTGCCCGCGACTACATGATCTGGTGGACGCAGTGCGAGACCATGAAGGCCACTGCACGGTACGCCACTCTGCATGGGCGCAGCGATCTATGGCCGACCTTCCATCAAGCCACCGACTTCGTGAAGGGGAATTTCATGGATCACGAATATGGCGGCTGGTTTGAAGGTGTCATCCCCGGAAAACCGCGTGAGGCTCTCGGAGAGCGGGCTTATATCAAAGGCGCTGTAGACGGACCGGAATGGGGAACCTACCACCAGACGACGATGTTTACGGAACTTCTGCACCTCACCACATAGGCTCATTCGGCAGTTGCGATCGCACCAAAAAAAGAGAGAGAACATGATTACCCGTAGAAAATTTACTGCTTCAGCGCTTGCAGCTGTAGCTCTTGCGAAATACGGTACCTCTGCCAGGGCGGAGGATGCCGTGAAGCCAATCAATTCAACGATTGATGGTGTGCTGATGGGAGTTCAGTCAGCAAGCTTCACCTTTAGCGGCATGGGCATCAAGGAAATTATTGCCACCATGCGAGCTGTCGGTCTCTCCACGATCGATACGATGTCTGAGCACGTGGAAAACTTCCTTGGAGCACCGGTTCCGTTGCCCGGAGCCGGCCGGCCCGGCCCGTGGGTCCCGCGTCCTCCCCGCCCCAAGGGGAGCCATCCAATGTTTCCGGCCCCCGACCCTGCCAAGCGTGAAGCTTTACGGCAGTGGCGCCTGAATGTCGGTCTCGAAAAATTCGAGGAGGTCGGCAAGATGTTTACCGATGCTGGTCTACAGTTTTTCTCCTACAATCTCAGCTTCGATAAATATTTCACGGATGAAGAGATCGAAAAGGGTTTTTTGATGACTAAAGCCCTGGGCACAAAGATTATTACGGCCTCTTCGCCGGTGGATATTTTTCCGCGCCTCAAGCCTTTCGCGGAGAAGCATGATGTCATCGTTGCGTTACACAACCACACCATCGGCCCTCAAGAGTTTGCGCAGGCGATGGAGCTCTCCAACAAGTTCTGGGTAAACCTCGACGTGGGCCATTTCTTTGCCAGCGGGTACGATCCGGTTGCCTATCTCAAAGAGCACCATACCCGCATCACGAACATCCACATCAAAGACCGGATAAGTCACGGTGGAGAATCGGTTCCGTTTGGCGATGGCGAGACCCCGCTCATTGCGGTCTTCCAACTGCTCAAGAAGGAGAAATGGAGTTTTCCTGCCTGCATTGAGTACGTCGGCCCCGCCGGTCCTGCCATTGAGCTTGCGAGCTGTCTGCAGTACTGCAAGGACGCGATCAAGCGCCCATAAATTTATTCCAAGAGCCAGGCATTTCCCTGCGACACCCATGGAGATTCGAATCATGCAAATGCTGATCGATGGAAAATTCGTTGATTCTCTTAGCGCACGTACGATGCAGATCTGTAACCCTGCAACAGGTGAGCTGGTCGATACTGTTCCCCAAGCCAACGAGGCCGATGTGGAGCGCGCTCTTGAAGCTGGCCTGCGTGGCCGCGAGATGATGCGCAGGATGCCTGCGCACCGCAGAAGTGACATTCTGCGCAAGGCTGCCGATATAATTGCCGCGCGTCATGAGGAGCTCAGCCAGCTCCTCTGCCGCGAAAATGGTAAGACGATCAGGCAGTGCCGGAGCGAGATGACGGCAACGCAGCGCCTCTTCCTCGATTTCTCCGAAGAGGCCAAGCGGATGCGTGGACAGACAATCCCCATGGATGCTGTCGCCGGACTCGAGCATATGATCGCCTATACCATTCGCCATCCCATGGGTCTGGTTGTGGGCATCGTACCCTTCAACTACCCGGCCGAACTGTTCGCTCACAAGATTCCTGGCGCGTTGGCGGCCGGCAACGCGGTGATCGTGAAACTCCCGGAACAGTGCCCACTCACAGTATTGCGCCTTGGTCAGATTCTGATTGAAGCGGGTCTGCCTCTTGGAGGAATACAGATGTTGACGGGCTATCCTCGTGAACTTGGCAACCGCCTGATCACGCATCCCGAGGTTGCCATGGTCAGCTTCACCGGCGGCGTCACGGCTGCTAAAGCGATCGCAAAGCTTGCCGCGGATTCAATTAAGCGTACCGCTTTCGAGCTCGGCGGTGTGGATGCGATGATCGTGCTTGAAGACGCCAATATTGACGCAGCCGCAGCCGCAGTTGTGGATGGACGGCTTACCAATGGAGCCGGGCAAATCTGCTGCGCGGTTAAACGCATCCTGGTAGACGAAAAGATCATGTCTCCCTTCCTTGAGGCCCTGGTCAATAAGACTAAAGCGATCAAGATGGGAGATCCTCTTTCGGATGAGACCGATCTCGGACCTCTTATCACTCCGCAGGCGGCGGAGCGTGTAGATCAGGAAGTCCAGAAGTCCATCGCGATGGGAGCCAAATGCCTGGTCGGTGGAAATCGCGTCGGCGACAATTACTACGAGCCCACGGTCCTGCTCGAGGTGGACAACTCCATGCCTTGCCTGCTCGATGAGGTCTTTGGCCCGGTCGCACCGATTGTTTCTTTCAAGGCGATCGGCGAAGCAATCAGGATAGTCAACGAATCGCCGTACGGGCTACAGGCAAGTGTCTTTTCAGAAAATATTCATAATGCGCTCACAGTTGCGCACCGGATGGAAGTAGGTGGAGTGGTAGTAAATGGGCCGGGTTCTTTCCGGCCTGGCAATGTTCCCTTTGGCGGCTATAAGCAGAGCGGCATCGGCAGGGAAAGCATCACCGACACCGTTCGCGAGATGAGTCATGAAACTGCAATCGTGCTGAATCAGCAGACTAACCCGGGCTTTGAGGCAGAGGAGGCGTAGTGAACAGGTACGGACGAAAGTCAAACCCGATGGTGGTCACCGGAGTAGTTTTCTTTACAACTTTCACCGGTTTTCTTGTGCTGAAGGACATCTGGGCGCAGCAAGCGCCCAGCGCTCCTCCGGTGCGCCGGAATCCTTACGCCAGAAAAGCAGTTGATCCCGCCCTGGCGGAGCAGGGCAAGAATCTGTTCAGCGTCCGCTGTGCCTTCTGCCACGGATCCGACGCACGCGGAGGTGAGAGTGGTCCGAATCTTCTTAGATCTGAGATTGTTCTCAATGACCAGGATGGAGAGAAGATCGGCCCAGTCGTCCTTCACGGACGTCCACAGCAGGGAATGCCTGCTTTTGATATGTCTGCCGAGCAGATCAAACAGATTGCGGGTTTCCTGCATAGCCTTCCGGTCAGCGGAAATGAACGTGGCCGAAATGGCCACATTGTGATTCCTGTTGGTGATGCTGCAGCCGGAAAAAAAGACTTCGATCAGAAGTGTGCCTCCTGTCATTCAGTCACTGGCGATCTGAAGGGGATCGGCTCCAGAATCAAGGATCCGCGGGCTCTACAACAATCGTGGATGATGCCGGGCATGCGAGGCGGTGATCCCGCTGTCAAAGCTCCGGAGAAGAAGGTCACGGTTGAAACTGCCGAAGGGAAGGTGAGCGGAGAACTTCTCCGCATGGATGATTTCATCGTGCGTCTCAAGACCGACGATGGAGAAATTCGCAGCTTTTCCCGCAATGGCGATCTGCCTAAGGTGGTCGTGACAGATCCTCTGAAGGGACACCTCGATCTGCTGTCTACCTACACCGATAAGTCGATTCACGACATCACTGCATACATGGTATCGATCAAATGAAGCGCACGAGCCTATTTCTTACAGCTGCTTTAGTTGCAGGTCTATCTTTTTCTTCACCTGCTCAGATGCTAACTCCGGATAAGCTGCTTGGCCGCTTAAACGATTCCTGGCCCACGTACTCAGGTGACTACACCGGGCAAAGATACAGCCAGCTCGACCAGATCAGTGCCGCTAATGTGAAGAATCTTTCGCTTGCCTGGACCTCCCGCATTACCTCGGGCTTGCCATCGGCCGGTGGCCGGATGAGCTTCTTTGGTGGACCGGCCCCAATTCCGACCATCGTTGCCGGTGAAGGCGATGGCAGTCTGAACGAGAGCGGAGCGACCTCACGCTCCAGCCGTATCGTCTCCTCCGCGATCATATGGGACGGAAAAATTTACGTTTCGACACCTGACAATGCCTGGGCCATGGACGCACGTGATGGCAACATCCTTTGGCATTTCGTCTGGAAGACACGTGGCGGTACGCACACCGGTAATCGTGGCATGGCGCTTTATAAGGACACTCTCTTTCTCGAAACGCCAGACGATTATCTGGTTGCCATCAGCGCTAAAGACGGCAGCGAAAAGTGGCACAAAGTTATCGCTCCGTTCAATGAACAGTATTTTTCCACTGGGGCTCCTATCCTGATCGGCAATCATGTGCTGGTCGGCACGGGAAATGATTTGGATGCTCCCCAGGCACTCACCTCCTTTGATCCGGACACCGGTGAAGTACAGTGGAAGTGGTATGCCACGCCGCAGACCAAGGACGATCCTGCTCTGAAGACCTGGGCTAACCTTCGCGCAGCCCGGTACGGAGGTGGTCCCATGTGGATTCCCGGCTCCTATGACCCTGACACGTATCTATATATCATCGGTACGGGAAATCCGACTCCGGCCTACACGTCACAGAGTCGCGGCGAGGGCGACAACCTCTATACCTGTTCTTTGGTAGCTCTCAACGTCGACACCGGCAAACTCGTCTGGTATTACCAGACGTCGCCTCACGACACGCACGACTGGGATTCCACGCAGACACCTGTTCTGGTCGACGGTGATTTCAACGGCAAGCAGCGCAAGCTGGTTCTGCAAGCCACACGAAATGGTTACTTCTACGTACTGGACCGCACCACTGGCGAGCACCTGCTCACAAGCAAGTTCTCGCCCACGGCCAACTGGGCGACCGGCCTTGATGAAAAAGGCCGCCCCATCCGCAATCCGAAGAAGGATTTCGACATCGCCGGCTCTTTGGTGTCGCCGGTCAATGCGGGAGCTACAAACTGGATGCCACCATCCTTTAATCCTCAGACGGGCCTCTTCTATGTCACCAGTGAAGATGCTTACTCTATGTACTACCTTACTGAGACGGATCCTCGCGGAGCTATGGGGCTTGGCGGTAAGGACGAACTAGGTGTTGGCCTCATCGGCAACTACCTTACGGCGATGGACTACAAGACTGGTAAGATCGCGTGGCGCCATAAATATCCGGAAGCAGGTGGATGGGGGGGGACCAATGTTGGGCATGCGCTGCTAAACACCGCTGGGGGCCTCCTCTTCACGGGCGATCCTCAAGGGAATCTTGTAGCTTACGATCCTGCCAACGGAAACCCGCTCTGGCATGCACACATTGGCGACGTCTCCGGTCCCGTCCAGACCTTTCTGCTGGATGGTAAGCAGTACATCGTAGTCGGGGCGACTGACACCTTATATGCGTTCCGGCTCAACTAGCCGGGACGCATATAAGTGGAGGAATGCCGAACTGCTCCTGTAGTAGACGGCATTCCTCCACCGACCATTCTGGAATAGCCCCCGACTTAGTGGCGACCACTCGTCCAAGAAAATTGGCAAGCTCACCCGTCTCATAAACATTCCAGCCATGATGCCAGGCATGTAGAAAGCCTGCGCAGAAGGCATCTCCGGCCCCGAGAGCGTCTACCGGGGAAATCGGGATGCAGGGAATGACGCAGGCTGTATTGCCCGCTGCAATTGCGCAGCCTGCCGAGCCGAGGCTTATACAAATACACTCCAGATTGAACCGGCTAAGCCATGCACAGCAAAATTCATTGAGCCAACTCTGGTGACCGCCAATATTTATCGTGTCTGCCAAGGTTCGCGCCTCCGATTCGTTCATCTTCACGATGTCAGCATAATGCGACAAGCGCTCTACCAACTGAAGATTCCAGTTATCCCGTCGAAGATTGACGTCATAGAGCACACGCAGACGATTCATGCTTTGCCGCAGAGCCAACGTCTGCTCGAGGAGATGGGGAGACGAATGGAAAAGCGTGCCAATATACAGCCAGTCAGGGGCGAACCTGCACACCTCCTGGACGGTCGCTGGATCAAACTTTGCATACTCATAGGCAGCGGGATGAATGATCATTGAGGAAGGTTCGCCCGCTTGTCCAGTCGTGACGCGGGTACCGCCAGTAGGGGCAGAGCGGGTGCTTTGAAGAAACCGCCGGTCAACACCTAGTTTTCCGATCTCTTCCAGTGCTTTCTGACCAAACTCGTCTTGGCCAACCGCGCTCAGGATCGCAACGGTATTTCCCAACCGTGAAAGATGCGCAGAAAAGTTAAGAGGAGCTCCTCCTATGGTTTTCACCGCGCCGCAATGGTCCCAAAGAACTTCACCAATGCTTAAAACGCGCATGTCGTTCTCTTTCTGACAGGCATCTGGAACCGGGATCCTTTTCTGTCAGTTGTCAATTAGAGCACGCGACACAGGGCAATCGTCAAACTCAAATTAGAGAATTCCAGATCGACGCAGACGCTTGCGAAGAGACCCGTGGATCTGATGCACGCAGAGCTATCCACCGATGTGTTTGGGCCACCTTAAGAAGAGTAGAGGATCTCATGCGCAAAATTTTCCGGCCCATATATTAGCTTTGGTCTTAGGCAAGGCATGGGGCTGGCAGGCAAGCCGGGAGAACCGTCTGGAAAATATCAAACTCTCAAGAACAGATCTCGGCTGAATAGAACGACGCGGATCCCAACCTTTTCGAAAAATATTTATTTTGAGTTGCGAATAAAAGCAATTGTGAGGGTAGTATGTTGCTTGCCCTCTTTGCAAAGCAAAATGTGCGAGCCGAATCACTCCGTAATAGTTGAGACGCCTTATGGGGAAAACGTTTTCAGGAGCTTTGAAAATGAAAAAAAACTTGCTAGAGGATCTTCGTATGACTCGACGTGAGGCGCTTCGGCTATCAGCATCGGCCGGTGTAGGGCTGACATTCTGTGAGCAACTGCATGCACTCGATAGCACCAAGACGGCGGCCCATCAGCATCCGGGGAGCTGCGCAACGCCGCGGAGCGCGGCCGCAAAGACGCAATACGGTAAGGTTCGCGGATATATCAGCGGTGACGTGTACACCTTCAAGGGTATTCCTTATGGCCAGAATACTGCTGGAGAAAATCGATGGTTACCGGCCAAAGCGCCCACTCCGTGGATGGACGAGTATCCGGCACTGGTCTATGGAGCGAACTGCCCACAGACACTGCACAACTACAAATCGATCGAGATGTCGTTTCTCTTCGATTGGGATGACGGCTACATGAGCGAGGATATGCTCAAGCTGAATATCTGGACGCCCAGTCTTTCCGGCCAGCGCCCTGTGATGGTGTACTTCCACGGGGGCGGATTCAGCTTTGGCTCCGCATACGAACTGCCATCGCACGAAGGGGCTCAGATGGCTCGCAATCATGACGTCGTTCAGGTGTCTGTAAACCATAGACTCAACATCCTGGGATTTTTCGATCTTTCGGAGATTGGCGGTTCCCTCTACGAAGATTCGGTAAACGTTGGGATGATGGATCTGGTCGCTTCGCTCCGCTGGATACGTGAGAACATTGCAAACTTCGGTGGCGATCCCGATAAGGTCATGATCTATGGCCAGTCTGGCGGAGGATCGAAGGTCACCTGCCTCATGGGGATGCCTTCAGCCGCAGGTCTCATCCATCGGGCCGGTGTGCAATCAGGCGGAGGGGGAAATATTCCTAGCGCCGAACAGTCAAGGGAACTGGCGCGGCAAGTGATGAAAGAGCTTGGGCTTGCGCCTAACGATATCGGGTCTTTGAAAAAGATGGAGTGGTCGCGACTTTTCGCTGCCGGTAATGCTGCGATTGCAAAGATCAATCCCGCTCCCAGAGGTCTCAGCGGACCCGGCTCGACTCCTCCTGCAACCCCCAGGGTCGGTTGGTCGCCAACAGTGGATGGCCGCACCGTAATGGCTCGATCGTTCTACGATACGGCTCCCGATGTTTCGAAGAGCGTCCCGATGCTTGTTGGGTCAGTGAGTGAAGAGGGAATGCAGTACCGGTTGAATCCGACAGAAGCTGAGTGGCAGGAGACGCTCACGAAGGTTTATGGCCATGAGAAGGCGGTAGCACTCATCGCCGCGATGAAGAGGGCCCATCCTGAAAAGAGTATCCGCACTCTTTCCTATGGAGTTCAGGGTTTGAACGCGCGCAACAATGTGCAGCGGATGGTAAAGCTGAAGCACGGGCAGGGAGGAGCGCCCGTGTATCAATATTGGTTCACGTGGCAATCGCCTATGCTCGATGGCGAGTGCGGAGCGTGGCATACGGCTGAACTCGCATTCTGCTTCGATAATACGAAGCGCTGCGAGCAGGGGACCGGGAATACGCCAGAGGCTCAGGCGCTTGCGAAGAAGATGAGCACAGCCTGGGCTAACTTCGCTCGCAGTGGAGATCCAAGCCAACCTGAACTTGCATGGACGCCAAGTGATCCATCGAAGTGCCAGACGATGGTCTTCGACAAAACGTGTCGCATGGTGGACGATCCGGACGGAAGCGTTCGCAAGATACTGCTGAGCTAATGAAAGCTTGAGTGGAGAGAATCCGAATGTGGATGAAACGATTAGCATTGATGTTCCTGCAGTGGGGGCTCGTAGGAGCTTTCTGCATGCAGGCTCAGGTTCAAACTCTGGTACCGGCTGTAGTTCCGGGGGCAAAGCCTGCAAAGGTAGAGCTGATTACTGTGCATGGCGTCTCGCTCGAAGGCAATCTGGAAGGGGACGCTGTCGATCGGCCGGTGATTGTTTACCTGCCTCCAAGTTACGCGACCGACAAAACACGGCGCTATCCCGTCGTGTATGCCTTACACGGTTACTCCATCGGGGCCGAGCAGTGGAGCAAGGAGATTCATGTACCACAGACCATTGAGGGGGCGTTTGCTAAGGGCGCACAGGAGATGATTGTCGTCCTCCCTGACTCAAAGACAGTCCACAACGGCTCGATGTATTCCAGTTCGATTACAACCGGCGATTTTGAACAGTTCATCGCAAAAGATGTAGTCGCCTACATTGACGCGCACTACAGGACAATCCCGAATCGAGCGAGCAGGGGGCTTGTCGGGCATTCCATGGGCGGCTATGGTGCGACACGCATAGGCATGAAGCATCCCGATGTCTTTGGCAGCCTCTACATCATGAGTCCGTGTTGTCTATCGGCCCGTAAGATCGGCCCTGCAGCTTCAGATCTCGAAAAAGCGGTGCAGAGCATGAAGACGCCGGCGGATTCTGCATCGCTTCCGTTTAGCATCAGAGCGCAGCTGGCATCGGCAGCAGCATGGTCGCCCAATCCCAAAAATCCGCCTCTTTATCTCGATCTTCCTGTCAAAGATGGCGAGCCGCAGCCGGATATTCTTGCCAAGTGGGCAGCCAACGCTCCCCTGGCATTTGCCGATCAATACATCGGCAATTTGCGACGTTATAAGGACATCTCTATAGACGTCGGCGATAAGGACGGCCTTAAGGTCGATGCCGCCAAACTCCACGAACTATTCGATCAATATGGTTTACAAAACAGTTTTGAGATCTACGAGGGAACTCACACGAGCGCAGTCGCAGATCGCTTTCAAAACCACGTGCTGCCGTTCTTCAGCAGGAACCTCTGCTTCAAGGCTGTTTGCAGCGACCATTAGCGCGGCTTAGCCTTCGATCAGCTCTCCTGTCATCAGCAAACCACGTGATCGGATTGGATTCTACCGGATGAATCGGCGACGTTTTCTCGTAAGCTCGTTGGCAGCTACTGCTGCAGGCCCACTATCTGCTGCGTCCAGCCCATTGCTTCCCAGCATTGTTCCCTCTGGAGGTAAATCCAAAATCGCCGTCTTGCTCGTTGATACCGATAGAGTGACTGTTTCGATCGATGGGAAAATTTATGGCCAGTTTCTCGAACACATCAACCATTCGGTGGAGGATGGGCTCTTTGCCGAACAGATTCGCGGTGCAGGGTTCGAGGGCGAAGACTTCAAGACATACTGGGAGAAGTTCTCGGACCGCGGCCATGTCGAACTAGCAGACATTGATTTTCAGAACGGCAAGAAGAGTGTACGTCTGCAGGTCGATGGTGGTCACGCGAGCATCCGGCAAGGTCGTCTCTTTCTTGAAGCGGGAATCAAGTATGACGGCTCGATCTGGATCAAACGCGAAAAGGGAGCTCCTCAATTGACACTTAGGGTGACTAGCTCCACAGGGGCCACGATCACATCAATGCCGCTTATATTCGTCGATTCAGATTGGCAAGAGATCCCCTACTCGTTCACCAGCCCTGTGAGAGATACTCAGGCGTTGATCGAGCTAAGTGCATCGGGCCATGGCGCACTCTTACTCGATTTCGTCTCAATGATGCGCGCAGACGTTCGGCACGATGGCATGTTGCGCCCCGACTTGCTGCAGGCTCTCAGGGGTCTCCAGCCGTCTTTTATCCGTTGGCCTGGAGGTTCCTTTGCTTCCACATACAAGTGGAAAGAAGGTATCGGTCGGTATGCGTCGCGCGGTTACCATCCCAACACCTACTGGGGAGGGTACTCGGATTACTTTGGATTCGGAACAGATGAGTTTCTGGGGCTCTGCAGAAAGCTCAACGCCGAGCCCCTGATTACACTGGCTTGCCCAGGCATAAAAGCCGAGCAGATCGAGTACGCCATGGATTGGGTTCACTATCTCAATGATCCCCCAGCCACCCAATGGGGAAAGCTGCGAATGTCCAACGGCCATCCTGATCCTTACGGTGTGAGATTCTTTCAGATCGACAACGAGCCTATGAATAATGGCTTTACTCCTGAGCAGTACGCGGAAATTGTTAATGTCTATGGCAGTCGGCTGCGCGCAATTGCTCCTGACGCGCGAATCGTGGCATGTGGACAGAAACGGTCCAATGATATGGATTGGAGCGAGAAAGTGATCGATCTCGCGGGAGATAATTTCGACATCCTTGGCTGTCACAATTACGAGTACGAACCGGAGAACTTCCAGACTGGTCTGCGACGCATTCGCGATTACCTTGTTAAGTTGCGGGACTACGTGCGTGTTTCGAAGCACCCAAATATTGAAATCGGAGTTCTCGAGTGGAGCCTTCAACATACTTACGATTGGCGCGCTGGCCTTCATGCGGCCGGAAGCCTAATACTCTACGAAGAACTCAGCCCCAATCTGACTATGACCTGTCCTGCGCTTCTTATGCGGAACACGACCGACGATCCCAAGTGGACCTCTTCCATCTACCATGACCACGTTTCTTGGTTTCCAGGCGGGAGCTACGTGGTTGAAAAGCTTTTTCGCGAGCACTACGCAGAACGGTATCTCGCTTCCGCATCCGGAGCCTTCCATGATGTTCCCGACCGCCAGATTCTATTCGATAAGATATCGACAACGATCCCAACAGAATGGGTAGATGGTTCTATCGAAGCGGTGGCCACAGCAAGCACTGACCGCCGTCGCATTGTGATCAAAGCTGTCAACTACCAGGCGGAACGGAACGTTCTGCTCGTGCGGCTGCAGGGCGCTGCCGTGCCAGACAATGCGGTCATGACGTTGCACACCATCACCGCGGGTCTAATGGATTCTGCTTCCCTAGATCATCCGAATGCGATCATGCCCGTGAGTCGGCCATTGAATTATGCGAAAGACTTCTCTGTAGATCTCGAGCCTTATACCGTTGCTGTAATAGTAGTCGAAGGAAAATGATCAGATGCTAGCATCGAGTCTGTGAAAACTTTGTTATCAAAATGCTTGCGGGTACCCTTTCCTGCAGACAGAAGATGCGACTCGTGAATATCGTTTAGGACGTATTCGCGGGTGTTCTTAAGGATCTGCTTGGCCGCTGCCTTACGCGGAGCAATGCTTGCCAGTGTAACGGCTCCCACAAGCGCACTGCTGACAGCAGTTGCGAGAGCATGGGGATGCTGCCTTCCTATCCACTTGAAGTTAGTTTCGTGCGAAAAGTGTTTGGGGTGACATTCCGACAATCGTGTTCTGCCACGGCATCTGGGCCGATGGCTCGTGCTTCAGCAAGGTCATTCCCACGTGACAAGCGGACCGGCCATGAAGTCATTGCGGTTCAATACAGCCCAGAGTCATTGGAAGAGGACGTGGCCATGGTGAAGCGCACGCTCAACCGTGTCAGTGGCCCCTTTCTCCTCACGCCAACCTGTTCGATCAACAAAAGCTTACCGAAAACAGGATTGCGTGGAAGTTGAGGCCAAGCTGGGTACATTTTATGCCTCTCGGACCGCACCGTTCACCCGGATCTCCAACGGTGCCACGAGGCTTTCGTACGGCCGGACATGAATTCTTTCTCTATGGACTCTGCTCCCAGTGCAATCACTGAGGAAGTGATGTTCGGAAGCGCGCACGCTTGAGAGTGATAAGGTCCGCGAAGCCGTCCTCCGAACAAAGGGCCTCGAAGCCCTGGGTTTCCAGCAAGCTTTTCTCTACGTCCCTAAGTCCGGGTTCATTCTCGACAATTAGGATTCCGTAAGGGAAACGAGTTCATTGTCTTTATTTGAGCACTAGCAAAATCTATAGCGTAACTAGACCACTTGGCCTTCAAGCATCCTCGACTTATTCATTGCCCAACGCGCCATGGCGATGTGGTCTTCCAGCCCAGTAATGCCTTGTTGGCCCAGTCCGTGGACTTGTTGGTATGGCATGACGTACAAGGGTTCGGCATCTTGTACTTGTCGGTCATTGCCGGGGTAATGAACTGGAATGTGTGGGAGCTGACGAAGGAACCGGGCACGCCCTGAGTCTCAATCTTTGGCATGTGGCAGGAAACGCACTGGCTGCCGGGGCTGCCATCCTTATGGTGCGTGTGCTCCTCCAGACTTGCGGTATGAGGCCCGTTGGGTGAGTTCGGACCATGGCAGCTGAGGCAGAGTTTTTGTGCCGGTTCCCGGAGCTGGGCATAGTTGTTAGTGCCGTGGACATCGTGACAGGTGGCACAGGTCACGCCGTGGCGGTACATCACGCTCTGCACGAAATCATTGCCCTGCATTCGGTTCTTATGCGCGGTTCCGTCTGCAAAGTGCAGAAAGTCTGTTTGCCCGAGTGTTGTGTCTTCGAGTTTCCAATAGTCCGCCAGGCGAAGACCGACATGGTAGCCGACCGGCCAGTCGTAAGCCTTGCCGTCGATCAGGCCAGCACGAGGCCGTCCCTGGGAATGGCATTGGATGCACGTATCGTCTGAAGCCACAGTATCCATTGCGGATGGATTCAGAATGTTCGCGCGAGTGGGGTGTGCAACATGTTCACTGCCCGGACCATGGCAGCGCTCACAGCCGACATTCCATTCAGTCACCTCTTTGGTGTGGATGTCGTAATTCACGGAGTGACAGCCATCACAGGTAGGCCCGGTCGGACGCTGCATATTGTCAGAGGGGTAGTAAGCTGCCCACCAATCCGCGCCCGTGTCGGGTACGTGGTACTTCGTCCATTTTTTATTACCGATGTCCCATTGCACTGGTAATGGATAGTAGTCGTTACCGATCTTCGTAAAATAGCGCTGCTTCCACCTGCTGCCGTAGACGAAAGCCACTTGATCTACTGTGAACTTAGCCACGTTGTTTGTGTTGAGATCAGGAATGATGGCGTCCGGGTGTTCTCGGGGATCACGGACGACGTTCGCCATTGGGGTTTTCTTCCAGCGTTCGTAGAGCTCCGCATGACACTTCGCGCACGATTCTGAGCCGACATAGTGAGCGGAACCCATGACGCTTCTCTGAAGTGCGGCATCTTGATACGTAGAGCTGCGGAAACTCCGAATGAAAGAGACCAGCTTCCAACTCTCAGAATCCGTCTCCGAATGGATGCCCCGCATCGCGGGCATACCGGTAAGCTGCACACCATTCTGAATGATGTAATGAATCTCGCCGTCGCTCATCCGTTGCGTCAGGTCGGAGTGCAGATCCGGGACTCGCGGATACTCGTTTGTGCCGATCACGGTGCTGCCGTGGCCATCCACCCCGTGGCAGGTAGCGCATTGCGCCATAAACTGCTCTCGCCCTTGTTCGAGTGCCACATCGTCATTAGCCAAAGGATTGGTTCGCTTGCGTTCATCGCCGGGAATAGCAAAGTTGCGTAAGGAACGCGCTATGCCTGCTTCGATTGCGGACGGAGTCGAAGAGGCACGGAATCCGCGCCATTTAATCCACAGTGCGCCGACCGCTCCAAGAGCGACCATGGCGAGAATGGTAATTACGGTCGTTCGACGTGCCTTCATTCTCAACCCGCCTTTCCATTATGGTTTCGTCCTACTCAGGGACATATACAACCCTTCCAACAGGTTCATCCCCCGCTTAAGAAGCTCCTCATCCGAGAGCCCCTGGCGGCCCCAACCACCGAGGATGGTATTGATGGTGATCCCTTCACTGCGCCCGAATCGCTCGTCTTCGAGGTCCGCATCATGAATTGCTTCGGCAATAAGAAGCACGACCTTGTCCTTGATTCCGAAGCGTCGGCAGATGGTCTCGAAGGTGCAATGATTTTCGTGTGACTGAAACCGCTAGCCTGGTACATATCGAATGGAACGGCTCCAGGGCGTTCCTTTGGATTGTTGTTGAAGATGAATCTGGCTTTGGGGTCGATGAAACGTGCGATGAGCCACGCCGACGAGACCCGGTCAACGCAGGGCCGTGGCCGTGTGATCCAGGTACGATTCTGTCTACAGTGGTTAGATGCACCTGTGCTTGATGCCCTCCATCGCTTACTGCTTTTGTTGGATGAGCCGAATCGTAAATGTTGCCTGTCAGCTAAATAAATATCTACCTGGGGTTGCCTGTGGTGCATAATGATCAAGCAAATAATTACAACTAAATTTTACAAAGCTCCCGAGAGAGTGCCTTGCCGATTTGTGAACGAACTGTTGCTTCTGTCCCTTTTCCCGATTCCTCTCGAGTTCGTGTTGGTGGAAAGGTTCGCCCATGCCCTCCCCTGTATGCCCTTCGTTGAGGTCGGTTGCCTCATATCGCGTCGGATTTCCGTTCATCGTAAAGCTGGTCGTCTTCCTAAGCTTCAGCGGCATCGCATGGTGTCCGGCTGTGCGTGCACAGACCAGCGACAGCGGCGAGCCAAATATGTCTGGAGTCAAGGACGTAACCGGCGGCATGAAATATCTTCTCCGCGATGACGATCTGGTAATGTTGCACGTCACCCAGGACCACGACATGGTCACAACGTCGCTGGTCAATATGAGTACGTCGGATTCAAAGCTCTCCGGAGTGCCGCAGAAGACTATGATCACCGAGTCTAAATCTACTGGATTATTCAATCCGACGGACGGCATGGTGGCGTCACAGGCGGTAGGCAGGATGTACGACACCAAGAGCGACATCGCAGCCGTGTTGAGCGCGGTCGACGAGAGCGAGACTTCTCCACAGGATTCCCACTCCTGGCTGCTCACCCTGCTCGATCCTCGGACCGGATTTCGGAACACGACTCATCTGAGTATTGGGTTCGAGCCTCGAGGCAAGGTGTACACCCAGGTATTGATGGGCGACTTCAACGGCGACGGTCTCGCTGATGTACTGGCCTATTACGCGAGCAGCTATGCCGGAGGAGGGGGATGGGGCCTGAAGGTATTGACCGCCGATGATCCCAAGACGGAAGGGCCGCCCAGAGAAGGGGATGAATACTATAGCAGTGCCCAACCGGCACCCGTTGCGGGAAACGTTGTCGTTGGCGATTTTAACGGCGACGGCAGAGACGAGATCGCTGCCCTCCTCAACGATAATCACACCATCGCCTTCTTCTCGGTCGATCCCAGGACCCTCACCATTAAGCAGACCAGCACCATCGAGTTGACGGCGAATGGCTCTCCGATCACGATGGTCGACAAGCAGGCGGCTCTGGCCGCAGGTCGCTTCCGCAATCAGAGTCCCAGTGTCACCAATGCCGACCTTGCTGTCTTTGGGCAGATTGGTGGAAAGATCGACGGCAAAGATGCCAAACATGGGTACAGCGTCATCCCCATCCTGATCACTCCGGGAACCGGCGGAGATGGAAGTTTCAGCACACGGGTCGTGCAGCAGACGGGTGGTTCGGCCGATGAACCCTTCTTTCGTTTCGAAGACAAACACGACTCCAATGGCGCGTTGGCGCAGGCAGCGCCGCTCGTCTCCTGGCCGCAACCCATCAATGAACAACTGGTCCTCGGCATCCGGACATTCGGCCCGAGCTTTATCGAGATCGGAAGTTTCGAGCCGGACACTAACCTGGGGACATTTGTCTGGGATTCGGAGACCAAGCGGGGTGATGACGATTTAATAAATTTTCTGCAAAACATGTGGGTAGGGAACTTCGACAATGGCGGCTCGTCGCACAACCCCGCGTTGCAGATTGAAACCTATGAGTATCTAGCTTTTATTATTCCTGAGACGCATCTCAACATCTTTGATGTCCACGTACCAAACCCATTGCCCCGGCCGGGTGAGAAGCATACCGATTGGCTCAAGAAGGTGAGCGATAACCACTCCGGGGTTCCAACGGATGACGTGGATTTTGACAATAGCAATCCACCGCGCACGGATATTCTCGTGCCTGGCGACATGCAGGGTCGTTCCCTGCGGCTTGGTTCGCCGACCATCGTCAGGATACCGAAACAGATCCAGCCTGACCTGGTGCTCGCCATCCCGCCGATGCATGTGGATTACATCTACCCAACGGGGATCACCGATCCTGAAAATGTAGGATGCAAGGACAGGACGACTCTGTGTCTGCTCAACGTTTCTGTGCGCCCTACCGTGCCGCCCTCGAATGGCACGGAAAAGCCGTTTGCCACTCAATTCATATTCGACGCCACCTCCAGTAGCTCAGCCGCGCAATCCAGCACCACCAGCTGGGGCATCTCCGTCAAGGAGTCAGAAGGGGCAAGCTTCTCCTTCAATGATGGCGAAGAAAACGCCAGCGGGAGCATTAAGGATACGACCAAGTCCACCCACGATCAGAGCGTATCAAAGACATTTAACACCTATAAGGGAACAAGCCAGCAATTGGCCGCCTCTACCGGATTTTCTGACCACGTCTTCTATACCCAGAAGGAAATGAATGTCTATTACTATCCGGTGCTGGGTTGCGACTCCAATGGCACAAACTGCACAAAAGATAATACGACCGCGCCCACTTACGTGGAGTTTTCTGTCCCCGATCGAATCACCTACAACAATGTGGACGGATATCTTCAGGACTGGTACCAGCCCGCCCATGAGCCTGGTAACGTGCTCTCCTACCCCTGGAGCCAGGCGCAACTGGCACTCCAGTTCAGCGATACAGTAACGCCATTGACTCACCGGGCGACGTGCATGGCAAACGACCAGTCGCAACAGACCTCAAACACTACATGGAACCAGGGTGCAAGCGGCTCCCACAGCAGCGGCTCCAGCAGCTCCTTCTCCGATGAGCTTTCTATGAGCTACTCCGAGGGAATTGGGGCGTCCAGCGTGGATGGCGCCGATGTCAACTTTAGCCTGGATGTTGGAAGGCACACTTCTCTCAATACACTCAACGAATCCACCGTCTCTCTGAGCTCTTCGCAGGGCATCACCATTACCAAACCAGACTTCGGGTACACCTCTGAATGTTGCACATACGGGTTTGGCCAATACATCTTCGGTCTCAAAGGGAAGACTCACACCCCCGCCGAGAACGCGTGCAAGTCGGGACAAACTTCTGGCTGCATTAAGGTGAAAGACCCGGAAACACATCCCATTGATGTCGCCGGCACCGGACCGCTTTTCACCGGCTATATCGCAAGCCCGCTTAATAATGACTCCAGCAACACAGAATTAACCTGCTCCGGAAATCAGCCCTGGTGGCAGGGCATCTACAATCTGCCGGATGTCGCTGTGAATCATCCCGAACGCTGGTTCTGGGACGGAAACGCGCAGAAGGTGCAGCTCAATACGCCCGACCGTACCTATCCGTCCAAGGGCAGCACAGATCCTGTGGATCAGCAGTTCTATACGATGAAGGGATTTTTCATCAGCAAGAAGGATTCGAAGAATTCCCCTTTCAGCCTCTCTACGGTGCCCCTGCTCCTCGAGGCCAAACCCGACGACACGTTGACCCTTACCTCTCGCGTCTATAACTATAGCCTGGTGGATACACCGGCGAACGCAACCATCCATGTGCGCTTCTACGGCCAGCCTTATTGCAGCAGCTCAAACACAAACGAAGCGAGCTGCACCAACTGGAATACCGGTGCGGTTTGTACGCAAGGAGATTTGTGCGGTAACAGCTTCCTGATTGGAGAACAGACCATCGCGCAGATCGCGGGCTTCGAATCCTCCGATGGAAACGGGAATCCCAACTGGAAGCTCGCCAGCCAGGATTTTCTTCCCAGCAGCTTCCCAGCCATCAAGAATGGCAACGACAATATGGTCTTCTGGGTGGTGACCTGGATGGAAGATGGCAGCGGCAAACTGGTTGGGGAGATGCCCGACCACGGTTTGAAAACCATTCCCGGCAGCGGCCTCACTCAGATCACACAGGTGGACATTCAGGATTACAGCAACAACGTCGGCATGTATCCGGTGCATCAGTTCTTCCATCTCCTGCCGGCAGGCGCTTCGGCGCCGGGAGCAACCGAGGCGAGCGGATCGCTGCAGAGCATCACCGCTTCAGTGAATCCGCTAACTACGCTGGGCCAACGAACCAAAGTTCAGGCCACACTGCAGGCCGCTGCCACACCGGTACGCTCCGTCAATGTTGCCTACTTCGACGGCGACCCGGCTAAGAATGGAAAGATGTTCGATCTGCAGACGATCGCGTATATGGATCCAGGCGTGTCCTACTATCACCGATCGTTTTTCTCTCCTGCAACTTGCGGAGCCCACACCATCTATACCAAGGCATGGCTCAACGGATCGCCTGGCATCCAGGCCACCGCCTCTACCAATGTGACCCTCCAGTCTGCCGACTTCGTGCAGGCGTTGATTGACTCTACAAAGACCGCCTACATCACCGACGCTACGCTGAAAGCTGCTCTGCTGCAGCAGCTCAACCACGCTCTCGTCGAGTTCCAGCAAGGCCGGGACCAGAAGGGCCAGGACGATCTCCGCATCTTTATGCAGCAGGCAAATGCTGCCAACGGCGGTGGGATGAGCGCAGACACAGCTGGACGTCTTACCGGCCAGGCGAATGTCTTGCTCGGCTGCAATCCCATTGGCTTTTCGGTGGCGGCAACGCCGGCTTCAGCCACGGTAAATCCGGGCAACTCGGCCTCCTATAAGCTGTCGATTACTCCGATCGGCGGCTTCATCGGCAATGTGCTGCTGAGCTGCAGTGGCGCCCCGAGCGGAACTTTTTGCCTGGCATCGCCGTCTGCGGTAGGGGTCAACGGAGCGGGAACCGCTACTGTGACCATCACCACCTCTGGGCCGGGCGTCTCTGCGGCCGGCATGGCGGGACCGCCCCCCTCCAAGGGCGGACGAATCCAATGGCTGGTGATGTTCCTTGTGGCTGTGCTCGCAACAGCGTGGCTCCAGCGTCAACGCCTCAGGTACAAGCTTCTAGGGGGTGTCATCATGCTGACGTTTTTCCTCAATGGCTGCGGAAACAGTACCCTCCATCCCACCACACCGGCAGGATCCTATCCGATCACCGTCACTGCCAGCAGTGGAGCTATTACTCAGACCACGACTCTCACGCTCGTTGTGAAATAGCACGGCAGGGCAGAGAAATATCGCCCCCTGTCCTGCTACCGAATCAGAAGAAAAATTTTGGACCAGCTGGGACAACTTGCTCAGTCAATCTTGTCGGAGATTTGATCGACGTCAGACGTGTCATTTTTTAGAGTTGAATCCCGATAGATTGAGACGGGGACGCCTGCCTTGCATGTGAGGACAGCTGGGCTTTTCGTGGCAGATCACCCTGCGGGCGCTGGTGATGGCAATGACAGTTGACAGCGTACTTGTGAACCTCCTACCATTCGCTGCACTATTGACAACAATCTTTGCATAGTACGCAATATAGCGAGTAATTGCAGATGTCGAAATATACGAGGATGTATTGCCTGAAATTGGCATGGACCGTGGTCTGTGCAGCGCAATTCGCCATCTCCGTTTTGTATGCCGAGTCTGGTCCCACTTTCATTCCAGATGCCACCTTCAAAGGATCGGCGCTGGTGGAGTGGCGAACGCTTGGGTCGGCTAAATGGAGCGCAGATAACGGCGAGATTACAGCCAAAGGTGGAGAAGGCTGGCTCGTCCTCGACAAGCCGTACCAGGACTCCGCGCTCTACACCTCCTTCCGCTGCACAGGGCGATGCGACACCGGGATTCTGATGCGCATGGAAAAGCGGGATGCGAGCTCGACCGGTGTACTGCTCGCGATTGAAGGCACTGCGCTCGTTCCTTACCGCGTGATGATCGATGCAACCGGCAAGATTACCAGCAAGACCAGGCTTCGCAATGCAGGCGGACAGGCCCGTTACGCTCCACCGCCACCACCGCCTGGAGCGGCCCACCCTTCGCGTCCGGGTGGGATCTCTCGTCCAGCTCTGGGTCCAGGTCTGGCGGGGCTTCCCGATCCACCTCCGGGAGTAATCCTGATGCCGCATCCTGTGCGTGGCCTGCAGCCTGGATGGAACCAGATCGAGGTTCTGCTCGACGCCCAAATCGTCCGCGCTTTCCTCAACGACGGCGGTGGTGAGGCGAGTGGAGCCACCGAGAACATGGACGAGTACGGTCCGATGGCCCTCTATGTTGGCCCAGGCAGTGAGGTCAGCTTCAAGGATGTTGCATGGAAGAATCTCGCCATTAAGTCGCGGCCTGACGAGGTCGTTGGTACAGGTTTCCGCTTGCAGCGGCTCAATGAATTTTTCTATGGATGGTCGGCGGCGGCGGCGGACTTCAACCTCGATGGCAAGATGGACATCGTGAGTGGTCCCTTCATCTACTACGGTCCCAGTTATCGCGACTCGAACGAGATCTATCCCAACGAGGCCTATAACACCTCGACACAGTATCCGGCGAAGGACTGGATTGAACGTGCGGCGGACTTCAATGGCGACGGCTGGGCCGATGTGCTGACCTCCGGACGAGGTGTGGGGGCCGATCTGTATATCAATCCCCACGGGGAGCAGCGTCGCTGGAAGCACTATCATGTGGTCGATTCAGTGTTTGGCGAGGAGACGATCATCCGCGACATCGACGGCGACGGCGTCCCGGAGCTTATCTACACCTCGGGCGACGGATACATCAGCCTCGCGAAGCCAGATCCGAAGGACGAATCAGCAAAGTGGATTATCCATCACGTCTCAGAGAAGGGGCCGTGGCCTCCGCACGGCATTGGAGCGGGAGATATTAATAAGGATGGTCGGGTCGATATCCTTGATGCTGAGGGATGGTGGGAGCAGCCTGCAGAAGGAGTGGACAGCGGGCTATGGAAGTTTCATCCCGTTGCCTTCGGACGCTGGGCACGCACGTCGGCGGGCGGATGCGACATGGCCGTCTATGACGTAAACGGCGATGGCCTGCCCGATGTGGTGACAACGCTGCAGTCGCACGGATGGGGTCTTGCATGGTTTGAGCAGAAACGCGATACGTTGACCGGCGAGATCAGCTTCGTGAAACACGACGTGATGGGGACGTACACCGATAAGAACGCCGGGGGCGTCTCCTTCTCGCAGCCACACGGTACCACGATGGCCGATGTTGATGGAGATGGCATTCCTGACTTTCTGGTGGGCAAGCGCGTCTTCTCGCATTTGGATGATTTTTACGACCCCGACCCTTATGGTCCGGCAGTCCTCTACTGGTACAGAACGGTGCGTGACCCGAAGGCTCCGGGCGGCGCCAAGCTGGTGCCACACCTGATCCATAACCGCTCCGGCGCAGGCTCGGATATTCTTGCCGCCGACCTGAACGGTGACGGAAAGACCGATGTTGTCGTTGCGACACGCAGCGGAACCTACATCTTCTGGAACGAGGCAGCTTCCCCCGTGGCAAAAACTGCAGGCGCTATAAGGGCTGCAAAGTAATACGATCGAAGGATGCTCCATGAGTTCCCAGAGCTGTAGCTCCGTCAGCGGGAACTTGGCCCTGTGGATTGGCGAATGATGAGGTCGGTAGGAATAGTGTGGTTAGTGCCACGTGACGCCGTTCGATTGGTTGCTCCATAAAGGGCAGAGAAGGCACGCGTAGCGATCTCGGTTCGAGAGACGCGAATCGTTGTAAGAGGGGGATGCACCAGACTGCTGAGTTCTATGTCATCGAAGCCAATGACAGAGATATCTTCAGGAACACGGAATCCTGCGATGTGAGCAGCTATCAGAACTCCGATGGCGGTCAAATCGTTTGAGCACATAACAGCGGTTGGGCGGTTTTCGAGAGCTAATAACTCATCCATCGCACGCCGTCCTCCATCGATACTATGGTTACCGGTTCTGATGAAATCTTCTCCGATTTTAATGCCATCTCGCTTGAGCGACGATATGAAGGCGTCCCGCCGGATCATCGCAGATTTAAAGTTGACCGGGCCCTGAATGAAGGCAATACTGCGATGCTTGAGCGAGACGAGATGATCAATTGCCAGATCAATGCCATGCTGGTAGTCGATCGAAATATTGCTTGTGAGAGACCCAGCCTTTCCAGTGTCTAAAAATACAATGGGTATTTGTCGCTTGCTGAGCATAAGGACCAGTTTGGAGTCCATCTCGGAGGTCATAATGGCCACCCCGGCCACCTTGTGCTCAAGCATGCGGCGAACACATTGCTCCATGCGCTCCGGATGATAGTCGGTGTTTCCAATCAGGACTTCATGGTTGTGGTCAACCGCAAGATGTTCGAAGGATTTGACCAGCTCTGGGAAAAATGGATTCGCGATATCAGAGATGATGAGCCCATAGGTCTGGCTTTTCGCAGAACCCAGCATCCGCGCGTGCGTGTTGGGAAAGTACCCTGTCCGTTCAATGGCATTACGAACCCGGCGTTCGGTGCGCGCATCCACGGGAGCTGTTTTGTTCAAGACGCGAGAGACGGTTGCAGTGGATACTCCAGCCAATTTTGCCACACCCTTGATATTCATATCTCAAAATCATAAAAGCGGAATGTTCGATTAAGAGGAGGCTGCTTCATTCTCTCAATAAGGAATACACCATACGAAGCGACAGGTGTTGCATTGGGGGCGATAACAGGGATGCCTTGGTGCTTCCATCGGTTGCGAGTACTTCATCTCTTCCCGGAGAATTTGACCGGAAGCACACCGGATATGTTGCGGAAATCGTGGGCGGCGATAAGTCAAACCGATTTTATTCATGTATCCCCATGAATTCGAATATCGCCGGACATCTTCCACAAGTTACCGGTTGCCTCTGAGCCCCTCCGGGGATTGTCCTTGCCATACTGATAGAGAGAAAAAACAATGGGATGCCGGGTTTCTGGAGTACTTTTCCCATCTTCTGGTACAGTATGCGATGATTCTCTTCGTCTGAACTAGAGGTTATGCTTGCGCCGCAAGGACCGTATTTGAGATAGTCGATGCTCCATGGTCAAAGGTTCTTGCATCCTGTACCTCGTGGCCGAAACCGTCTTCATGTCCAGGGCGATATCAATAGCAATCCGACTGTGAGCTGAGAGTTAGCGAGTACAATGCCGATTGTTATGGTCGCGATGTTCTTTTCTGAGAAACGCACGGTTTCTTCCATAGTCCGGATGATCGGCTTGCTTCCAATGTTGATCGTCTTTACCGTGCTTGCCAGCGATTTTAGGATGTACGCGCAACAGCCAGGAACCGTTGCGATTCACGGCGTCGTGAACGATATGCGGGGTAATCCTGTTTCCGATGCCATTGTGCTACTGCAACAGACGGATGCGACGACACGAACAGATGTGCACGGTAGCTTTGCTTTTGTCAACGTTCGGCCAGGGAAATATTCTGTACGCGCTGAAAAGGCTAATCTGCATGCATCGGCGGATATTTCTACAGGCAATACGGCGGCACCCATTATTCTCACCCTCTCTGCAGATACTGCACATGTGGAGAGCATGGATTTTTCCGATAAACCGAGCTTTACTGTCGCTGGCATTACCGATTGGACCGCTGTCGGCGGACATGGATCAGATGCAAACCTGCGGACGAGTGAAACCCTTGCTCGGGAGGCGGTGACGCTTCGATCGGGCGGAGTTGTTCCCGCTGGTCATATGGGCGATACCGAAAGCGCGCTACGTCGCGCAGCCAAGGCTTCGCCGGAGAGCTTTGCGGCAAATCGAGATCTTGGCAGGTTTTGCCTCCAGAATGGAAACTATCGTGATGCGGTGCCTCCTCTGGAGGCTGCTTACCGTATTGATCCTGCTAATCACAGTAATGAATATGACCTTACATTTGCCTACAAAGAAACCGGCGACCTGAAACAAGCGCATGAACACATCAATCATTTGCTGTCAGAAGAAGACACCTCAGAGGTTCACCGGCTTGCGGGCGATATAAATGAAGCAATGGGCGATGCGTTGTCTGCTGAGCATGAGTACGAGGCCGCGGTGCATCTGGATCCAAGCGAGCCTAACGAATTTACTTGGGGCACCGAATTGTTATTGCATCGCGCTGTTTGGCCAGCCATCGAGGTATTCAGGAAAGGAACGAAAACCTACCCGAAATCAGCAAGAATGTTGTCTGCGTTGGGCGTTGCACTTTTTGCTAGTGCCCAATACGAAGAGGCGGCAGAGCAGTTATGCAAAGCCTCAGACTTGAATCCAGCGAATACCGCACCCTACATGTTCCTGGGAGAGATTGAGATTGCGGCGCCTGCCCCGCTGGCCTGCGCAGAGCGTAAATTGGCTCGATTTGCGCAGGCACAACCAGAAAGTGCACGTCCCAAGTACTACTACGCGATGGCAGTTCTGAAGCGTCAGGGAATACCTGCAAATGTGGCAGATGAGGATCAGGCAAGATCCCTGTTGCAGAAGGCTGTGGAGGTCGATCCGAAGTTCGGAGAGGCTTATCTCCAATTGGGGATACTGAGGATGGACAAGAAAGATTATCAACAGGCCATCGACTTCTTCGCCAAGGCAGTGGAAGTAAATCCACAGCTTGGTGATGCGTATTACAGGCTTGGAGTCGCCTATCAGCGTATCGGTTTAAGTGCTAAGGCGCAGCAGGAGTTTGATCAACACGATGCGATTGAAAAGTTACGGGCGGAAGCTGTCGAGCAGCAACGGCAAAAGATCCAGCAGTTTATGGTTGTGTTGCAGGGGCAACCAGCAATCGCAAAATAATGCCATACCGTATTAACTCTCAAGCTCTCTTAGGCTTATACGCTGCGACAATCCCGTCTCCTTCACGAATTGTAAGAATCTGGTTGGCTTTAATATTCGTGAATTTTTCAACCTTTTGTGTCGTTGGCCATTTCACTTCAATCGCATCAACCATCTCCGATTTGCCGAGTCCGAAGTGCAGGCGCAGATCGCTCTGTGACATGACACTGGTGCCGCTGTGGACTTCATCCATCTGCACGTGCTTGCCTGTGGTGACGCTCGCGCGAGCGCCGATCGCCGTACGGTTGCACTGGGTGCCTATGAGCTTGAGTTTGATCCAGTTTTGTTGATTGCCACCATCGTTGCGCAATAGCGAGGGGGTGTCATTCATATTAAGGATCAGAACATCGATGTCGCCGTCGTTGTCGTAATCGCCGAAGGCTGCACCGCGGCTCGAATATCGTTCTGAGATGCCAGTGCCCATCTCACTTGAAACATCTTTGAAGCGTCCGTTGCCCAAATTTCTGTAGACAAGACGCGGATTCTTGAAGTTCTGGCCGAAGTGATATCTATCGATTTCGGGATAAACATGACCATTGACCTGGAAGATGTCTTTCCATCCGTCATTGTCATAATCGACAAAGTCGCAACCCCACGCAACGTAGTTGTTATTCACAGAGGTTCCCGCCGTCGCAGTGACGTCAGTAAAAGTGCCATCTCCGTTGTTGTGGTAAAGATTGCAGGTATCATCGGCAAAATTTGTTTTGAAGATATCCAAGTAGCCGTCGCAGTCATAGTCGGCAACGGCGACACCCATACCCGCCTGCTCGTGTCCATCATCGTTATAGGCGCAACCAGCCATCACGGCAATGTCCGTAAAGGTGCCGTCGTGATTGTTTTTCAGCAGAACGCTTGGTTGCGAGTCGACGGCAACATAAATGTCGGGCCAACCATCATTGTCGAAGTCGTAAGAGACCGCGGTGATGGAATAGCGCGGCCCGACTTTGAGGATGCCGGACCTTTCCGAGACGTCCGTAAAGGTGCCGTCACCATTGTTGCGATAGAGGATATTGGTGTCGCCAGGGAGACCGCGCGGGCCACACATGACTGGAACGCCCTTCCATTGACAGAATTTGGTGTCCGTTTCGGGAGAAATATCTTTGGGATCAAGCTTGAGATAATTACAGACGAAAAGATCCAGATACCCGTCTCGATCGTAGTCAAGGAAGGTGCATCCCGCGCCTAGCCGAACCTGCTTTTGCGAGAGGCCAGCCTTCTGCGTGACATCGCTGAATGTGCCATCACCGTTATTGCGGAAGAGTACATTGTGCCCCCAGAAGGTGCAGAAGAGGTCGTCCCATCCATTGTTGTCATAGTCTCCGATACAGACCCCGGTCTGCCAACCTGTCCTTGCGAGGCCCGATTTTGCAGTGACATCGGCAAAGGTTCCATCTCGATTGTTTTTATAGAGGTGCGTCGTTGGGGCCTGTCCAGCGGGCCATTCCACATCGAAGCGGTCTCCATTTGTGAGATAGATGTCCAGCCAGCCATCGTTATCGTAGTCAAAGAATGCTATACCGCAGCCCTTTGCTTCGACGATGGACCGTTTGTGATCGACTCCTCCCCATACATTTGGAACGGTGAGCCCAGCCTGTTTGGCAACATCGGTGAACTGCACAGGCAAGGTCGGAGCGATCGTAGCAGCATAAACCAGATCAGGATTGCGCCACTTCCACAGAGGCGTGGTCAGGGTTTCAAGAAGCGTACTGCTGAGCGCGAAGAGCGATAAACCGAGAAAACGCCGACGAGGGATAATCACGTTTATAGAGTCTAATGCGGGTGAGAGGGCTGGTAAACGTCTGACTTGGTGGAGGGAAAAGCGTCGAAAAACCTTCTTCTCGCGGCTCGTGACCTGATCATCAAGGGCCTGAGAGCATCTTTAGCGCCTGTTGTGCTGTTTGGTTCTGTGGCTGCAATACCAATAGCTGCTGCAGGATCTGGATTGCCTGCTGCTTCTCGTGGCGAATGGCGTAGAGTTGGGCGAGGTTCAGATAAGACTGACCGAAGGAAGGTGTAAGGCGGATGCAGGTCTTGAACTGCTCTTCTGCATGTTCGTAGTCGCCAGTGCGAACATAGATCACGCCGAGGTTGTTCAACGCTTCAGGGTAGCCTGGACGCAGTGTGGCCGCCTTTTGAAGAGAATCGGATGCCTGCTGTAATTGATTCTGTTGTGCGTAAAGCATGCCGAGACTGTAGTTGGCCTCTGCATCGTCCGGTTTAAGCTGGAGTGCTTGGCGGAACAGGTTCATGGCCTTGTCGAATGCGCCTTGGTGACGATAAAGATTGCCTAGATTGAGAAGGGCAATGGTGTAATTGGGGCGAAGGCCGAGGGACTGTTGGAAATTGCGGATTGCTTCATCCGCCAGGCCTTGCTGGGCTGCGATCATGCCGAGGTTGTTCCATGCCTCAGGGTAGTCTGGACGGAGCTTGAGCGTCTGCTCGAGATATCGGCGCGCTGTGGGGAGATCATTGCGATGAAGACTTAACGTGCCGAGATTGTAGTAGGCCTCCGAGTCATTAGGTTTCTGAAGGATGACCTGTTGGAAGGATTCTGCGGCAGCATCAAGATATCCATGCTGGAAGAGAGCGACGCCATAGGTGAAATCGTTGCGCCGAAAGTCATCTTGGATGACTGCGCCTGGGAAGGGAAGAGCTCGCAGCAATCGTTCTGAGGTTGAATCAGATGCTAAATTGATGTCTTTGAGGATTTGCTGGATGTCAGCCTGCCCCTGATAAACCTTAAGAATCATTCCCTCTGCATTTACCAGGAATGATCCTGGAAGCACCAAATCGCGACGCCGATCGTATAGGTAACGAAAGATGATGTTGTAAATTCCCGAAATTTCAGTGCTCGCAAATAAGATGGGAAAATCTAGGCCAAGTTGCGTTGCCAGTAGCTTTCCCGCTGAAGCGTCCTCATCCGTATTGATGGCCAGGAGCTTCAAATTGGCGCGGTTGAATTCTGATTGATGCTGGTGAAAATGTGTCAGCATGCTGCGACACTGCGGCGCGCGGGCTGTCCAAAAGTTGAGAAGCGTAAAGCCGCCGAGGGATGAATGCAGACTGTACACTTTGCCATCAAGCCCCGGAAGGGAAAATCCGGGTGCTTTCAACGGCTCAATGAGCCAGGTTCCGAACGCGGCAGGTGGATGATCGACGAGAGATTGAGGGACAGAATGAGAAGAGGTTGCCGAAGATGCGGTGAAGGGCTTGGCGACGTACGAATCTAAATCTTCCTGGATCTCGATGCGATGGTCGACAGGGATATTCTCAAAAATCTGCTTATTTCCTGAAGGCCAGTGAATCGTTGCACGAACGGGATCGGCGGGGCGTCCTATGCCGAAGAAGATCTCCTTCGAATGTTGCGCGAGGAAGCCGGAACCAGCCTGAAGCGATTTTGTCTGCTTCAAGGGGCCTGCTTCTAACACAATTATAGAGCCGATTGCATCGCGGTTGCTTTTGGTGCCATGCAAACGGAAAGAGACTGAGTGGCCGATATGTTGCAGCGCATTGTGCACGACGCGGAGCTGAGGAGCATTACGATTCTTCAGAATCACTTCCAGGCGGCCATCATGGTCGATGTCGGCAAGGGCAAACGAGCGGCTGTCTTCTATAAAGTCGAGGCCCACGGCTCCCGAGAGTTCTGTAAATGTTCCATCTCCGTTGTTCGCGAACATCACATTTCTTTCATAACCACTCCAGGAGTTATCGGAACGGATGAGCTCGTTAAGGGCATTCCATCCATGCTCATATGCTTGAGATGGAGTCGAATCCTCAGGGGATTTTCCGACGACCTGTCGCCAGAAGAAGCTGGCAAGGTCATTATGCTCGGAACCAGAGATATAGCCATTCGTGACGTAGAGGTCTGAATAACCGTTGTGATCGAAGTCCCAGAAATCCGAACTCCACGACCACCGCCCCATCTCGACGCCTATCTGATTACTTACATTTTGAAATGTGCCATTCCCCAAATTGCGATAAAGGGAGTTGCCGCGAGCATGATGGCGATAGAGCGCGCGAATATTTTCCGGTGCGTTCTTGTGAAAAAGTGCTTGTTCGGCGATCCTCTGGCCTGCTGCCGACCACATATTGGCCGCATACACATCAGGCTGACCATCATTATCGATATCGGACCAGGAGGCGCTCATGCCTGCTCCAGCATCTTCTACATGGGCCTCGGTTGAGACATCCGTGAAAGTGCCGTCGCCATTGTTTCGATAAAGATTACTCCGGCCGAAATCGTTTGCCACATAGATATCTGGAAAACCATTTGTTTTGGAATTCTGCCATGCGCATGCGAAGCTATAACGGTTGTTGTTTTTGTTGAGTCCGGCAACTCCTGTACGATCTGTGAATTTGCCATCGCCTTCGTTGTGCAAAAGGAAGTTGGGAGGGCCGTTCCGTGCATCGAAGTAGGGCACAGGATAGTGATATTGGTCGAGCCCGAGATAGTAGCTGTAAAGGCAGAAATAGATATCCAGCTTTCCATCCTGATCGTAATCGGCCACTGCAGCATGGGTGAAAGTTCCCTGCGGATCTTGTGCAAAAGTGAAGGCATCGCGCTTCATATGGAATTTGCTATTGCCTTGGTTCAGGAAGAGCAATGGTCCGGTGCCACAAACGACAAGCAAGTCCTGCAGACCACTGTTACGAAAGTCCGCGAAGATTGCACATGAGGTGTTATCGAGCACCCCTACGCCCGCATGTTCGGTGACATCTTCAAATGTTCCATCGCCGCGATTGCGATAAAGGCGGTTCGGGAGGCCTCCCGGTTGACAGATGTAAAGATCGTCAAATCCATCGTTATCAAAATCGCCGGCGGCGATACCGTTGTTCCCGTAAACATCTATCCCGCATGCACCATCAAGAACAGTTCGCCAATAATCAGTGCCGTGCAGTAATTGGGAGCGGTACGAGTCGATGGACCCAAATGCATGTTCTGTAACATCGACAAAAGCAGGCGAAGATACGATGCAGCGCACCTCTCCGCTCGCCACCAAGTGGTGAAGTCTCCAGGTATTCGGGGAAGTAAAAATCCATTTGGTTTGCCATTGCCCGACGCGCTCTTCGCGACGTGCGCCTTCGATCTCGAACACAAAGTTGTATCGAATACCAACTTGAAGGTCCTGCGGTCCTCCGGAGATATCTTCGAGACTGACTACATCGAATTGAGCAGTCAGGATGCGAGTCGCAGGCTGAAAATAGTCGCGAAGTTCTCTTAAAAACTCATCGCGCCCTGAGGTCGTCTCCGACCCGAATTCTATCTTGAGAGCCTCAATCCCTTGCGCATTTCGTATTGTTGTTTGCTGCATGGGTGTGAGTGCTGTGGCTGAAATGGAATTATCAAGTAGTCCTGCAAGCGAACTGAGATCACGACCCGAACGAATGAGCGAGACACTCCACTGCTTCAGCTCCTGCTCAATCTGGAAGGCGTATTTTTCCGTGATAAATTCGTCAGTTCCTGGCGGTACGAGACGTAGGACGTCTTCGAGGGGGGATTTTGTCGGGTAGTTTGGTTTGAGATAAAACTCCTCTAAGCCTAAGGTCGGCTGGCCTACCGATGACCAGAGATTCTGGGTCAAAAGCGAGCTACCAAGGGGAGCCATTCGTAAGAGGATTGGCGTCATCGCCATCTTTTGCAGGAAATTGCGGCGGGAGAGGTGCGGGGTGGACACGTGGCGTAACGGTTTCCTTGACGTATTTCAATCGATGACGAATTTTTTGCAAAAGCAGCAAATGCATCCTAGCACCAATGCGGAACCTGCAGAGGAAGGTGCCTTACGAAACGTCAGCCTCCTTCCGTAAAGATCAGTGCCGGAAGATATTTCAGCGCCTAAATATTTTTGTTTGACAAAGGAGATTTCCGAAGAATAAAGTGCGCCGGAGACTAAAAGTAACCGGTTACATTACTGCGAACTGTCAGTACCACTATTTGAAGTTCTTTTGGAGAGTGACGGGATGAGCTCTGGATGCAGTGTGTTTAGACGTGTGCGTACCCTTAGGCTTATAACCCTTGCGTGTGTGTGCTTTCTGCTAACTCTGAGTCCGGATTTGATTGCCCAGGTAGATCAGGGGGCCATTACTGGAATTGTTTCGGATCCGTCCGGCGCAGTTGTCCCGAATGCTCACGTCACGCTTCGCAATACGGACGTCGGCCTGACGCTGGAAACTGTAACGACTAGCAGCGGTCAGTACACTTTCTCGCCAGTCAGAATTGGCCACTACTCCGTTACTGCCTCAGCGCAAGGGTTTTCGTCGACAACCCAGGAAAACCTGCAAGTGAACGTGCAGGAACGCTTACAGGCCAACATTCAGCTCCAGGTTGGGGCCGCGACGGAGACGGTTACGGTTACAGGAGTTCCGCCGCAACTGCAGACGACAGAGGCATCTGTTGGTCAGGTGATAGAAAGTACCACGCTAAATAACCTGCCTCTCAATGGTCGCAATTTCACCTTTCTGGCGCAACTTTCTGCGGGAGTCAACACGCCGCAGGCAGATACCCGCGGTAATGCGGCGTCAGGCGCCTTTTCCGCCAATGGACTTCGCCCGGCGCAGAATAATTATCTGCTCGATGGTATCGATAACAACTCGAACGCAGTTGACTTTCTGAACGGTACAAATTTCGTCATTCTTCCTCCGCTGGATGCGATTCAGGAATTCAAAGTTCAGACAGCTCAGTTCAGCGCCGAGCAAGGGCGTTCCGCAGGTGCAGTTCTCAATGCGACGATCAAATCCGGAACCAACAGTATTCATGGTGCCGTCTGGGAGTTCTTCCGGAACGAAAAGCTGGATGCCGCTGACTGGTTTGAAAATTATAACGGCGTGAAGAAGGGAAAGTTGCGCTGGAACCAGTTTGGCGCCTCGATTGGCGGTCCTATCGTCAAGAACAAGCTGTTCTATTTCGGCGACTATCAGGGCTTCCGCCGCGTGCAAGGCACGGTGCTTAACGGTAATGTTCCTACCTTGACGGAACGCAATAGTGGTTTTACCGATCTCTCCGATCTGATTACGCAACAAAACGGCTCACCTCATATCGATGCACTGGGGAGATCATTGCCCTATGGAGCGATCCTCGATCCGGCAACAACACGACCAGTTACTGTCGGAGTAGTGGACCCTGTGACAGGGATTGCGGCGCAACAGACTGGCTATGTGCGTGACCCATTCTGCGGCGCGGGAACATCCTATGCAGCGAAAAATTGCAATTTCAACCAAATACCAGCGTCTCGTCTTGACCCGAATGCCGTAAAGCTCATGAACCTCTACCCGCTCCCGGTCAACAGCAGGTTCACGACGAACTATACCTCAAGCCCAGCGCTCTATGAACACAGTAACGCCTTTGACGTTCGCGGTGACTACAATTTGAGCGACAAGAACCAGGTGTTTGGACGCTTCAGCTATGTGGATGACCCGCAGTTTATCCCCGGCATCTTCGGCGGTATCGCGGACGGTGGCAGCTTTCAGCAGGGCATCCAGGGAGCGAAATCTGAGCAGGCTGTTGCCGCATGGACGCATGTGTTTTCTCCAAGCACGGTCAACGTAGGCCGTGTCGGCTTCAATCATCTTCACACCACTCGCTTCGGTCCGCAGGGAAATAACATGGGGATCCCCGAACAATTTGGGATTCAAGGAATTCCCCAGGTACCGCAGAATGGCGGTCTACCTGCCATCGTGATTGATGGCCTGCAAGAGTTGGGCAGCAACGACTACTTGCCCTCCGATGAGGTGAGCCAGACGCTTCAGGTAACGGATGACTTCACGAAGATTTACGGTAGTCACAGCTTCAAGATGGGTGTCGAGTTCCAGAGAGTTCACTTCAATACCTTGCAACCCGCATATTCACGCGGCGAATTTGATTTCAATGGCAATTTCGCTGGAGTTCCTAACCAGGGCGGGGACTTAACCGGACGTGCTCAATTCCTCTTGGTTCCCACCGCCACGACGGTACCAAATGGGATTAGTTATGTAGGAGGCGCGAACAACGTTCATGCGTCCAATATCAATAAGACCTACGATGCCAGGAATTATCTGGCGTTCTATTTCCAAGACGATTGGAAGGTTAGCCCTAAGCTAACCCTCAATCTCGGCCTGCGTTGGGATTATTTCAGCCCCATCTCAGAGATGAATGGCGGCCAGGCGAACTTCGTGCAGAATGGTCCTCCGAACAATGCAGCCACTTATCTGATTCCGGCTTCCGGAAAGGCCGATCGCTCTCTCTCTCCAACGTTCTTGGCTTTGCTCCAAAAAGACGGGATTGCGCTTCAGTTGACGAACAAATATGGAAAAGCGCTTGTTCAGACGCAGAAAACCAATTTCGCGCCGCGAGCGGGCTTCGCGTATCAAGTGTCTCCGCTACTTGTCGTGCGCGGTGGCGTAGGCCTGTTTTTCAATGCGTTCGAAAATCAAGGCTATGGCCCAAACATAGGAGAGAACTATCCCTTCGTTTACAACTTCAACTTCGCTTCCGATACCGACTATCACCCCTTTAGTATGGGAGCTAACCCATACGGCTCCTGTGCTACGGCCGGTCCAGGAGGAAGCGCCACGATTGGGTCAGGTTTGACTTGCGCGCAATTCACTCCCTTGGCGGTAAACGGCAAAGGCCTTGGTCTGCAAGGACTGCAGTTTGATTATCAGACGCCCCGGACTCTCAGCGCTAACCTGACCGTTCAATATGCCATTACGCATACCATCTCGGCACAGGCTGCCTATGTCATGACGGACGGAAGCTCTCTGCAGGCTGGTATCGGGAATAACCGGGTCTCTCAGATTCTCGCTGCTGCTGACAGCACGACCACGTATCGGCCGTTCCCAGATTTTGCCGAGAACGGCAGCTATCAGCGGACGATCGGTCGGAGTATCTACAACGGCCTTCAGACAAAGATAGAGCGCCAGTCGACGGACGGAGTGGGCTTTCTGGTGACTTATACTTTCGCCAAGACTTTGTCTGACGCCGGTGATCTTCTGAACGGCGGCAGTGTCAGTGGCTACCGCGCCCCATGGGTTCCAAATTTTGGACCGCATTACGATTGGGGGCCGGCGGCGTTTGATATCCGACATGTCTTCCATCTCAGCGGCAGCTATGAGTTGCCATTCGGCAAGAATAAGATGTTCCTCGCCAATGCTGGCAGACTGACCAACGCAGTGCTTGGTGGCTGGGCAGTGAACGGTATCGCAACCCTTCAAGGTGGACAGCCAATTACCTTGAGTTGCCCAACCGGAGCTACTGCGGGCACGAGCTGCAGGGTACTGAAGGTTGCCGGGCAAAGCCAAAAGCTAGGCCTGCATCGGGATTCGAGCGGAGCTCTCTCCTGGTTTGGGAACCCCGCCGCATTCGCTCAACCCTGCACCCTCATACGCCAGAGTGGGCAGCTCATTCCAAATCCCAGTCAGACGAATTGTGTACAGATCCCAGCGAGCAGCCCGCTTGTTCTTGGCGGCCCAGGCTCGGCGAGCACAGTTGGGCCTGGATTCCACCGGTTTGACTTCTCAACCTTCAAGAACTTCCCGATTCACGAAGCCATCGCCCTTCAGTTCCGGGCGGAGTTCTTCAATATCTTCAACCATCCCAACTTCAACGCGCCGAACTTCGGCGGAAATGGCGTAACTGCAATTGGAGGTTCGGGAACCTTCACAAACGCTGCATTCGGTCGAATCGGATCGACACGTGACGCTCCGTTTGACCCAAGGCAAATCCAGTTTGCCTTGAAGCTGTATTACTAGACTAAAATGAAGGCGCAGTGGGTTGCTGTGCCTTCATTTTGCTTTACGAGTGGGTTCGGAGTGGCACTTACGAAGCAATCCATAAGGGCTGGCCGTGAATAGCGGTTCTCTTTCTCGATGGATCGTTGCAATGGTGCTCGTGTGCTCGGTGGCCATTTCTGCCGCTGAAGCGAACTCGGGATCCGACCAGGAACTGAACCGAGAGTTTCAGTCTGCTGTAAGTCATTACAATGCCGGGCGATTTGACGAAGCGGCTTCGGAGCTTGAAGCGCTTTTGCCCAGAACTCCGAAGAGCTTCGAGGTCCACGAGCTTCTTGGTCTGGTCTACTCTGAGCAAAGGAAGGAAGCGCAGGCGCTGGAACAGTTGCAGGTTGCGGTAAACCTCAAGCCGGACTCCGCAGCGGCCCGGACGAATCTGGCTGCGTCTCTGGTGCGTGCCGGAAAGTTACCATTGGCGGAAGAGCAGTTTCACAAAGCAATTGTTCTTGAGCCCAGGAGTTATGAGGCAAACCATAATCTGGGAGAGCTCTATGCTCAATCGGGAAGACTGAAAGAGGCCGTTCCTTATCTGAAAAACGCGCAGGCACTTCAGCCGTCGTACGATAACGGGTATAACCTCGCGCTCGCGTACTTTCTAGTAGAGGAACTGGTTCCAGCAAGCGACCTTGCCCATGCATTACTCCGAGAGAAGAATACAGGTGAACTGCACAACCTCCTCGGACAGATTGATGAGAAAAGGGAACAGTTTGTCGATGCTGCGAACGAGTTTGCCGCTGCAGCGCAGATGGATCCGAATGAAGATAACCTATTCTCCTGGGGCGGAGAGATGCTGCTGCATCGCGCTTACGAGCCTGCCATCGATATCTTCGAACAGGCTACAGCGCGTTATCCTAAGTCGTCGCGACTCTTTATAGGGCTGGGGATGGCATTGTATTCGCGTGCGAGATATGACGAAGCAGTAAAAGCGCTTTTGACGGCCGCCGACTTGAAACCCGATGATGCTCGCTGTTATTTTTTCCTGTCGAAAGCTTTTGCGAACACTCCCATTCAGACCGAGGATGTGATCGCTCGTTTCAAGCGCTATGCCGAGCTTGAGCCAAACAATGCGAATGCAGCATATTTTTACGCCACGGCGCTCTGGAAAGGAGAGCGTGCAGAGGATTTGGAAAAAATCCTTCCACAGGTTGAGAATCTGCTTCAACGTGCGATTGCTCTCGATCCAAAAATGGCAGATGCACACATGCAATTAGCCAGTCTATATTCGGGGCAAAAGGAATATGCAAGATCCATTGCGGAGTATCAGAGTGCCCTCAAGCTGAATCCTGATCTTCCAGATGCGCACTACCGGCTGGGGCAGGCTTATATCCATACCGGGCAGAAGGACCGTGCGCAAGCGGAGCTGGAAATCTACCAGAAACAGCGGGCACGGCATCTCGCTGAAGCGGATAGGGAACGAGCAGAGGTGAAGCAGTTCGTTTATTCGGCGAAGAGTGCTGCCGCTCAGAAACAGTAAGGATGGAATGGGGTGGATGATAGAAACATTGCCATGGAGAAGTTATCGTATGTTTCTGCTCAGGCAAGTGCGAGATTGAGGTTGCCGATAGCCTCATCGATCTCCTGCGTGTTTTTGAAACCGACGGTGACACAGTCTACGCCTGCGTTATAAAAGGCAAAGCGCATGGCGGCCTGCCGGTCCTCCTGGCGAGTAAAGGCTCCCTCACCGACAAGCTTCATGCTAATGACACCCATGCCTTGGCTGCGTACCTGCCGTACGTGCTCAACGACCTCCGGGACGTGGTCAGGATTGTGACTACTGTCGGTCCAGGAAGTCCCATCCATTTGGATGCCTTTATGGTTCATACGGATCATGGCAATCTGAAGCCATTGATTACCTGGCATACGGCGAAGTGCGGGAAGACCATGAACGGAAGCTCCGCGAGCGCGTATTTGCTGCTTTGATTGAGCTTCGAGAATAGCGTCCTGCCAAGGGGCGCTCTCTGTAGCCCAGTCGGAGGTGTGCTGCCAGTGCAGCAGCATGATATCGAAGTACTCAGTCTGCACGGTCTTACGTATCTGGTCCAGACGTCCCTTGGGATTCGTATCTTTGTCAGTAGTGACCTTGCTCATGAGTTGGTAACTATCGCGAGGAAGACCTTTGAGAGCCTCGCCGAGCATGGCAGGAGTGACATAGGATTCCGAAGTCTCGAAAAAGCGGATGCCGTGATCATAGGCATAGTGGACCAGCCGTGTGAATTCCTTTTGACCAAGAGCAGCCTGGACCTGGCCGTTGTGCGTGCCGGTGCCGAAGGCTAGCCGTGTCACTCCAACCCCCGATTTACCTAACGACACGATGTCAGTGGCCGTCCTGCGAGAGGCATATAGGGGGAGGGCTCCTGCATTGGCAAATGTTCCAGCGGCAAGAGATGTCTTTAGAAAGTCGCGGCGAGAAAGTGGGCTCATGATAAAGCCTCCAAACGCCTGCCGGTATGCAGGCTATCTGCCGAAATCGTACCACGATCAGAAATACAGATATTCAATATTAGTACGGGCAGATGATACCCTCCCGTCGCGGAGCGAACTTGGTTGAATATCTGTCACGTCAGGCATTTGCGTAATTTTCGAAACGAGATCAAGGGATGCTATGGCGGTGTTTTCACTGTTTGACTCCGAAGAGATAGATCGTTGTCGAAGAGAAGTGCTTACCGCCAGCCAGAATCGTTGTAGGGAAGTTTGGGTGGTGCGGTGAGTCGGGAAAGTGCTGGGTTTCCAGACAAAGTCCGGAATAAGGACCATAAAAACGCCCTTGCCGTCCTCGGGTACGATTGAGGGCATTTCCGGTGTAGAACTGAAGGCCGGGTTCGGAGGTAACGACTGTGAGTGTTCTTCCTGAGATTGGCTCATAGAGTTTCGCCACCTCGCGTAGCCCCTCACTATTCAGAACAAAGTTATGGTTGAAACCATTTCCGGCGAGTATTTGCGGATCTGTAGTTGCGATGCGATCTGCAATCCTTACCGAGTGACGTAAATCAAAGGCTGTTCCGGTGACATTCTTTATCTCTCCGGTAGGGATGGCATCTTCGTCGATCGGAGTAAAGGAATCGGCGAAGATTTGAATCTCGTGCGAGAGTATGTCGTCTCGGTCGTCACCCCGCAAGTTGAAATATGCGTGATTGGTGAGATTCAAAAGGGTGGTGGCATCCGAGACAGCTCCATAGCTGATACGAAGGCTGTCATCCTGAAGGCGGTAAGTGACTGAGACCTCGAGCACGCCGGGAAATCCCATATCACCGTCCGGGGAAATAAGGCGCATGCAGATGCCATCACTCAGCACTTCAGCAAGCCATCGCCTGCGATCAAATCCTTCTGCCCCACCATGAAGGCCATGTTTCGCGCCTGCGGGAAGCTTAAGATGATACGTCTTTCCTCCCAACTGGAAAGATCCACCAGCAATCCTGTTTGCGAAACGTCCGATGGTTGCTCCCATGTATGCACTGTCGGCGAAATAGTCGGTGAGTGTTTCGAAGCCGAGAACTACATCTTCCAGGATGCCTGACTTGTCAGGGGACCTTACCCTAAGCAATCTTGCCCCGTAGTCGCTTAGCTCGATCTCGAGGTGATGGTTGCGAAGAATAAAAAGGTCCGCTTCGTCATGCCATTGCGTTTGCTTTACTTCGACTTTGCTCTGCATCTGCATGGAACTTCCAGTCTGATCCTTTCGTCGGGCGGTAGCAGCCTGCCTCTATAAAAATACTTTCTATTTTAAAATATTGACATTCGTTCACGTTGCGTATTAGTTTCCATTTCGTTCAGTTTTACGTCTCATTTGCGTGAACGAACACGCTCTTCAAACAGCGTTGATTTATGGATTTCCCCCCCCTTCCGCACCGTCGGGTTGCGGGAGCTTAGGACCGTTGATTCCGAAATGTAAAAGGCAGGCCAGTATGTCCGTGCTTCAAAGAGCCAAAGGTTATGTTTTCATGTCTTCATTGCAATGGATCATTCCGATACTTTTCCTGGCGTTGTCGGTTGCTCCATTGCCGGCGCAGGTCGATCAAGGAACGATTACCGGTGCGGTCACGGACCTGAGCGGCGCAGCCGTCCCTCATGCAAAGGTAACGTTGGCCTCGTCGGAGACCGGTCTGACACTCGAGCGACAGACGAATGAAAGCGGTATCTACACGTTCTCTCCGATCAAGATCGGTCACTACAGGGTGACGGTGGGCGCGCCAGGATTTCAGACGACAACTAGGGAGAACCTTGTGCTGAATGTTCAGGGACGGCTGGGAGTGAACTTCTCGCTGAAACCTGGGGAGGTGTCACAGAATGTGGTCGTCAGCACGGCTCCTCCTCTGCTGGAAACCCAGACCAGTGCCATCGGGCAGGTGGTGGATTCCAAGACGATCAATGAAACCCCGCTAAACGGAAGAAATTGGGTTTTTATTGCACAGCTCTCGGCGGGTGTCGCACCTCCTCAGGGACAGACTCGTGGATCCGGCAAGGGGGACTTTGTCGCAAACGGTCAACGCGCGGAACAGAATAACTTTATTCTCGACGGCGTAGATAACAACACGAACCTTGTCGACTTTCTCAACGGATCGACCTTCGTGCAGAGGCCACCGCCGGACGCTTTGGCAGAATTCAACCTGCAGACCAGCAACTACAGCGCTGAGTTTGGCCATTCGGCAGGTGCAGTGTTGAACGCCAGCATCAAATCCGGAACCAACCAGATTCACGGCGATGTATGGGAGTACTTCCGCAGCGACAAGCTGAATGCGCGAAACTGGAATGCGCTGACGGTTCCACCGTTTCACCAGAATCAATTTGGTGCGACGCTCGGCCTTCCAATCTGGAAAGACAAGATCTTCTACTTTGGCGACATCGAAGCGAACCGAGTTTCGATCGGCCAGACCAATAACTACACCGTACCAACGGCGAAGATGCGAACTGGCGACTTTACCGAGCTGCTGGATCCGACTCTCACGGGCTACTCCGGTCCCATCAACCTGTACCAGCCGGTCAGCCGTGGAAGCGTTCCTCTTGGAGCATCGTGCGGACGGCAGCCGAACGTCTTCTGCCCTTCGGATATCGATCCAGTCGCGCAGAACATTCTCAATATGTATCCGCTGCCGAATACGAATGGCGGGAAGACCTTCAACAACTTCACCACGAATGTGGGCAAGCACGACAACACCATTCAGTGGGATCAGCGCCTTGACTGGAACATCAGCCAGAAGGACCAGATTTACGGCCGTTACAGCTACCTGCACCAGATCATCACGAATGAGCTTCCGTTCGGTCCGATTTTGGACGGCAGCGGATATGGCGGACAACAGGATACAAGCCTTGCCCAGAATGGCATGTTCAGCGAGACGCACGTTTTTAGCCCATCCATAACGAATGAATTTCGCTTTGGCTATAACTGGGGTGTCTTCAACTTCCTCCAACCGAATGCGACTAATTACACCCTGGCTGGCGATCTTGGCCTGGGAAATGTTCCTTTCACGCCTCTCCAGGGTGGCCTTCCTCAAGGCCAGTTACAAGGCACAGTAGGAGCCAGTTATTGGGGATCTTCGGGAACTTCGAACGAGTCGCAGAACGTCTATCAGATTCTTGACAACGTAACCAAGATCATGGGGAATCACTCGCTGAAGTTTGGAGTGGCCTTCCAGAACATCCGCTTCTACTACACGTACGCACAGAATCCACGCGGACAGTACAACTTCAATGGAAGCTATACCAGTGTTCCTGGCTCAAGCGCAACCAGCGGCACGGCGGACTTTCTGGCAAACAAGATGTCCAGTGCATACATTACAAACAATCCTGGAGTACACGATCAACAGTGGTACGACTCCGGCTACGTGCAGGACGACTGGCGCGTAACACCGAAGCTGACTCTGAACCTCGGCATTCGCTATGACTGGTACCAGCCCTATGCGGAGTCCAGATACAAGCAGGCCAACTTTGTCCTTACCGGACCGGTGAGTATTGGCCACGGCACTGCGGTATATCAGTTGCCAAAAGGAGCAGAGCAGTATCAGCTCGCTCCGGCTTTCCTTTCGCTACTCGCTGCAAACAACGTATCCGTGCAATATGTGGGGAATACGCGGCTCGTGGGTCCACAGAACACGAACTTCGCTCCCCGCATAGGGTTTGCTTACCAACTCGATTCGCAATCGGTGATTCGAGGAGGTTACGGCATCTTCTATGGTGGTCTACAGAGTCATGGGAACACCAATATCGGAGCGAACTATCCGTTCAATCTGACGGCAACGTATAACCAACCAGATTGCAATTCCGGAAACTGCTCTCCTTTGCCCTATACCTTGCAGTCGGGTTTGCCACCTCTCACTACGGAGGCCGCTCCATCTCAACCAGGTTTTCACTCTGTAGATCCGAAGATCAAGACGCCTTATACACAGAACTATAGCCTGTCCTTCCAGCGTGCCTTCACCACCGATATGGTGATGTCGGTCGCATATGTTGGCAATGTTTCAAAGCACTTGTCGACGTACTGGGCTCCCAATTCGGCTCTGGCGCTGACGACCGCTTCAACCAACACGCAGTTCCTTCAGCCTTTCCCTGGACTGGGAGGAACGGGGCAGATTCAATACTCCGGCATCAGCTCATATAATTCGCTGCAGGCAAAACTCGAGAAGCGATTCTCGCAAGGATTGTCGTTTCTCGCGACATACACCTGGGCACACGCGCTGGATGACTCCAGCTCAGCTGGAGGACTTTCAACAGGTATTGGCGTCCGTTCGTACTACCTGCTTGGGCTGAACTCCGAGTATACGAATTCGTCTTACGACATACGTAATCGCTTTACATTCAACGGCAACTATCAGCTCCCATTTGGCCACGGCAGAACGTATCTGCATGACTCGCGCTGGACCGACCTTGCAGTAGGTGGATGGTCTCTGAGCGGAACCTTCACGGCACAGTCCGGTATTCCCATTGGAGGCATCAGCCCCATCGGTTCGACAGCTTCAGGGGGATCATCTCGAGCAGTAATGATTCGTGATCCGTTTGCTCCCGGAGGCAATCCTCCATCCGGCGGAGCTGCTAGCTGCCCCACAGAGACCAGGACCAGGGACAACTGGTATAACCCGTGTTCCTTTGCGAATCCTCTGGATGGCCGCAAGATTCCAGCGGGTGCTTTGATTACTGATCCTGCAACGGTATTGCAATATCTCGGTGATAAGCAAAACATCGTTTATGGTCCGGGCTACTGGCGTGCGGATACATCGCTCTTCAAAAATTTCGCCACGATCCGCGAACAGTATCTTCAGTTCCGTGTCGATGCATTCAACGTCTTCAACCATCCCACGTGGGGAAATCCCTCAACTACTAACAACGGCTCTGGCGGCGGAGAGATTACAGGCCCGAAGAATCTTCAGGCCAATGCTCCCGACGCGCGTTTCCTACAGCTTTCACTCAAATACGTCTTTTAGCTCGAAATGATCTCTAGGGGCAGAGAAGGCTAGCTTTTCTGCCCCTCTTTGACGCTAATATTGCGGATGCACTATGAACGGAATTTCGTGATTGCCATGCTTCACGGATGTTGAGATCGGACATGAAGGCGATGGAAAGATCTTGACATTGGCACGATAAGAGCAGTAAGGTGTGCGTGTGCGGTAACGTACACGAAAAAATATTTCACTACCTTTCAGTCGGCCTTTAGGAATCCAAGGTGCAGAGCGAAGCTGTCGATTACACAAAACTCATTCTTCCGCCAGCTCCAGCTACAGAAACTGGTGACGTAAAGGTGTGGGAAGAAGATGTGATGATGCGCACCTATCAGCCTGCCGCACCTGACCAGAATCCGTTGTTCCTGGAAAAAAGGGTTTATCAAGGAAGCAGCGGTCGCGTGTATCCGCTTCCGGTCATTGATCGCATCAATACGACTCCTTCTGTGCAAAGCTGGAAGGCCGTTCATCTGGAGAATCGTTACCTTAGACTGATGGTCCTTCCACAGATCGGGGGCCGCATCCACGTAGGCATGGATAAGATCAATGGCTATGACTTCTTTTATCGCCAGAACGTCATTAAGCCCGCTCTTGTAGGGCTGGCAGGACCTTGGATCTCCGGCGGAGTGGAGTTCAACTGGCCCCAGCATCATCGTCCCGCAACGTATATGCCGGTTGATGTTCAGATCGAGAGATCCCGCGATGGATCAGTAACAGTCTGGTGCAGTGATCACGATCCGATGAATCGGATGAAGGGAATGCACGGAATCTGCCTGTATCCCGACAGAGCATATGTTGAGGTAAAGGTGCGTCTCTTTAACCGCACAGATCAGACGCAGACATTTCTCTGGTGGGCAAATGTGGCTACGCACGTGCACGAGCGGTACCAGTCTTTTTTTCCCAAGGATGTGCAGTTCGCTGCGGACCATGCAAAGCGCGCGATTACGGAATATCCGCTCAGTCAAGGGGCATACTATGGTGTGGATTATGGCAAGCGAGCGCGGCAGGGCGTTCCCACTGAAGAGATCCCTTCCCGTTTCTTGCCGGATGGATCGTATCCCCCAAACGATTTGGGCTGGTATGCCAATATCCCGGTTCCGACAAGCTACATGATCGTGGGGTCCAAGGGAGATTTCTCGGGTGGCTACGATCATCAGCGACAGGCAGGCGTCGTTTCGTTTGCGAATCACCACATCTCTCCGGGGAAGAAGCAATGGACCTGGGGGAACCATGACTTTGGCTATGCCTGGGATCGCAGCCTGACTGATGAGGATGGTCCTTATGTCGAGCTGATGGCCGGCGTATACACCGACAATCAACCCGACTTTTCGTTTCTTGCGCCGGGCGAGACGAAGACTTTCAGCCAGTTCTGGTATCCCATTCGTGAGATCGGCGTACCTGATCTGGCAAACCTGGACGCTGCGATTCGCGTGGAGAAGATTCTCAAGGTGCTAAATCTGCATCTGCAGGTCACCCAGGACCGGCCACAGAGCACTATTTATCTGCGCTCAGGTGGGCAAGAAGTAACGCACTGGACTGGAGATCTCTGCGCAGCCAGCTCACTCCATATCAGCTTCGACGATGTTCCGTTTACTGATGATTTTGCGGTGGTGCTTGAGCATAAAGGCTGCGTTCTTCTCCACTATTCCCCCGCTGAGACAGGAGTCGCCGATCCTCCCGAACTGGCGGTTGAACCTCTTTCTCCGGAAGAGACAGAAACTCTTGATGAGCTTTATCTGACGGGTCTTCACCTGGAGCAGTATCGGCATCCGACCCGTTATCCCGAGCTTTACTGGCGCGAAGCTTTGCGTCGCGACCCATTGGATAGCCGATGCAACAATGCTATGGGGCGGTGGCATCTGGGCAGAGGAGAACTGAAGCAGGCTGAGCAACATCTGCGGTCGGCTATCAAACGAATTACACAACGTAACCCCAATCCTTATGACGGTGAGCCCTACTACAATCTTGGGCTGGTGCTGTCAGCGCAGGGACGAGCTAGCGATGCCTACGATGCTTTTTACAAAGCAACATGGAATGCCGCGTGGAGAGGGCCCGCATATCATCGACTCGCAGAGATCGACTGCAGGCGTTGCGAATGGACGAAGGCGCTCGATCATGCGGAAAGATCGCTGAAAGCAGAAGCAGACAACCTGAACGCTCGCAACCTGAAGGCTCTCGCTTTAAGGCAGTTGCGACGGGACGATGAGGTAAACAATCTTTTGCGAGAGAGTCTGGCTCTGGATCCTCTCGACATCCTGACCCGCTATCTCTGCCAGTCTTCCATTCCCGGAGACGGCCAACAGCGTCTTGATCTCGCTTTTGACCTTGCTACGATTGGCCAACTGGAAGAAGCTATTCATATTCTTTCTGTCGATGAATGGACCCGCGATGGAGCTCAGACCATTGCCCTTTATCTGAAGGCTGACCTGCTGGCAACGTTGGGACGTGAAAAAGAAGCTGATATCGCTTATCGCACAGCCGCACTTGCCGGGCCAGCTTATGTCTTTCCAAGCCGCCTTAAAGAAATGTTGCTGCTTGAGAGAACGCTCAAGCAGCATCCGGATGATGCGAGGGCTCACTTTTATCTAGGCAATTTTCTTTACGATCGCAAACGTCATCAGGAGGCGATCGTCCACTGGATACGCTCCACTGAGATTGATCCCGAATTTCCTACGGTGTGGAGAAATCTTGGCTTTGGCTACTTCAACGTATTGCATGAGACAGCGCAGGCGCTAAGGGCGTTTGAGCATGCCCGAGCCTTGTCTCCTCGCGATGCACGTATTTTGTTTGAGTACGACCAACTATTAAAGCGTGTTGGTGAGGTTCCTGAAAACAGGCTGAAGTTGCTCCAGAAAGAGCGCGATTTGGTGGAGCTTAGAGACGATCTTTCCATAGAGTTCGCCTCTCTCCTCAATAGCGTAGGAGATCCTCAGGCCGCGCTCGAACTGCTTCTAGGCAGGCACTTTCAACCCTGGGAAGGTGGCGAGGGACAGGTTCTGGCTCAGTATGTAAGATCTCATCTTCTTCTGGTCCAGAAGGCGTTGGCCGATAGCAATGCCGCTGTCGCTCTCAGACACCTGCATTCCGCAGAGAATCCACCCATAAGTCTGAGCGAAGCCAGGCATCTGCTGCAGAACCACAGCATGATTGATTATTGGTTAGGTCGAGTCCTCAAGTGCAGTGGAGACGCAGAGGCCGCGACGAAGGCTCTTGAGCGTGCCGCTCGCTCTCTCGGGGACTTCCAGAAGATGCAGGTACAGGAGATCTCCGATATGACGTATTGGAGCGCGAAGGCGCTCCAGGAGCTTGGCCGTAGCGACGAGGCAAGTGCACTCTTTGCGAAGATCGGAAACTATGCCAATCAACTGCGATTGCAGATGCCGAAGATTGATTACTTTGCTACCTCTCTGCCGGCAATGCTGTTATTTGAGGAAGATCTTGAAAAGCGTCAGAAGATTACAGCGGATTTTCTTAAGGCTCAGTCATTACTGGGTCTCGGTCAGGTCGAGCGCGGCACAGAGCTTCTGCGACATGTGCTGAATGAAGACAGAAATCACACTGGCGCCATAGATATGATGCGCATGCTGGAGATCTGAAGGTGCAGGGACCTGTCGCAATCGACCCCGGAGCCTCGGTACAGGTACCTCCCTCGCACACGGGATATGTCTGGATGCTTGCAATATCGGCCGCGCTCGGAGGATTGCTCTTTGGATATGACTGGGTTGTTATAGGAGGAGCGCGTCAATTCTACGAGGTCTATTTCCATCTTCAATCGGCTACGCAAGTTGGCTGGGCAAATAGCTGTGCGCTCTTAGGATGCCTTCTTGGGTCCATGGCTGCCGGCAACCTGGCAGAACGGTCAGGGAGAAGGCCCGTGCTGCTTCTTTCTGCGTTACTCTTTGCGGTATCGTCCGCTTTGACTGGGTGGGCCTTCTCATTCACCAGTTTCATCGTTTGGCGAATTGCCGGCGGTGTAGCCATTGGGTTGGCTTCCAACGTTTCGCCGCTTTATATCGCCGAGATTAGCCCGGCAACTCTTCGGGGAAGACTTGTCAGTCTCAACCAATTTGCGATTGTGGTCGGAATTCTTCTGGCGCAGGTGGTGAATTGGATCCTTGCGCGACCAGTCTCTCCCGGCCTCTCATCCGTTGCCCTGTTGCAAAGCTGGAATGTCCAATATGGGTGGAGATGGATGTTCACGGCAGTTGTGTTCCCAGCCTTTTGTTTCGCAATTGCATCCTTTCTCCTTCCGGAAAGCCCGCGATGGCTGCTGAATCACGGCAGATACTCCGACGCGGGCTCCATACTGCGGAGAATTGGTGGCGAACAATATGCTGCTGCGGAATTGATTCAAATACAAAACTCGCTTGGCGCTCATACCAAGTCGTCATCCTGGAAGGAACTCTTCCAGCCCGGTATTCGCCGCGTGGTTTTTGTTGCCATTGGCCTTGCTGTCTTACAGCAGTGGACCGGAATCAATATTCTCTTCAACTATGCGGCAGAGATCTATCGCAGTGCGGGCTACGCGTCCAACGATATCTTTCTGGACATCGTCATTACCGGCTCAATCAATCTGATCTTCACCGTAATTGCCATGTTTCTCGTTGATTCTCTCGGTCGCCGCAAGCTCATGCTTTCAGGGTGCATTGGAATCGCTGTCTGCCATCTCTTATGCGCTCTGGCGTATACACGCGGATATCTGGGTACGCCTGTCCTCATCCTTACTCTCGCAGCGATCGGCTGCTATGCGCTTACATTGGCCCCAGTAACATGGGTTTTGATCTCAGAGATCTTTCCCAATCCAGTTCGCTCTCGGGGCATCGCAGTCGCAGTCAGTTCGCTCTGGATCGCCTCTTTCCTGCTCACTTATACATTTCCATTTATGAACAACTATTTTGGAACAGGCGGAGCCTTTGTCAGTTATGGAGTGATTTGTCTTGCAGGTGCAGTTCTCGTGTTTATAGAAGTGCCGGAGACGCGCGGATACACCCTGGAACAGATTGAAGCTGTCTCCCGCAAAAGTTAGTTTCAAAAAATGACTCGAAATATTTCATAGGAGTGCTCTGATGTGTTCACGGATTGCGGCTCTAATATCAGTTTTCGTCTTTCTGATAGATGGATCGTTATTGTTCGCACAGAATGCAAGGCCCTCAGTTACCTCACCAGATGGACAGCTGAAGATGACCTTTGAGGTCAAGCCATCTGACAACACGCCGGGGACGATGGGACAGCTTACCTACTCTGCGACCTTTCACGGCAAGCCAATCATCGATTCGTCCAGGCTGGGACTCGATCTGGAGGGTGCCGCTGTGCTCGGCGCCGATGTGGAGATCGCGGAAGCCAGGAAGTCCTCTGGGGTGGATGTGTATTCTCTGAGAAATACCAAGATAAGTAAGGTGCATGACACCTACAACAGCATCACCTTGCGTGTGAATGAAAAGGGAAGCCACTCGCGATCGTTGCTTGTAGAGGCACGTGCATACAACGATGGGCTCTGCTTCCGTTATGTCCTTCCCACACAATCTGCGATTCGCGAACTCCGCCTTCGTGCGGAGGCAACGGAATTCCGGTTCAGCCAGGATGCGACCTCGTGGGTGCTTGCGCTACCCAATTATCGAAGCAGTTATGAGAGCGAGTATGTTCGCCTTAATCTATCAGCTCTCAGCAATCAGGGCGGGGTGTCCAGCCATTTCCTGATCGGCACCCCTGTACTTCTCCACGAGCCTGGAGTGGCATGGCTATCCTTGATGGAAGCGGACCTGGAGGGCAACAGTTCCATGTACCTGACCAATCCCTCAGGAAACTGGGCAGGGCACTACCTTACTGTTAAGCTGTCGCCTCGGTGGGACGACCCGCAATACGCTGTGCTCGGCAGCTTGCCGCATCATTCGGCGTGGAGAGTCATCTCTGTTGCAGACAAGCCAGGCCAGCTTATCGAATCAAATCTTCTTACAGATCTTAATTCCCCAAATCGCCTCCGCGATACCAGCTGGATTCAGGGGGGGAAGGCCTCCTGGAACTGGTGGGTCGATAACGTCAGTAAAACAGGAAAGAACTCTTTCTCGACGGACGTGATGAAAGAGTATATCGACTTTGCATCGGAAAACGGTTTGCCCTACTTCATGCTCGATGCCGGATGGTCCAAAAACGGTGATATCACGCAGCTCAACGGCCGTGTTGATGTACCTGAATTAGTTCGTTATGGCGCCAGCAAACATGTGAAGGTGTGGATCTGGCTCTATTCTGAAGCGGTCATGAAGCAGATGCGTGAGGCCTTCCCTCTGTATGAGAAGTGGGGTGTTGCTGGTCTCAAAATAGACTTTATTAACCGGGATGATCAGGAGGGAATCCAGTTCTATTATGACGTCGCGAAGTATGCGGCAGAACATCATTTGATGATCGATTTTCACGGAACGCGCACGCCTTGGGGAATCTTGAGGACGTACCCGAATGTTATGAGCTATGAGGCTGTCCTAGGGCTCGAAAATAATAAGGTAGGAAGGCGCGACAGCCCTGTCGACCGCACCATGTTTGCATCGACAAGGCTGCTGGCGGGCCCGATGGATTTCACCCCCGGAGCATTTGATAATGCCACAGAAGACAACTTCATCCCCCGGAATGAAGCGCCGATGGCAATGGGAACGCGAGCCCAGCAACTGGCCTTGTATGTGATCTACGAGAACCCGATCCCCATGCTGTCCGATAGCCCACAGAACTATGCTGGCCAACCAGGCCTCGAATTTCTAAAGGATGTTCCGGTTGAATGGGATGAAACCCATGTGATCGATAGCAATCCTGGCGAGTTTACGACGATTGTCCGGCGGCATGGAAACGAGTGGTATCTGGGCAGCATGACAAACTGGACGGCCCGGACCCTGGATGTTCCTCTTCGCTTTCTAGGTGCTGGCACTTACATAGCGGAAGCCTACGAAGATGCCATGGATGCGGGCAAGAATCCGAAGCACTTGCTCATCTCCAAAAAAAATGTAACTTCGGCGGATACCTTGACCATTCATCTTGCTCCGGGAGGAGGTGCCGCGATTCGCTTTATCAGAAAATAGGAACACTAGAGATGCATCTGCTCTTCTTCTGTCCCCAGTATCGATGCAGGAGCATTCTCAGAGAATAATGCGAGATTGCTCCTGAGCACGATATGAGGTGCCAGTCTTATATAGCGATGTATCTCGTCATCCTGCAGAAGGTATCGAACTAGGTTTTCAAAGGCCAGTTTTCCTTGTGTAAATGGCCTCTGGTGAATGGTCGCCAGGACCTTGCCATATTCGATCAAGGGGATCAGGTCTTTATAGAGATCGGTTGTAACGATATGAATTTTATCGAGCAAATTGAGTTCATCAAGCGCCTGCAAAACAGGCTGACTGTTTGCTGTGCTCAGATAAAGCCCCTCCGGACGATTTCGCCGGCGCATCAACTCCAGGGTCTGGCGGTATGCTTCGCGAGGCTGTTCGTGGCTTTCAAGTGCAGGGAGCAGCGTAAGATGAGGAGCTTGTACGGCAATGGTGGCTGCAAATCCGCGAAGTTTTTCAGCGTGGTCCATCAGAGACAACTCTCCGCTGAAAACGACTACATTTGCCTTCTGGTTCAGGCGAAGAGAAAGAATCTCTGCTGCGATGGCTCCGCTCACATACGCATCCACGCCGACCGACCCAATGCGCTCAGAGGCCGGAGCATCAGATCCGACGCACATCGTTGCGATGCCTTCGCGAGCCAGCTTTCGCATAATTGCGCTGTACCGCTGCATCTTTCCAGGAAGAACGATGATTCCGTTGTATCCCCCTTGAATTGCCTTCTGCAGAGCTTCTTCATCGCCTGCTCCGAGGCGGGGGTATTCAATAAAATCAACAGCAATCTGACCTCGCACGGCCGCATCGGCCGCGGCAGCGATGCCTGCGCGCAGAGGGTCAAAGAAGTAAGAAATATGCTTGGGCAGCACAGCCGCAATCGAGATTCTTCGATTGAGCTTCAGTGCCTGAGCCGCAAGATTCGGCCGATAGCCCAGCTCGCTAGCCATCTGCAGTACCTTGCTCTTCGTCTTCTCGCTGACACCAGACCTGTTGTGGAGCGCGCGATCCACGGTGCCAATCGAGATCTTAAGAACGCGAGCGATCTCCTTAATTCCAACTTGTTTGGGTTCAAGTGCCATGCGTGATCGATTCAGTATTGCGCGCAATCTTCAGATGCCGCATTCTCTCATAGTCAGGAATCTTCAGTCTGCGTTTCCAGGATTGATCTTTTCCCCATGCGCCGTGCGTACTCTCAGGAGCTTCTGATGCGATTTATAAATTTATTAAAACCAATTCACCGCGCTGCCGCCTCCGCCCTCTTTTGTATGCTATTGTTCTGTTCGCAATATGCTGATGCCGCAGCTCATTTTGATACCCAGTCAAGGGTATTCAGGCTCGATGGCGGGGATAGTACCTATGCCTTCGGCATCAATGCTCAGGATGAGATCCAGACCCTTTACTGGGGGAAGCGGCTTCCCGACAATCAGCAGTTTCCTGCCGCGCAGGCGTCCAGCGGTGTCGCTTCATTCGATATGCCTGTCAATACGACGCCACAGGAGTACACCGGCTGGGGTGGTGCGCTTTACGTTGAGCCGGATTTGAAGATTACCTTTCCGGATGGAAACCGAGACCTTGTTTTGAAATATGTCTCACACAATATCGAGGGAGATCAGATCCATGTCTTGATGAAAGACATCTCGCGAGATGTATACGTCACGCTGCAGTATCGGATGGATGAGCAAACCGGTATCCTTCGCCGTTCCGCAGATATCGAAAACCGTACTCACCAACCTTTTACGATCGAGCAGGTTGCATCGGGAACCTGGAATCTTCCCAGGGGCACCGATTACCGGCTTCACTATGTCACCGGTCGTTGGGCAGCGGAAGGGAGTCTTCAGGAACAGCCGATTCACGGTGGCAAGACAGTATTAGAAAGCCGTAGAGGCACGACAGGAGCGGAGAATAATCCATGGTTCATGATCGATCGGACATCCTCGAACGACCAGGATCAGGGAAGCGTTTGGTTTGGGGCTCTGGGATGGAGTGGATCGTGGAAGATCAGCGTCGAGCAGAATGTCCTTAAGGACATCAGGGTTACAGGCGGCCCGAACTCATTCGACTTCGCTTACTTCCTTAAGAGCGGTGAACACTTTCAGACTCCTTATTTTTACGGGGGCTATTCCGATCAGGGCCTCGGAGGTGCTTCGCGCCTCCTACATCGATTCGAGGTTGACAGTCTGCTTCCCCACGCTCCTTCTCCCAGACTCCGCCCTGTGCTCTATAACTCCTGGGAGGCTACGACTTTTAATGTCAACGAAGCCAGCCAGATGATGCTGGCAGAAAAGGCCGCGAGCCTGGGTGTTGAACGGTTTGTCATGGACGATGGCTGGTTTGGAGAACGAAAGAACGATCATGCCGGTTTAGGCGATTGGTACGTCAATCCGCAAAAGTTTCCTCATGGCTTGAAGCCTCTTATCGACAAGGTTCACTCGCTCCATATGGATTTCGGTTTATGGGTCGAACCTGAGATGGTCAATCCTGACAGCGATCTCTATCGCAAACATCCTGACTGGGTTTTAAACTTCCCGGGACGTCCGCGCACAGAAGGTCGTAATCAGTTGGTCCTCAACCTTGCACGTCCCGATGTTCACGACTACGTTCTGCAATGGCTCGATAAACTTCTGCGTGACAACGATATCTCGTTTCTTAAATGGGATTACAACCGGAACTGGGCGGAGCCTGGCTGGCCTTCCGTTCCTATTGAGCAGCAGAAGAATGTATACGTCGATTTCACCCGGAACTTCTATGACATTCTGGCCCAGCTAAGACAAAAACATCCCAATGTCGAAATTGAAAGCTGCTCAGGTGGAGGAGGTCGTGTCGATCTTGGCGTGATGGCTCTCACCGATGAGGTCTGGACGTCGGACAATACGGACGCATACGATCGGCTCTTCATTCAGGATGGATTTACTTATGCGTACACACCGGCTGTCATGATGGCATGGGTCACTGATTCTCCTACCTGGGTCAATCACCGGTCTCTTTCGCTGGAATATCGTTTTCTTTCGTCTATGCAGGGTTCTCTCGGGATCGGTGCCGATCTCAACAAGTGGACACCGGAAGATTTTGCAACTGCGAAAAGGATGATTGCAGACTATAAGTCCATTCGAGAGACGGTGCAGCGAGGTTCGCTGTATCGTCTGATGTCGCCACGCGAAGGAGAACAATCGGTTACGGAGAGCGTATCTCGCGATAGGAAACAAGCCGTCGCATTCGCATTCCTTCACTCGAGTTCAGAAAATTACCCCTTTCCTCGCGTCTATCTGCGCGGCCTGGACGAAAATGCAACCTACTCGCTGCATCTTTTAACAGGCAAAGTAGCTAAGAATACACCTGCAGCAGCGACCGGAGCATATTGGATGCATCATGGATTTGATGTCGATCTCCGCGGAGATTTTCAAGCAATGGCAGTCACTTTAGAACGCCAATAGGCTGGTCGCCTTTTGCAGGCATTCATTCGTGGCAGTGCGTCCGGATTGCGAAGCTCCAGGCGATATCCCTCGGCAATCCCGGCGGCGGTGTCTGAGGCAAAGTCAGGTGAAGTCCATCGGGGCGTACTGCAAAGGGTATCTCGCGTAGGCTTCCTAGCAATCTGACCGAACAAATGGGATCGGTAAGATAGGGGTTGCCGGCGTAAAGCGTGTGCAGAACCAGGTTTCCTCCGGAAGGCCAGCCGAGGGCTGTCGCGTAAAGAACAACGCCGGATCTGGACGTGGTGTAGCGAATATCCTGTGCGGTGTAACTCTGAATGTCCTTGTCCTTTTGCGTTGAGTCTTTCGGAGCCTTCGTGGGTCCTTCTCCAAAGACAGCAAACGGTCGCGAGCCATAGATCGCCTCGCCGTTGATCCGCAACCATTCTCCCATCTGGAGCAATGCGCTCTGGACCTCTTGAGGGATCGTTCCATCAGCTTTTGGACCTACATTGAGCAGAAGATTGCCGTTCTTTGAGACCGTATCGACCAGCTGCGCGATAAGCGACTTGGCCGTGCGGTATTGGTCGTGTTCGGCGTATCCCCATGAATGTATCGACACGGATGTGTCCGTCTGCCAGGGCATCAGCCGCAACGTGTCCAGCTTGCCTCGTTCAATGTCCAGAGTTGCCGCGTTCGCAGGCATCGACTCTTCTTTATAAGTAAGTACCGGCTGTCGATGATGTTCGGCAGAACGATCGTAATAGTATGCCGCGAACTTCTGGAGTGCAGATTTCATCGCAGGTTGGCCAATCCACCAGTCGAAGTACATGAAGTCAGGTTGATACTTGTCTACGATCTCGGTCGAGAGAGCAAGCCAGTTGTCTGTAAATGCCGCATTCGGTGCAAGCCACTCCTCGAGATGGCTCGGATCCGGTTCTTTAGTGTCTATCGTTGTGCCATCCGGCCTAGGCAGATTCATCGGCGCCGCGGGGTCGTAGAGCAGAGCCGTCTCCGGAGTCTCATCGCGAACGTCAGAAGGGAAGGAGCGCCCTCGTCCGTACCACCACCAGTGTTCGGCTGTGTGAGAAGACACTCCGAATCGCAGTCCCCGGGCCCGCGTAGCTTTTGCCAGTTCGCCTACAACATCGCGATGAGGCCCCATCCTTGCCGCATTCCATGGAGTAATATCCGAGTCGTACATGGCGAATCCGTCACAGTGTTCTCCCACGGGGACAACGTAACGCGCACCGGCCTTCACAAACAGATCCACCCAGGCGTTTGCATTGAAGTGTTCAGCCTTAAACATAGGAATGAAGTCTTTGTAACCGAACTTTGATTGCGGGCCATACGTCGCGACGTGGTGTCGATATGCGGAACTGCCGGGGACGTACATGTTGCGCGAATACCATTCGTTGCCGAATGCAGGGACGGAGTACACGCCCCAGTGCAGGAAGATTCCGAACTTCGCGTCGCGGAACCAGTCCGGCGTGCGGTAGGCAGCCAGTGAGTTCCAGGTTGCGTGGAAAGGCACTCCCGAGGCACTGATCTCGTGCTCTACCTTCACAATCTGTCGCTCGGTATGCTCCTTTGCTTCTGCAGGAGAGATGGTTTGGCATGCAGCATGGACGGCAAAAGAAACGATGACGGCTGCTAAAAGAGATCTCACTGCGACACAATATCAAAGCTGATTCCACTCTGCACTCACGCGTCAGGGGATCTATCGACGGTACGAGCCTGAAGAGCGGTTATGATGGGGCCTGCGCGAAGGAGCAAAGCATGCGGGCCAAAGTTCTGGGACTTCTACTTTTCGTGGCGGGCGCCGCGACTACGGCATGGTCGGCCAGCCGTCCGGCGGACATAGCGTTCCATATCACCATGATCGATCCCGGTTACGGCGAAACAGTTGCCGTCGCCGACATCAATCGCGACGGAAAGCCGGACATAGTCTCAGGAGAGATCTGGTTCGAGGCTCCGGACTGGAAGAAACATCCCTTGCGCCAGATCGATTACACCAACGGCTACATCGACGATTTCAGCGATTTGCCCGTGGACGTGGATGGTGACGGCTGGGTCGATATCGTGCAGTTCAGTTACTTTGCCCACAACATCGTCTGGTTGCGAAACCCCGGCGCCAGCGGCAGTCCATGGAAGGTGACAGAGATAGACAACAGCGGTCCTACCGAGTTTGCTTTCCTTGTCGATCTCAACAACGATGGCAAGGCGCTTGAGCTGCTTCCAGAGTTCGATCGTCCAAATGTCCCGGCCGCATGGTTTGAGTTGCGGCAAGGCAAGTGGGTTAAGCATGTTGTCGCGCCTCGCAGTTACGGTCACGGAATCGGTGTGGGCGACATGAACGGCGATGGTCGCAACGATATTCTCACGCCGCAGGGCTGGCTTGAGGCTCCTGCCGATCTCAGCTCAACCGCCGCATGGAAGTTTCACCTCACCGACTGGGGCGCAAAACCGATCGCTCCCGCCGGAAGTTCACCCGGGCAGGCTGCTTCAGCGGTCGAACCCGTCAAATTGGGTTATATGCATCTGCTCGACATCAACGGTGACGGGCGCAAGGACTTGCTGACCGGAATGGCGCATGATTATGGTCTTGCCTGGTATGAGCAGACATCTGACGGAAGCTGTATTCAACACGTCATTGACGCCAGTTGGTCGCAGCTTCACGAGTCTGTTCTGACGGACCTCAATGGTGACGGTCAGCCAGACCTGGTTACCGGCAAGCGCTATTTCGCGCACAACGGAAACGACCCAGGTGAGCGTGAACCGATTGGCCTCTACTGGTATGAGTGGAGGCGTGTGTCTCCAACTGCCCGGACCGCAAACCATCCTGGAAATGGTGGCGTGGAGTGGATTCGCCACATCGTCTCCTACGGAGGAAGGATGGGAGGCGGGGTGCAGCTTGTAGTTACCGACATCGATGGAGATGGCGATCCTGACATCGTCAGCGCCGGCAAGTCGGGACTCTTTCTGGCAGAGAACCTTACAAAACGCGCCCACTAATCCGCTGCATCCTGCTTGAGGAAATCGCTAATCGAGGAACCGTTTCGCGATTCCCTCATAGGCGTCGATACGGCGGTCGCGCAGGAAGGGCCAGTGCTGCCGGGTTACCTCGATCAGTTTCGGATCGAGATCGGCGATGAGGACCTCTTCTTTATCGTAGGAGGCCTGGGCCAGGATGCGTCCGAAGGGATCGGCGATAAAGCTTCCGCCCCAGAACTCGATGCCGGAGCTGGGAGTATGGTCGCCGGGGCCGTGCAGTTCTCGCGTCGCCGGATTACCGTCAGCGGCGGTCACCTTGAACTTTACATCGCCGTGCTCGTGGCCGACACGGTTGACGGAGCAGACGAAGACGCCGTTGGCGATGGCGTGCGCACGCTGCGCGGTCTGCCAGGCGGTGTACTGGGCCTCACCGAACTCCTCCTTCTCGGAGGGGTGCCAGCCGATCGCAGTGGGGAAGAAGAGTGTCTCCGCGCCCTTGAGTGCGGTGAGGCGAGCGCCTTCCGGATACCACTGGTCCCAGCAAACGAGCGTTCCGACCGGGCCCTCTGAGGTTCGGGTCGCTTTGAAGCCCAGATCGCCAGGAGTGAAGTAGAACTTCTCGTAATAGAGCGGATCGTCGGGGATGTGCATCTTGCGATAGATATCGGCGATGCTGCCATCCTTTTCGATGGTCACAGCGGTGTTGTGGTAGAGGCCGGGTGCCCTGCGCTCGAAGAGGGACGCGATCAAAACGACGCGGGCCTCGCGGCACACCTGGGTGAGGACATCGGTGGAGGGACCGGGGATCGACTCGGCGAGGCCAAAGAGTTCGTGGTCTTCGCGTTGGCAGAAGTACTGAGCGCGGAACAGCTCGGGAAGGCAGACGATCGACGCTCCCTGCTTGGCGGCCTCATAGACACGCTCCGCGGCCTTGTTGAGATTGATCCTCGTATCCGGGTCGCACGACATCTGGATAAGCGCGACGCGCCTGGTTCCGTTCGATGTAGCCATAGCAGTTCCGTCCATTTCTATAGGCTGCGGAGGGCCCGTCCCCCCCGTCAAAATAATTGCAAAGTATTCTATCCGCGAGAGTTACGTCCGAACTTCCTGACGCACGACAATCCCGAAGACAGAAAATCCCTTTATTCTCGCTACGCTATCTGAACGACGTATTCATTCTGATGAACTTGGGTTTGATTCTGGTTCATGCCCACGAGAAGATTCTCGCTGCCAACTTCCGGCTTAGTTCTATATTCCATTCGCTTTCTATTTTAGCGGGGCCGAAGAAATTGGTATGCCAGGTTTAAGGCTTACGGATTCAGCGGTTAGGTGTCTTCCGGGCTTGACGCGCAATTCGGTTGCTATCAGGGATATTTCTTTCAGGCGTTCTATCGGAAACACATGTCCGTTAAACCCGAAGAGGGGTTCCCTTGCAAAGTCGGGATGTGGGGGAACCTGCATTTCTATCACTGCAGCTCCAATGGAGCCCCGTCCGCTTCCGCTCACATTTGGAGGATGGAACCGCCGCGAAGGGCGGTTTCGATAGAAGATTGCGCTATAGAGTACCAAATCTCTTCGTCTTACAAGAATTTTCTGTTACGTTTGAAAGAAAGGATCTTCTGCCCACGACGCCAGCGGATCTTCGCCTATCACCCTAAACAATTGATGTGTGCCTGGACCGACTGTGCGAGTCGTGTATCCCATTGCAGAAGGAGCAAAGACGTTGAGCGAATTTCGTGATTTTCTGGAACTTTCCTACTCAGAACTCGAGGATCTGAACCTGCAGGCGAAGGAGCAGCGCAAGAAGCGCGTTCCGGCTGACGTGATTCAGGAGGAACGCCTCAAGTACCTGACCGACGAGCGGCGCATCAAGGCGGTCACAGTGCTGTTCAGCGATCTGGAAGGCCGGTTGCACATGCTCGACTACGACAAGAAGTTCCTCGTGAAGAGCTATGACAATCTCACCTTCGACGGCTCTTCCATCCGTGGCTTTACGGCGCAGCGCGAGAGCGATCTTCGCCTGGGAATCGACTGGAGCGCGTTCTACTGGGCCCCGGCGGACGTCTTTGGCCCCGGCAAGGTTCTCGTCTTTGGCGAGGTGATCGATAAGAACGGCGGAACCTACTCGGCCGACATTCGCGGAGTGTTGAAGAAGTTTGCCGAGGAGCAGTTTGCGGAGAACGGTTATACGTTGAACGCAGCCAATGAGATCGAGGGCTTCCTCTTCGAAGGCCTCGACGCGGAGCGCAACTTCCACCAGACGGGCAAGTTTGAGTACGTCAACCAGGGCGGTTACTATCATTCGCTGCCGGGCGACCCGCTGCGTGAGTTTATCGACACGACTGCCGAGGTTCAGCGCGCGATGGGCTTCGAGAACGAGAAGGACCACCCCGAGGTTGCTCCTTCGCAGTTTGAGATCAACTACACCTATGGCGACGTGGTGACGGCTGCCGACCAGATCCAGCTCTACAAGCTGATCTGCCGCCAGATCGCAACCCAGATGGGCATGACGGTCAGCTTCCTTCCGAAGCCCGTGACCGGTGTGAACGGCTCCGGTATGCACACCAATGTCTCAATCACGAAGAACGGCAAGAATCTTTTCTGGGACCCGAAGGGCGAGGAGAAGATCTCGAAGCTGGCCTGGCAGTTCACCGACCGCATTCTGACCCACGGCAACGATCTCTGCCTGCTGCTGAATGCCAGCGTGAACTCGTACCGCCGCCTCGATCCTCACTTTGAGGCTCCCAACCAGATCAAGGCTTCAGCGACGGACCGCGGATCGATGGTTCGTATTCCCATCGGCAACGAGAAGTCGGCCCGCGTTGAGGTTCGTTCGGTGGGACCGGATGCCAATCCGTACATGGTGCTCTATTCCATCTTCAGGAGCGGTCTGCAGGGAGATACAGCGAAGATCAAAAACCTTCGCCAGGCCGAGCGTTACCTGCCGGACAACATCTACACGGCGCTTGAGAACTTCCGTGGCTCCGACTGGACGACAAAGCTGCTGGGCGCCGATGTAAAGGCCCGCTATGCGGACCTGAAGCAGGCCTCTGCAGATCGCTGCCCGCGTCTGCTGGGAACGATCGTGAAGGCTCCCGAAGTCCAGTTTCATCATGACGTCTATAACCAGCTTCTTTGGAACCAGTTCTAAGAGATTCTTCAAGGAATCAATTACGAAAGCCCCGGTTTATGCCGGGGCCTTTTCTATTGGACTATGGCTCCTGTCGAATTTAGATAAACTCTTCCCATGATGCAGTTCGCCCTGGCACTGATGATGTTCGCAGCACCTGTCCCAAGGGTTCCGATAGTTACGGTTTGTGATTTAGTCGGTCATCCATCCCGATATGACGGCATGGAGCTGAACATAAAATCGGCCGGGTTCTTCAAAGACGGCTACCTGTTAGCAGACAACAAATGCCCTGAAGCGCGCGTGGCATTGTCCTTTGAAGAGCACAAAGAGGTTGAGCAAAGATTTATAGATATACCGGTCCTCGGACGTCAAGTCCCAGGACTCTCTGGAGAGATTATCGGAAGGTTCAGCTATCATCCTCACACTGAAAAGAAATATGTATTTGAAATCATCCGGGCGGGGCCACTGTTCGCTGTATGGAATTGAGAGGACTAGCTCAGCATAGACCTTCTGAATAACTGCTTTATGAAGAATTGTTATCCTCGTTAGGAGATTCAGGATATTTGGCCGAAGTCAGTAGCTTGATGATGCTGCGTGTGTTGCATGCACTTGTCTCACGAAGGAGGTGCCTTTGGAGTATTCAGAGCACAATAACTTATTCCGTCCGGCAGCCGTTCTTGGGGGTTGTCTTTTCTTGGGACTGGTGCTGGGCGGCTGGCTGCTTGGCAGCCAGATCAAAGAGACGAGGCTGGCGGATCGCTACGTCACGGTCAAGGGGTTGGTGGAGCGGACGGTAAAGTCTGACAGCGCGATATGGCCCGTCACCTTCAAAGAGACGGGGAACGATCTTCAGCAGGTCTATGCCAAGAGCGAGGAGGACCGCGGCGCTGTGCTGAAGTTCTTTAGCCAGCAGGGAATCAGCCCGGCGGAGATCTCGGTCGGCCAGATTCAAGTAACCGATAAGCAGGCCAATGAGTATGGCGGCAACAACCAGGGCGGCCCGCGCTATATCGTGCAGCAGACGGTCACGGTCAGCTCGCAGGATGTAGACAAGGTAGCGAAGGCGGGCCAGAAGACGGCACAGCTTCTGCAGGCGGGCATTATTGTCGTCGGTGGATACGGGCAGGGGATTCGCTATATCTTCAACGGGCTGAATGCTCTTAAGCCCGACATGATTACCGAGGCAACCAAGAACGCGCGTGCCTCCGCGGACCGTTTTGCCGCGGACTCCGGAAGCCAGGTGGGTTCGATCCGTTCCGCCAACCAGGGTGTATTCTCTATCTCCGCCGCGGATGGAGGAGGAGGCGGAGGAGAGGAAGGCGGGGGAGGAGCAACCAATCCTGACGCCAGCATCATGAAGAAGGTTCGCGTGGTCGCGACGATCGATTATTACCTTCTGAAGTGATCCTGCATGACGGATTAGAGATGAGCCGCTGGCATGAGTCTGCGGCTCATTGCTTTTGTGATTGCGACAGGGCCTGCAGGATGGTCTGGGCTACCTGCCGGGCCTGGATGGCGCTGCCTGCCGGAGTGAAGTGGACGTCATCCTGATGAAGGTCCTGGTGCTGCAGCATGAGGGCCTCCTGATCGTCGATGGTGATGCGAGCTCGCTTGATGACGGCGAGCGCAATCTGGTTGCGCTGATGGACGCGTTCATTAGTGGCGCCGGAAGAGGTTGGCTTTCTGACTGGGGTGGTGCTGGCCCAGATCAGGCTCGCCGAAGGCGCCAGTCTGCGAACTGCTATGACGAAGGAAGGCAGTCCCCGTCCATACTGCTGCTCGGTATAGCTCCAGCCGTGCATGCCGTTGTTGAAGTGGATGACGTCAAACTTTGCAGGCATGATGTCGGCGAGATCCGCAATCTGTTTGATCAGTCGAGCATCTCCGGAGGACGCGGAGGTGGCAAACAGATAGCAGTTTGCCTTCCCGGCAAGAAGACGCGAGGTGTCTGGATAGTAGGCGCGAGTGATGGAGTCGCCGATCAGCAGGATATTAGGCAGCTTTGGGTCGGGGTGCTCCGGACGGTCTGCCCAGGTCCACTCGATCTTTTCGAGAATGGAATGGGTCTGCGCAGGTGAATCTTTCAGCAGCAGAATTGGTACGAGGAAGAGAAGGATCAGGTTCCGCTTTCGCATGCGGGTAATCTTACATAGAGCGCTGCAGCGACACGCTCTAAGTTCGATTATCGTTTTCATCGTGCGAATATTGCCAGACGTTCTTCGCGGATGATAGCTTGGTCTTCTTATCACCTTTACTGGGGGGACGATTCATTTATGCAGGACAGCTACAACGGGATTCAGGTGCCCACGGATGGCGCATCGATTCAGTACGACAACGGCAAGTACACCATCCCAGACAATCCGATCATTCCCTTTATCGAGGGCGACGGTACAGGACGCGATATCTGGAAGGCTTCGCAGCGTGTCTTTGATGCAGCTGTTCAAAAGGCATACGGCGGCAAGCGTTCGGTGAAATGGTTTGAAGTGCTGGCGGGCGAGAAGGCCTATCGCCAGACCCAGAACTGGCTTCCGGATGACACGGTGAAGGCGACCGTCGATTTTCGCGTGTCGATCAAGGGACCGTTGACGACTCCCGTGGGCGGCGGCATTCGTTCGCTGAATGTTGCGCTGCGTCAGCTGATGGATCTTTATCAATGCGTTCGCCCGGTCAAGTATTACGCTGGCGTACCCAGCCCGGTGAAGCATCCGGAGCTGGTGGACATCGTGATCTTCCGCGAGAACACGGAAGATATCTACGCGGGTATCGAGTTCCGTCAGGGTACGCCTGAGGCGGAGAAGTTCATCTCATTTGTGAATGACGAGATGCTGAAGGGTAGCAAGAAGAAGGTTCGGACGGATTCAGGGGTGGGCGTAAAGCCGATCTCGATCACCGGTTCCAAGCGGCTGGTCCGCGCGGCGATCCAGTATGCGCTCGACAACCAGCGCAAGGTTGTCACCCTGGTTCACAAGGGCAACATCCAGAAGTTTACGGAAGGTGCATTCCGCGAGTGGGGCTACGAGGTCGCGACGCAGGAGTTCCGTGAGCATACCGTAACGGAGCGAGAGAGCTGGATTCTCGGCAACCTGGAGGCAAATCCCAACCTGACCGCAGAGGAGAACGCTGCTCTGATCGAACCGGGTATTGAGTTCGCTCCGAAGGCCTTTGTCGATGAGGTCATCGCCGAGGTCAAGGGGGTGATCGCTGCCATCGGCAAGTCGCACGGAAACGGCGCATGGAAGAACAAGATCCTGGTGAACGACCGCATTGCGGACTCGATCTTCCAGCAGATCATCATTCGTCCTTCGGATTACAGCGTTCTCGCCACGACCAACCTCAACGGCGACTACATCTCCGACGCGGCAGCGGCGCAGGTCGGCGGTCTTGGTATTGCGCCCGGCGCCAACATCGGCGACGGCTATGCCGTCTTTGAGGCGACGCACGGCACGGCCCCCAAGTACGCCGATAAGGACGTCATCAATCCTGGATCGGTGATCCTCTCAGGAGTAATGCTGTTCGACTTCATCGGATGGTCTGAGGCAGCTCGGCTGATCGAGTCTTCGATGGAGAAGACGATCCAGCAGAAGTTCGTGACTTACGACTTCGAGCGCCAGATGCAGGGTGCGACCAAGGCGAAGACCAGCGAGTTCGCCAGCCGCATGATCGAGAACATGGGCTAAGATACTCACTATCTTCAAAGTGAGGGCAGTCAATGCAGAGTATTCCTGCCAAAGTAGATCGCAAGGAGGCTTACAGAATTGTGAGCCTCCTTGCACATGGAATGGATCCAGATCAGCCGAATAAGGCTCTTCCAGCAGATATATTGCACCGTCCAAATGTTATTCGAGCATTGTTCTTAGCAGCCGAAGCGCTCCAGAAATATAAAAATACAACTGAAGCCAGAGAGGGCCGAGTGGGTAAGCCTTGGTCTCGCGAAGAAGATGACGAGTTGAAGGACGAGATTCATCGTCAAGTTGACTTGCAGGTAATCGCATCGAATCATCAGAGGTCATCGGGCGCGATTATCGCGAGGATGGTTCATTTGGACCTATTCGTCGACCGAGATGCTGCTCGTGCCCATTTTCGTCAACATTGACGACGATATCCGCACGGATACGTCGAATATCGTGCCAGCTCTCTAACGAGGCAAGTATCATGGATGGCGAAGAGATGCGGCATTCAGGCGCGTCTTAAGTGGGCCGCAACGGCCGAATCTTTCTGGAGAATTCACTCACCATGCGTAAGAAAGTCACTATCGTCGGAGCCGGCAATGTCGGCGCTACTGCTGCTCACTGGATCGCCTCGAAGGAGCTTGCGGATGTCGTATTGATTGATGTGGTCGATGGCGTTCCACAGGGCAAGGGACTGGACCTGCTGGAGGCTCTCCCGATCGAGAAGCGCGATGTGTCCGTCATCGGTACGAACGACTACGCCGATACTGCGAACTCGGACATCGTGGTCATCACGGCTGGAATCGCCCGCAAGCCCGGTATGAGCCGTGACGACCTGCTGAATACGAACTTCAACATCATGAGCGACGTTGCTGGCAAGGCGCTGGCTGCGTCTCCCAACGCGATCTTCATCATCGTCTCCAATCCGCTGGATGCGATGGCGCAGACGGCGTTCAAGAAGCTCGGTCTTCCTCGCGAGCGCGTAATCGGCATGGCCGGCGTATTGGATTCGGCCCGCTTCCGCACCTTCATTGCACAGGAGTTGAACGTCTCGGTCGAGAACGTCACCGCCTTCGTTCTGGGCGGACACGGCGACACCATGGTTCCACTGTCGCGTTATTCGACGGTTGCTGGCATTCCGATCACGGAGTTGATCCCGGCTGATCGACTGAAGGAGCTGGAGAGCCGCACGGCAAATGGTGGCGCGGAGATCGTGAAGTATCTCAAGACCGGTTCTGCCTACTATGCTCCTTCGGCTGCCGCCGTCGAGATGGTGGAGGCGATCCTGAAGGACAAGAAGAAGATCCTTCCCTGCGCTGCGTATCTCGAAGGCGAATACGGGATCAAGGGCCTCTACGTCGGCGTTCCCTGCAAGCTGGGAGCCAAGGGTCTGGAGCAGATCATCGAGATCAAGCTGACGGCTGAGGAACAGGCCGCCTTGAATAAAAGCGCTGATGCGGTGAAGGAGCTCTGCTCCGTGATCGGTGTCGCCTAGAACCTTATCGGCTATACAAAGAAAAAGCCCGCGAGATGCGGGCTTTTTTTTGCCGGCAACTCTGGTTGCTAAGCGATGCGCTCGATGGTGACAGACTCCAGAACGACCGGGGTCTTGGGCCGGTCCATGCCGTCGCGGGAGACCTTCGAGATCTTCTCGACGATGTCGTAGCCTTCGACGACCTGTCCGAAGATGGTGTGGCGGCCAGTCAGCCAGGTGGTGGGAGCCACGGTGATGAAGAACTGCGATCCGTTGGTGTTGGGTCCGGCGTTGGCCATGGCCAGCTTGCCGGGCTCCTGAAATCCATGGGGGCTTCCCTTAGTCTCGTCGGCAAACTTGTAGCCAGGACCGCCCATGCCGGTGCCTTCGGGATCGCCACCCTGGATCATGAACTCGGGAATGACGCGATGGAAGATGGTTCCGTCATACAGCTTGGATCCCTTCTTGCTGCGGCTCTCCCACTCCTTGGTGCCCTCGGCGAGGCCGATAAAGTTCGCTACAGTCTGGGGAGCGTCCTTCTCAAAAAGTTCAGTGACAATGGTTCCTTCGGACGTCTTAAAAGTTGCGTAGGTTCCTGGCTTACGTGCCATGTTGTTCTCCTTTGGGATTGGACGTACTGAGTGAGGCCCCTCAAAGCTAACGAGAGGCAAAGGTTTAGTTTGCAGAAGGCGGCGCTGCCGGAGAAGCAGCGGGTTGCGGTGGTTCGGGAGGCATGGGCTGTCCGTCCCGGACGATGGTGACCTTATTGATGACGACCGGGGTTACGGGTTTGTCATTGTCGTCACGCTGGACGCGTGCGATCGAGGCGACAAGCAGAACCGTGTGAGCATCGCACTGTCCGAAGATGGTGTGCTTGCCATTGAGCTGTGGAACAGGAACCTCGGTGATAAAAAACTGTGAGCCATTGGTATTGGGCCCGGAGTTGGCCATCGCCAGCCGTCCCGGCTCATCGAAGGCAACGGTGGGGTCGAACTCGTCCTGGAAGAGATAGCCAGGATCGCCGCGTCCATCGCCAAGACGGTCGCCCCCCTGGATCATGAAGCCAGGAATGACGCGATGAAACGTCGTGCCATTGTAGAAGGGCTCGCCGTGAACCTTTTTGAGGGTCTTCGGATCGGTCCAGTCCTTCGATCCCTCTGCCAGTCCCATAAAGTTTGCGACTGTCACAGGGGCCTGTTTGTCATAGAGTCTGCATGTCAGCCGGCCCATCGTTGTGTCAATCACCACCGTCGGTCCGGTCGGGACAACGGGAGGTTTGGCATCGCTGGTTGTACTGGGGGCATCCGGCAACGCATCTGCAGAAGATGGCGGCGCTGGCGCCTGCGGTGCCTGTGATGAATCGGCCGCAGGAGTGGTGGCCGGCTGCGATTGCGCCCAGGCCGGTCCGCCGCTGACAACCAGGGCAAGTGCGAGAAGACGAAGCGTCATGCGTACCTAAACTCCAAAGACAAGGCTATCGCAGACGCCTGCGGCGGGCAATTCGAAACGGACCTACATCAGGCGGCGCAGGAGGCTGCGAACCAGCTCCAGTGAGCCTCCGTAGACGACGTGCGCCGCCCAATGTTGCAGATGATCGGTCGTAGGGGTTTCGGCCGGTGGCGGCGAAAGTTGAAAAGCTGGTACGGCGACTTCGTGTGCCGCGAGGAACAGGAGAGTGCCGTATGCGGTCCCGCCGCCGGTGGTCACCTCAGGAGCCAGCTCGGCAGTCACACCGTAGATTGCGCCCATCAATGTGCCGAAAGCATAATGAACTGCCCGCCCCGCCTTCTTCTTATTTTCCGCCTGCAAATCTCTTCCTGCCGCCACTGCAATCCTGCGGGCCACCTTCTCGGTCGAATCCTCCTGCCGGGCTGCCTCTTCCGCGTGCTGCCGCTGGTCTAGATCAATCGATTCTTCCGGCTCATCGAGCGCCAGCCGAACCTGCTTTTCTGCGACTTTCTTTCCGGCCGAACTCAGCTTCTGAAACTGATCCATAATCAGCGTCGCGGCAATTCCAGCGGTTACGCCGGTTACAACTCCGCGAATGACGTTAGGACGATGCCTGCGCCTGAACCATTGAGTAACCAAGAGACACCTCGCTTTCCCCGGAAGAGAAAGATATTTACAAGTGTGTGATGCGGATTTGCGAGAGTTGTGTGACCCGATGGTCAGGATGGCATCCAACGATTTAAAGGAGGGTTTATGCCAAAGCTGGCGCTTTACGTTCCATTGAAGGCCAAACCGGGGAAAGAGACGGAGCTGAAGGAATTTCTGAGGCAGGGGGCGCAGATGGCTGCTCAGGAGCAGGGGACTGTGACCTGGTATGCCCTCGATGAGGACGACGGCCGCTTCAGCATCTTCGATACCTTTGAGGATGAGGCGGGACGGGATGCGCACCTGAATGGGCCTATTGCGAAAGCCCTTATGCAGAAGGCGAACGAGCTGCTCGCCGAACCCCCGCAGATTCACAAAATCGCGCTGATTGCGACAAAAGGGAAGTGAGGCTCCCTTCGGCCTGGGCTGGAGAATTTTACTGACCTTGTCCCGGAGCGATCACAGGAGGCTTCTCTTGCGCGGCTTGCACGGCGCGAAAGACGCGCAGGAGATTGCCGCCCAGCAGTTTATGCATGTCTTCCGCTGTGTAACCCCGCGCCATCAGGGCCTTCGTGACCTTTGGTAGATCGGCGGCAGAGTCAATGCCTTCGGGTGGAACTGGAATTCCGTCGAAGTCGGTGCCGATGCCTACATGGTCGATCCCCGCCACTTTGATTACGTGGTCAAAGTGATCAATCAGGGAGTTGAAGGGGGCGCGTCCGATCTTTGCAGCAAACTCGCGATCGATCTTGTCCGAAGCCTCGTAGGGCACTGGAAGTCCCTTGGCCTTGTACTCGGCGGCGAGCTGCTGCTGTGCTTTCTGACGCTCCGGTCGTTGCGCATTCCACGCCTGCCGCCAATGCTCATCGATAAAGGCAGGGAAGAAGTTGACCATCACCACGCCATTGTTTTTTGCAACTGCGCGCAGCATATCGTCGGTCATGTTACGGGGAGCACTGGTAAGCGCTCGCGCGGAAGAATGGGACGCGATCACCGGCGCTTGGGTCGTCTCCATCACATCCCAGAACGTCTTGTCGGCGACATGAGAGATGTCGACCATCATGCCGAGACGGTTCATCTCCTGTACGACCTGCTTGCCGAATGGGGTGAGGCCATTGTGATGCTTCACTCTCGGATCGTCGATGTCCCCGGAGGAGTCAGCCCAGTCGTTGGTGTTCGACCATGTGAGCGTCATATAACGGACGCCAAGACGGTAATAATCGCGCAGCAGGCCCAGGGAGTTCTCAATGGAGTGGCCGCCCTCGATTCCCATCAGCACCGCGAATTTTCCTTGTCTATGCGCTGCGAGAATCTGGTCCGCGTTGACGCATAGAGCCAATTTATCCGGAGCCTTCCGCACCTGCTCCAGCGTCGCATCGATCAGCTCAAGCGTGCGCCGTGCAGACGCGTTTGCAGGATACTGGTTGGGATCGACCCAGATGGAGAAGAATTGGGCATCGAGGTTTCCCTTCTTCGCGCTGTCGTAGTTCAACATGCCGCCATTCAGTGGATCGGTGAAGTTCCAGTGTTCATCGGCAAAGCGCTGAGGCGTGTCCGCATGAGTATCGATCACGATGGAAGAGTTCTGGACGGCAAGAGGATTCTGAGTTGCGCTCATCTTTTCCTTGTGTGACGGCCGGGTTGCCTGGGCATTCGAAAACGGTGCGGCACTCAGCAGCGCGCAACAGGCCGCGAGAGTGGCGACCCGCATAAGGCGCGGCTTTTCACCTACTTGAGTGTCACGGAACGTTCTCATGATTATGAGTGATTGTAGCAACAAGCATAAGGCAACAAGCATAAGGCAACCGGGTAGTTGGAATGGGCCATCTTTCTAAGAAGTGAGGTGGTATATGGCACAAGGACTGAACTCGACCAAGACAGGAGCAAGGCCCTCCCACGAGGCTATCGAACAGAACGCCAGCGCGACTGAAGTCGGAAAGACAGCCCAGGAGCGAGCCGACGCTGCAGCGATGGAGAGCGCAAAGCGTGCTCAGAATCGTCTTCATAGCAACGAAAATCGAGATCCCGGAAGCAAGATGTTTACAAAGTAATCTGATCGTCCCAAGATCCGGATAACAAAAGGGCTCTCGTGAGAGAGCCCTTTCCATTTCAGAACGCCGCTGCACCGGCTTCAGCCACTGTCTGGTCCTGCTTTCCGCTGCCACCGCTCACGCCAACCCCTCCTACAACTTTGCCGTCCTTTTTGAGTGGGATGCCGCCGGCAAAGATCATCACCTTGCAGTCGTTCGAGACGTGGATTCCGAAGAACTGGTCCCCCGATTGCGAATGCTTTGCAAGATCTTGGGTCTCAATATCGAAAGCGCGCGAAGTCCACGCCTTTTTGATCGAAATATCGATGGAACCAAGCCAGGCGTTCGCCATACGCTCGAATGCAAGGAGGTTTCCGCCCTCATCGACCACGGCAACGTTCATGGGTTGGCCAATCTCTTCGGCCTTCTTCTGGGCAGCGGCAATAATCCTCCGCGCGTCTGCAAGCTGAATCATAGGGAATCTCCTTGAGATCAATTTAGATCATTCCCCGCATAAGATGCTCGCTGCGGACGATCTTCGAGTTTTCAATGCAAAGAAAAGGACCAATGCCAGTTGGCATCGGCCCGTGACCGCTTTCTCGCAAAAGCGTGAACTAGCGGGTAAACATATCTTTGACCTGTTGGACGAAGACATCACGTTCCATATCGCTGATCGCCTCGGTCAGGGGGAGTTCCTTCGGACAGGTCATGACACAATTCTGGGCAAAGCTGCACTCCTGGATACCGCCATCTCCAGCAAGCGCGCGCAGCCGATCTTCCGCCAGCACAGCTCCGGCAGGGTCGAGATTGAACAGCTTGGTCTGGGCGATGGTCGCCGCACCGACGAAGTTGGTGACGTCGTTGAACTGGGGGCAGACCTCCATGCAGCAGCAGCAGGAGATGCAGTTCGAAAGCGGATAGCGCTGCTCCTGAACCTGCGGGAATTGTCTGGGGCCGGATCCGAGATCGTACGTGCCATCGATCGGCACCCACGCCTTCACCTTCTTCAGATTCTCAAACAGCACGGAGCGATCGACTGCAAGATCGCGAACCACCGGGAACTTCGAGAGAGGAGCCAGCGTGATCGGCTGCTCCAGCTTGTCGACCAGGGCCGAGCAGGCCATGCGCGCCTTTCCATTAATCAGCATGGCGCATGATCCGCAGATCTCTTCCAGGCAGTTGGAGTCGTAGGTGACCGGCGTCGTCGCCTTGCCGCTGACGTCGGTGGGATTAAGCGCAATCTCGCCAAGCAGGGATGTAATGTTCATGCCCGGGCGATAGGGAATCTCAAACTTCTCCGTGAAAGGAGCGGAATCAGGGGTGGCTTGGCGCTTGATCTCGACTTTGATTGTGCTTGGCATGGCTTCGTTTCCTTAACTTGGGGTAACGGCGGGATAGCGATTTTTAATTCGCCGCGAATGTGCAAATGCGAGAGATGGTTTTTCAATCACAAACCATGAAAATACGGCTGCGATGGCGATGGTAAGGCATGAAAGAGTCAGCGCAGTCCATGGATGAGTTCGATAAAGGCCTGCGGCCACAAACATTTGGATGATGGGCCAGTGCAGAACATAGATCCCATAGGAGAAGTCTCCCCAGCGTGTCGGCCCCTTGATCGTTGGGAATAGAAGGGACACGCTCAAGGTGAGTGTGGCAATAGCTGCGGGGCGAAGAGCAAACCAGCCCGTCATCACATGGCCAAGATAAAGCAGAACCGCGGCCACCGTCAGCCACTTTCCGTGCTCTTCAAAGAAACGCAGGTGATAGTGGATCAGCGCCCCGATCATGAAGAATGAGAGCTGACCGGGGAGTTGAAGCGCATACGTGTTGTGGTCCGCCATGGCGACCCGGTAGATGATCGAGAGCACAAAGAGGGTCCACAGGACCGCATCCCGGTTCAGGCGACGGCAAAGCCAGACAATCGCGGGAACCAGAATGTAGAACATCACCTCAATCTTGATCGTCCACAGCGCCCCGTTCATCCCGGTCATCGGGTTCTTCTCAAATACTCCCGGAATGTCCCCTGCAAGGAAGTTGGCGAAGGTCAGATTGGCAAAAAGGAATTTGCCGACGTGGAAGCTGCCGTAATAAAACGCAATGGCCAGGCAGAGCGCCGTCGATAGCCAATAGCCGGGCAGAATGCGTGCAGCCCGCTTGATGAAGTAGTCCTGAAGAGAGGAGGAGCGCTCGTAGCTGGCGAAGATCAGGAAGCCGGAGATCGCAAAAAATCCCTCGACCGCCAGGTGCCCGCTGAAATAGCGCGGGAGAGGATCAAACAGGGGATTCCCGCTGAGGTGCCCGACATGAAACAGAACAACAAGTACCGCCAGTGTCAGGCGGAGAATGTCGAAGTTATTCTCGCGACCGCGACTCATAAGCCACCCATCTGAGTCGCACTTCTGCGATAAGTCACAGCTGGAAAATAAGATACCGGGAAGCCGCGCATATGCAGTGAGAAAACAGGCATTCCCTCCGGCACGGTGAGGAGTCTTCGACCGCGGCTATTCAGACGATGATGCTTCCGGTCTTGCCGGAGTGCTCTTTCTCCTGCGTAACCAGAGAGATGCCTTCTTCCATGCAGGTCAGATGCCGGCCAGAGGCCTCGATTTGATGAATTCTCTTCCTCACGCTGCGGTTGTACAGAATGATGTAGGTCCAGATTCCGACAAAGATCGCCGGAAGAACGAAGAAGACAAAGAAGTTGGACATTGTCGCGTTCATGCCCGGTTAGATGCCGCAAACGGATTGTGAAGGTATCTGGCTGCATATCCGGGTTCTTTGTCATCCTGGGGGAGAACGTTCTTCCCCAGGCCTGCTTTCCTGTCCTGTTGCCAAACTCCTCATAGCCTGGTCATTTTTATCTCTTTACAAATCTGCGAGGTAGAGGCCAGGTTTTCTCATTCACTAGGCAGTGGCGTCGTAGCGCCGCGGCCTGGGTGGGATGAACTGAATATCGATGTCCTCGTACTCGAACTTCGGCGCGCCGCTCACAAAGCTCGCCTTGGTCGTCTTCAGGAACCTTTCGTCGTTGCGCTCCGGGAAGTCCGGCTTGTAGTGCGCTCCTCGGGACTCGTCCCGAAGCCGAGCACCCTGCACGATTACCCTCGCCAACTCCAGCATGTTATAGAGCTGCCGGGCAAAGGCAAAGCTCGTGTTCGCCCACTGGCTCTTATCGGAGAGATTGATGTTCCGGTAACGCTGCTGCAGCTCAACGATCTTGGCGTCCGCCTCATCCAGACCGGCGTTATACCGGATGATGGTGGCGTGCTTGGTCATCGTCTCACCAAGCTCGCGCCAGATCTTGAAGGGGTTCTCGGTACCCGGATTCTTCAGCAGAACGTCGTTGTATTCCTTCTGGCGCTGCAACTCGGCCGCGTGACCGCCGTCGCCCTCGATCGCCGTCAATGACTTTGCATACTGCATCGCCTGCGGCCCGGCCACAAATCCACCGTAGATGCAGGAGAGCAGGGAGTTCGCACCGAGACGATTTGCTCCGTGGATCGAGTAGTCTGCCTCACCCGCCGCGAAGACTCCGGGGATATTGGTCTGCTGGTTGAAATCCACCCACAGGCCGCCCATGGTGTAGTGCATGCCGGGGAAGATCTTCATGGGAACCTTGCGGGGATCGTCGCCCACAAACTTCTCGTAGATCTCGAGGATTCCCTCGAGCTTGTGCTGCCGCTCCGGAGACAGGTGGGAGACATCCAGATATACCATCGGCTGTCCGTCGATTCCCATGCCGTGCTCGTAGACCACCTTGAAGATGGCGCGGGTAGCGACGTCGCGTGGAACCAGGTTGCCGTACTTCGGATACCACTCTTCGAGGAAGTACCAGCGATCCGACTCCGGAATCGACTGCGAGGCGCGCTTGTCGTTCTTGTCCTTGGGGACCCAGACGCGGCCGCCCTCACCGCGGGCCGACTCCGACATCAGGCGCAGCTTGTCCTCGCCCGGAATCGCCGTCGGATGCACCTGGATGAACTCGCCATTCGCATAGTAGGCGCCCTGCTGATACAGGGCCGACTGAGCCGATCCGGTGCAGACGACGGAGTTCGTCGACTTTCCGAAGATGGCTCCGTTGCCGCCAGTGCAGATGATGATGGCGTCCGCCGGGAAGGTGCGCAGCTCCATCGTGCGCAGGTCCATCGCGCAGATGCCGCGGCAGATGCCCTTGGAATCGAGTACGGAGGACAGGAACTCCCACCCCTCGTACTTCGTGACCTTGCCTTCGGACTCGTAGCGGCGTACCTGTTCGTCGAGTGCGTAGAGCAGCTGCTGCCCGGTCGTGGCTCCGGCAAAGGCTGTCCGATTGAACAACGTTCCGCCGAACCGGCGAAAGTCCAACAGCCCCTCGGGTGTCCGGTTGAAGGGCACGCCCATGCGGTCGAGCAGGTCGATGATTCCAGGACCCTGCTCGCACATCTGCTTGACCGGCGTCTGGTTGGCCAGAAAGTCGCCGCCATAGATGGTGTCGTCAAAGTGAGCCCAGGGGCTGTCGCCTTCGCCCTTCAGGTTCTTGGCTGAGTTGATGCCGCCCTGTGCGCAGACCGAATGCGAGCGCTTCACCGGCACGATGGAGAAGAGGTCAACCTTGCCTCCCGCTTCGGCGATCTTGATGACGGCGGAGAGGCCGGCGAGTCCGCCGCCTACAACTACAATTCTCGGGGTTGCTGCTGCCATGTCGTTTTACGTGACCTTTCCTAGCGTTGCAGGCTGGAGGGCTCGGTGTTGGTTGAGCCGGGAACAGGATTCTGGGGAGCAGGCATCGTTACTCCAGGCGGCTGCGCTGGCATCACATCTTCCGGGGCGTTGGCGTACTTGGGACCGACGAAGGCCCAGATGCTGATCAGGCCTAGTAGGCACAGCCCCGCGCCGCCCACGGCACAGACATAGCCGAAGCGCTTGCGAGCCTTATCTCCCGGCGTGATACCCCACTTCGCGGCAAACAGCCAGACTCCGTAGGCGAAGTGCCACGTCGTGGCTATCATCGCGATGACATAGATTGCCAGCATCCAGGGGTTGTGAAGCTCCATCTGCACCTTGTGGAAGGCGGCGCCGGGATGCTCCGGCAGCATGACTCCCGTAAAACGCTGGCGCCAGAGATGCTGGACTATATAAAGGAGCGCGATAATCCCGGTAATGCGCTGGATGACATACATCCGGTTGCCCGACCAGGGATAGACATTCACGTTCGAGCGGCCACGCACAGCTATGAAGACGCCGTAGCCGGCGTGGTACGCCAGCGGGATAAAGATGAATGCCCACTCCAGCAGGCGAACCAAAGGCAGGCTATTCAGAAACTTAACCTGCTGCGCGTACGCAAGGGGCCCGTTGATGGCCTCGAAGTTAGAGACAATATGCTCAATCAGAAAGGCGCCGATCGGTACGATGCCCGTCAGGGAGTGCAGCTTGCGCCAAAAGAAGGAGTGCCCTTGGCCAGCACGAAGCGGTTGCACACCGCGAAGAGGCGGAGTGGCAGGAGGGGCTGGCGGTGCGGCAGTTGCCATGGCAAAACTCCTTGAAAGTCGTTGGGAGTACGGCTGCATCTGGATTTCTGCAGCAGGCTGATTATTCCGCTCCGGTTATACCAGCGTCAAGAAATCAAGGACTTTTTGTGCGATTATCGGGTAGCTTGTGCGATTAAGTGATCGGACTCTCCTGGTCCACCGTCAAACCGTGTTCTTCCAGCAGCTTCTTTAAGGCGCGTCCACGGTGGCTGAACGCCAGTTTGGTGGAAGCATCAAGTTCCGCCATCGTCTTTCCCATTCCGGGAAGAAAAAACAGCGGATCATAGCCAAAGCCGGAGTTGCCACGTGGCTTTGCAAGGACCTGGCCCTCGACGGTTCCGTCGGCGGTGGCAAGAATCCGGCCATCCTTTGCCGCTGCCAGCACGCAACGGTATCGCGCACTGCGGTCTGTTTCTGGCGCATCTTTGAGGGCATCGAGCAGGTAGGCATTATTGCGCTCATCGATGGGCATATCCGCAGCGGGAGCGAAGCCGGCGTCCTCCGCATAGCGTGCGGACCGTACCCCCGGCGCTCTTCCCAGAGCGTCCACCTCCAGCCCGGAATCATCCGCCAGCACCAGCATGCCCGGGGCTCGGAGCGAATAGTAGATGGCCTTCGAGCAGGCATTGCCGTGAAACGTAGGCTCATTCTCCGGAGGCGCAGGAATGTTCGCGAGACCGGGAAGGGGCTCGATGTGAATGTTTAAGCCCGCGACTTCGGCTGCCGCAGCGGCGAAGTCGCGGAGCTTGCCCGGATTTGAGGTGGCGACGAAGAGTGTCATCCCTCTATTCAAGCATTGCTCCGACCTGCATCGAGCTCTAGGATGGGCATGAAAATTCATCTCTAAAGAAGAAGTGTCATTCTGAGCGGAGCTTCTCGCAGGTTCACCGCGAGAAGCGCAGTCGAAGGATCTGCGGTCTTCACGCAACATCCCGAGCGTTGAAAAATAAAACTCATCGCGCAATCCTGAGCCGGACAAATGCTGCCACACCCCACGGATGATCTCCATAGGTCGCGTGGAGCGCGTCAGGGGTCTTGTAGGTAGTGAACTGCGCCCCCGGTGCAGCCGTCAGATGCCGCCCCAGCCGGAAGTCACGGTCGTAGCCGAAGCTGTAAGCCTGCACATGCCCGATGGGCTCTTCCTCAAAGTCTGCCGGGAGTGGCTGGCCGGGGTGCAGAAGCAGCTCGCTCGTCCGTCCGGCATTTTCAATGCGGGTCCAGGCATAGTTCTTCCCGCCGAACTTCAGCAGTGACTCTGCTAGATAGCTGTTGATCTTGTGCTCGTCATGGCCGTTGGTGATGGAACGCGTACGACCCCACACAATCGTGTTCGACCAGTTGCCCCGCGTCAGTCCATTGGCCTCACGCTCTCCGAAAGGACGGTTGTACATGATCGATGCTGTCTGCCGGTGCTGGTCTTCGTGTGGATAAAGCGCCTCCGGACTCGCGATTCGGGCGATGGAGTATTGTCCCGTCCAGTTGGGGGTGGGTGACACAGTCAGGCGGGTCGAGTAGCTGTCGATGGCCAGGCCGTTCGACGATGGTTGAAACTGCCATCTTCCCTCCGACGGCTCACCTCCATGGAAACCCGAACCCTCCACGCGAAACCATCGCCAGGTCGCCGCTGCAGTCACCACGTTGTAAGCAATGTGGGTAGAGTCCTCCTGGTGGTGGCCCAGAGCTGCCAGCGGGTTTTCCGAGGCGGACATACGGTGCGGGTATGCCGATGGTCCAACAGCAGGATCCCCGATCGGAGCCGCATAGAAACTCAGAAGGCTGTGCTCGCCGAGGCGAATATCATAGAGCGCAGCCACTTCCATAAAGAAATTATGTGGATGCTGCCCGTCGACAATCGGAGCACCAAATGCCGTCTCCCCCTGCTGAAAGAGCAGGGGATACTGCCGCCCGCTCACCGTAGCCGGCTCCAGCGAAAACATCGCTCGCAATGTCAGCCGGCCAGGGCCAAGACGACGCATGGCCATCGGCATGATCCAGTTGGTGGAAAAAATTTTGTCGCCGCCCCGTCGACCGTCTGGTGTTTGTGCAGCTTCCTGTTGCAGCTCTGTGATGAAGGCTTCACCGTGCAGCATCCACATCCAGGCGCCGTGATGCCCCATCATCATGTACATCGGGGTCGAGGCCGGCTCGACCGTTGTTCCTGAAGACAGATGATTCAACTGCGCTTCAATCAGATCCTTCGGCTGCATCATCATCATGCCCTGCATCGGTGGCGACGAAGCAGGGTGGTGAGAGTGGTCCATCCCGGCCATACCGGAGTCGTGCTGCATGCCGGGCATCGACGGATCCTGCTGGGCGATGGCGGGGGACAAAAGCAATACAAAAGCTGTAAGGAACGTGGCAAATTTTGCGTAAGGAAGGCGGTTCACGAATCTCTTCTCCTGAAAGATCAAACTGTGCGATAGCTGCTTCGCGCGCGATGAGGCACGCCGGGGGCAGACAGGTCTTTATGCGGAGATGAGAATCAGATTCGTAGCGCGATAAGAGGAGGCAAGCGAAGAGGAACAGCCGCGGGACCGGCAACTCTGGAAAAGGAAGACGCTGTGTCTGGGACAAGCCCAGCGAGTGGCAGGATGGTCAAAGCCGTTTGATGCGCATCGGCGGCGAAACTAACAGATGCAGGCTGATGATGCACCGTGCAGCATGACTCTGAGGCGGTAGTCTCCACCGGTGCATGACTTGGGCAGCAGGCATGCGCCGCTGCTCCCATACTAGACATGCTTATGGTTGCCGTCGGCTGGACTGCAGGTGTCAAGCACATTGCCGAGCTGACCGTGAAGGCTAGAAGGCAAAGTATAGCGACCAGATTGGAAAACGAATGTCTCATCTTGTATCTGCTAAGACGGATCGGCTCTCAAACCATTACACCGGCAGATACAGTGTATCTCGGGGACCGCGGGGTATCCACCTATGCCTGAACTCAGGTTACGGTGACCCGGCGATGCGGGATGGCGGTTGCACAGGATATGGCAGAGATGCAGTTCTTGCAGCGCCATGACGTGTCATCCTGAGCGAAGCTCTGGTGGCTTTATCGCGAGAAGCGTAGCCGAAGGACCTGCAGCCTGCTGGCTCATCCACTGTCCTGAACCGCAGATCCTTCGACTACGCGCTGGCACGCTCCACTCAGGATGACACTTCTGAAAGGTCTTGGAGAAACTGGCCTAGCAATCTCTTCCACATCAAGCCCTGTATGTGGATCGCCCTATGCGGACCATCGCGAAGCCTGGGACTCCTCGGCCGCAATCGCCGGGGGAAGAGGCGTGGCGAATAGCTCTTCTTTTGTGCGCAGCTCCCGCGGCAGAACGCGATTGGCGTCCGGGTCTCTGGCCGCTACCAGCCACGCGTCACGCACGTTTCGTACCGAGGCGATGACCTCCTGAAACTGCTCTACGGATTCATAGTGCGAGGCTTCGAGAGCCAGCGTGAACATGGCGGCGTAAAAGTCCGAAAGCGATTGGGCAGTGCTTCCGGCAAGATCAGGACGCAGTCTTGCCTGCAGGTACATCAGAATATCGAGAGCGCGGCTCACTGCGATCCGGCGTCCCGTGACATCCTTCTCCTCGGCGCATTGAATGGCATGATAGAGAAAGCGGGTCAGGCCGTCGTAGAGGGCGAGAATTAAATCCACTCCGGTAGCTCCCATCAGGATCTGCTGCTGATAGTTCTGTTCCATTCCTTCTCCCGTTTAATGTCCGCTGTTGTAGCCGGTGATGGCGCTGTAGAGTTGGTTAATCTGGTCGAGCTGATCTGGCAGCGACTGCAGGATCTGGTTGGCCGTATTCAACTGATCCGTCAGCCTGGACTTGTCGTCGGCGATGCGCTGTTCCTGATTGCTGATGTTGTTGTTCAGGGTGTCTTCCTGGGACGAGTTCTGCTTGAGTGCCAGGTAGACTGCGCCATTCATCGAGGTAGAACTCAATCCATTCAACATGGAATTGAACGTCTGCCCGAAGCTGCTCGCGTTTTGGAAAAAGCCCTGAATGTCGCTGAAGCTTGAGTTCAACGCGTTATCCAGGGTTCCGCCGTCGATCGTGAGGTGGCCTGTCTGGTCGACCGTAATGCCGAACTGCGAGAGGCTCTTGATGGAGCCGCTGGCTGCGCCGGTGAGCAGTCCCTGGCTCAACTGGTTTTGTATCAGCGCGACCGTGGGATCGCCGAAGAGGGGTTCGGGTTTTCCGGTGGAATCCTTGCCTTCCTGTGTCTTTATGTCGTCGGCTACGGCGTTGTAGGCGCTTACGAATTTACTGAATGCCTGCTCGATGGAGGCGTTGTCGTTGGTGATCTGTACCTGGACGGGCACGCTGGGGTTTGCAGAGACGGCAAGGATCTGAAAGGTGACTCCCGGGATAAGGCCTGTGACCGTATTGGAGGCGCTGGTGGTATTCAGGCCATCGACGGTCAGGCTGGCATCCACGCCCTGCATACCTTGTTGAAATCCGATCGCTGTACTCGTGGCATCATCCGTCAGCGATGCGCTCAGGGTGATCTGTCCGGCTGCTCCGCTGGTCTTACTGACCAGCGAAAGCCGCGAGCCAGTGGTGTCGGTCACAACAGAGGCCGCGACTCCCATGGAGGCGCTATTAATGGAGGCGGCAAGTTGCGAAAGTGTCTGGCCACTCACGTTCAGACTCTGACTCTGGCCGCCGATGGTCACGGTGAGCGAGCCGGTCAGGGTATCGGCGGAGTTGGTGATCAGGTCGGAGTATTGGGACGAGGTCTGGGCGAGGCTGTTGACCACCACGGTATGGCTTCCTGCGACGGCGAGGTTGCTGGCTGAGGTCAACTCAACGACGTCGGTGTCGGAGCTGGCACCTTGCTTCGATGCGAAGACGCCGCTGAAATCGGTGAGCGCCTGCATTGCGGTTGACAGACTGGCGAGGTCGGTCCCCATCTTGCTCAGCGCTGTGTCCTGAGCCTGCAGGCTGGAGAGCTGGGTCTTCCACGGGTCTTCCACCGCCTGTTCGGCAGCGAGAATCTGGCTGACGGTAGAAGCGACGTCAAAACCCTGACCGCTATTAATAGGACCAAAGTTGATTCCAACTGTCCCCATCCGTGGTTCTCCTTTAAGCATCGGGCCGACGCAATTGAAGGGCCTTAATCTCTGTCGAAATCTTAGAAGGTGCTAACCACCAAAATGGATTTTGGTGGTTAGCCATAAATTCAGACGGCGGTGGCGGGCAGACAGCTTAACGCCGCCTGCCCGCTACGGATTTTCAACAGGCTTACTGGAGCAGCTTCAGAACGTCCTGCTGGACGGCGTTGGCCTGGGAGAGCGCCGCGATACCGGTCTCGCTGAGGATCTTGAACTTGGCCATGTCGCTGGTGGCCTGACCGTAGTTGGTGGCGCGGATGTTGTTCTCCGCCGAGGACAGGTTGACCGACTGGGTATTGGCGACGTTTGCGGCCGCGCTCAGCTGGTTGATGTTGGCGCCGATGGTGCCGCGCTGGTAGGCGACGTCCTGAACGGCAGAGGTGAGCGTCGTCAGAATGCCCGCCGCGGTAGTGGAGTCCAGGGTTGCGCTTGCGGTAAGGTCAGCGCCTGCGCCGCCGCCGGAGGTGGTTCCGACGCTGGCCGTGGTGAGTGCACCGACTGTCTCCGCAAAAGTGCTTGCGCCCGACGCTGTTCCGTCGCTCACGAACACGTTGACTGCGGTGGCAGTGAAGACGGCGTTGCCGTTGTAGTTGGTCTTCGAGCCGATGTTACCGATCTCGGTCAGGATGTTCTGATACTCCTGATCGGCCGAGCTGACCTGGCTGGTATTGAGCGTACCGTTCGCCGCTTCGGTGGCGAGCGTAACAGCACGGTTGAGCAGGTTGGTGACCTGAGCGAGGGCACCGTCTGCGGTCTGCAGCATACCGACGCCGGCCGATGCATTCTGTGCCGACTGCGTGAGGGCTGCCACGTTGGCGTGGAGACCATCGGCCAGTGCGAGGCCGGCAGCATCGTCGGCGCCGCTGTTGATGCGCGAACCGGAGGAGAGCTGCGTCAGGGTGTTCTGCAGGCTCATCTGGGTCTGGTTCAGATTGTTCTGTGCGTAGATTGCTGAGATGTTGTTCAAGACACCCAAGGACATGGGGGAACGCTCCTGTTCACACTTCGATTTGAAGTACCGCATTGCCTGTCCAGGGGTGCCCGGGATAATGCATGTTGCCCGGTTACCTTACGAAAGGCCCTGCGTTCTCCCACCTCATCGGCGTGGGTAACCGGGACTTGAGGGAATTCCTGGGTGGAGAGAAAAGGCCTGGTTACCGGTGGGCTGGTCTATTGAGTTGGTAACGCGGGCCGATGAGAGAGCAGAGAGAGGAAGTATCCCATGATCGAACTGACTCGCCTTAATGGCAGTCGCTTCAGTATTAACTGCGACCTCATTAAATATGCCGACTCTACTCCGGACACTGTGCTCACGTTGGTGACCGGCGAGAAGCTGGTGGTGCTGGAGCCGCGCAACGAGGTCATGCGGAAGACGATGGAGTTTCGCGCCTCTGTGCTGCAGTCGGCGTGGCCGGACGCAGAGGTAGCACTGGCAGGCAAACGTGCCCGGGATATGCAGGAGACTGCCGCCGAGTCGAACAAATCCACAAGCTGAATCACGCAGACCTTTCACGAAGAGGATTGTTTTATGGATATTGCCAGCATAGGTGGCATCGTAGTCGCGATACTCGGCATTCTGGCCGGCATGATGATCGAAGGCGGAAACATAGGCCAGATTACACAGCCGACGGCGGCCCTGATTGTGATTGGTGGGACGATGGGCGCGGTCATGCTGCAGTTCCCGCTTAAGACGTTTCTGGCAGCTCTGAAACAGATGATGAAGATCTTCATCTCGAACGGGGCAGACAGCGAGGCCGTTCTGAAGCAGTTGGTGCAGTTTGCCAACAAAGCGCGCAAGAGCGGCATCGTCTCGCTGGACCAGGACCTTGGCACAATCGAAGATCCCTTCTTCCGACAGGCGCTCATGCTGGCGATCGACGGCACGGAGCCGACCGAGGTTCGCAAGATCATGCAGATGGAATTGGATAACAAATCGGAGATGGAGGAGAAGATTCCGCAGGTCTTTGAGGCGGCGGGCGGCTATTCGCCGACGGTCGGAATCATTGGCGCCGTGCTGGGGCTGATCCAGGTGATGCAGCACCTGGACAACATCAGCGAGGTGGGGCGGGGCATCGCGGTGGCCTTTGTGGCCACGATCTATGGTGTGGGTCTGGCCAATCTTGTATTTCTTCCGGCGGCGGGGAAGCTGAAGATTCGCCATCGCGAGGAACAGATGGCGAAGGAGATGATCCTCGAGGGCGTCATCTCGATCCTTGAAGGAATGAATCCGCGGATGATGGAGACGAAGCTCCGAACCTTCCTTGCCGAGGGCAAGGAGATTGAAAGTACGGCGGAGGCTGCAGCGTGAGCCGCAAGAAGAAGCACGAACACGTAAACCACGAACGCTGGCTGGTCTCCTACGCGGATTTCATTACGCTGCTCTTCGCGTTCTTCGTAGTTCTGTTTGCCTCCAGCCAGTCGGATCGGAAGAAGCAGACGGCTGTGGCGGAGGCGATGCAGACGGCCTTTACTCCGCTCGGAAGTTTCGAGCAGCACGCGAAGACGCCGGCGCTGGACCCGGCGCCGGCAAACTCCGTCGTGACCCGTCCGGCGGCGTTGGCGATGCCGTTTCCGCAGGCGGGGCAGTTGACGCCGGAGCAGGAGATGAAGGCGAGGGTGGCGAAGCTGATACAGGATGCGGGTAAGAAGCTGCCTCCGGGAAGCCTGACTACCCGCATGACGCCGGATGGACTGGCAATTTCGCTGCACGAGATTGGTTTTTTCCCATCAGGCTCGGCCGCGATCCGGAGCGAGGCGATTCCGGTGCTGACGGCACTGGCGGAGTCGATTCCGGATGTCCCTCTGCGCGTGGAGGGGCACACCGATAATGTCCCCATCCACACGTCGCAATACCAGTCCAACTGGGAGCTTTCGACGGCGCGAGCCAGTGCGATTGCACGCCTGCTGCTGGAGCATGGCTCCATGCATCCGAACCATATGGCGGCGGCGGGATATGCGGAGTTTCACCCCATTGCCTCGAACGCTACGGAGGAGGGCCGCAGCCAGAACCGCAGGGTGGACATTATTCTTTTGCGAGACCAAGCAGCTTTACGATGACCCGCTTGGACCGCTGTCCGTCGAATTCGGCATAAAAGATTCGCTGCCAGGTGCCGAGATCGAGTCTGCCTTTGGTGATGGGCAGAGTCGTCTCATGGCGCAGCAGCAGGGCCTTCAGGTGAGCGTCGGCGTTATCTTCGCCGGTCTGGTGGTGCTTGTAGCCGGGCCAGCGGGGCGCCAATTTTTCGAGCCAGGTCCCGATATCCTCGATCAGTCCATCTTCGTTGTCGTTGACGTAGATGGCGGCCGTGATGTGCATGGGGGAGACAAAGCAGAGCCCGTCATCGATTCCGCTGCGCCGGACGATCTCCTCGACCTGGGGCGTGATATGAACCATCTCGTAGCGCTGCTTTGTGTTGAAGACGAGATACTCTGTGTGGGCTTTGGTCTGGGCCATCCGGTTCACTCCAATCCTCGATGTCTCTATAAGCAGCATACTGGGGCAAGATGAAAGCAAGCGAATATGACTCAGTGGAGCTTTGGAGCATATGAACGTTGGCTTCCTTGAAAAAAATCGATTGCTGCTTCCTGTCATCAGCGCGTTTTCCTACGGACTTGGGGCACTGACGATTGCCTGGGTTATGGCGATAGAGTTCCATGAAGGCGCTCTCGACCGGGTCGCAGTAAGATTTTGGGCGTTTGCCTTCTCCTTCCTTGTGTGGCTTCTGGGCGCGGCCTATGCTTCGGGTGCTGTCTCACCGGCAAAGCAACTCCGATGGTGGCCCATTTCAATCCTGCTTGCGGCGCTGCATGGGGGAATGGTGGTTCTTGGGGTTGTGTTTCTGGGTAGCGGAGGTCGATCCGATATGAAATCGGCGGCAATCTTCGTTTTGATTGGAGCGATTGCCGCCGCCTTCAGCTACGCTTATTTTTTGATAATCGTATGGATCATTGGAAAGAGAGCCGCTCTGCCCGAGCGGCAACCACCTTTCTGAGGATCGATGAACCACTTGAACTTCCGTAAGTTCTGGAAGTAGAGATCCGGTTTCGTCCATAGCGGCTGCTGAACATCTGACTTTATGTCATAAAGCAGGAGCAACCGAAATCAGGCCGATTTAGTCCTATATGAATTCCGATTTCTGTTGGTGGACGAGGCGTAAGTTGCTGCTAAAATCGAGCAAACGCCTACAACTGAAATTTTCAGACGCGGCAAAGGGAGAGATTAGAGAGATGGCTTATGTGATTGCGGAACCTTGCATCGGGACGAAGGATACGGCCTGCGTGGATGCCTGCCCGGTCGATTGTATCCACCCGAAGAAGGACGAGGCGGGTCACGGCGATTCGGAACAGCTTTTCATCGATCCGGTCGAGTGCATCGACTGCGGTGCGTGTGTGCCGGTGTGTCCGGTTTCGGCGATCTATGCCGGAGACGATCTTCCGGAGAAGTGGGCGGACTTCCAGCAGAAGGCTGCTGACCACTACGGACGATAAGATTACCCGTATCTATGGTATGAAGACGCGTGGCCGTGTGCCACGCGTTTCTGTTTTGAGTGACCGGGTTTGAGTGCAGAGTTTGGACGGCAGGTGGGAAGGGAATGACGCAACGGCAGAGTGAAGCGATTGTTCTGCGTAGCTGGCCGTTTGAAGAGGCTGATCTCCTGGTAAGTCTGCTGACCCGCGAGCAGGGTCGCATCAAAGGGGTGGCCCGGCACGCGATGAGGTCTCGAAGGCGATTTGGCGGCGCGCTGGAGCCGATGACCTGTGTGCGCGCCAGCTATGCGGAAAAGCCGAAGCAGGAGCTGGTGCGGCTGGACGCCTTCGAAATTCTGTGGTCTCCATTGTCGGACCCGGTGGATTACGGGAGAACGGCGGCCCTGGAGTTTGTCGCTGAAGTGCTGGAAGAGGTGTTGCCGGAGCAGGCTCCTGATGACGCCATGTTTCGGTTGGCCGTGGCTGTAGTACCGGAGATGCAGATTGGACGGATCTGGCTTCCGGTGACTTACTTTGCGCTGTGGATTCTGCGCCTGATGGGGTGGATGCCTGCTCTGAACCACTGCGCTACCTGCGCGGTTGACCTGCGTGGCCGGACGGTGTGGTATAGCGAAAGTGCTGATGGCGTGGTCTGCGACGAGGACCGACGAGCAAACAGCCATGCGCTTGCCGCGGCCTCAGTGAGGGAAGCGCAAAGGATCTTCCGTTCCACGATTGCCGAGCTGAATGCGGAAGACTGGCCGAAGCGAAGGTCGGAGGACCTGAGGCAGTTTGCCCTGACGATGCTGGAGAGGCATCTGGAGCGCAGGGTACGGAGCGGACGAGCGCTTGAGAGAATCCAGGGCTAGGATGCATTCCCATATATCCGGACGCCGATCACAGTTGCTCCCAGAATGCATGATGGTGGTGGTGCAGGATATGACGGTCGCTGAGAAACGTAGCGCAGCCGCGGGGTCGAAGAGCCTGCCCTGCGCGAACTCGAATGGGATGCGGTCTGCTGGCCTTAGCCCGCATCCCCGGACCGCAGATCCTTCGACTGCGTTTCTCGTGATAAAGCCGCGAGAGCTTCGGTCAGGATGACACTTCATGAGGCTGCAAGGACTGTATCTCCGAAGGATGCCATTTCATGAGAGTGCGAGAACTGTATCGCGAAGGATGGCATTTCGGGAAAACCTTGGGAGAAACGGTTTAAGGTTTGTCCTACACAAAGCCTCTATTTGTAAGCGGAGATACCCTGGTCAGGGAAGATCCTGGTTGATCCGTGAGGCCATCGTCAGGTCGCGAGCGGTGATTCCTCCGGCATCGTGTGAGACGAGCGTAAGCCTGACCTTGTTGCAGCGGATGTCGATATCGGGATGGTGACCGGCAGATTCTGCAAGCTGGGCTACCCGGTTGACGAACGCCACTGCCTGAACGAAGTCCGGGAAGGTCCAGTCGCGAACCAGCTTGCCGGATTCGAGATGCCATTTCGGGGCTTCCTTGAGCCAGGTTTCCACTTCAGAATGATCCAGAACCGCCATTGTCACCTCCGGCTGTAGAAATCTGTTTCCTGCATGCTAGAGCGAAGTGGGGAAGTGAGCAAACCGTTAAGCTGAGAGCCGTTGTTCAGATGTAATTTTCGATGTGGCATTCCCAAGCGTAGTGAGGGATCGGTATATTTTGCGCGGAGTGCTGTAGACACCACAGGCAAAATACAGGGATTCTTCAATCCGCTCAGAATGATGGTTTTTTCAATGGCGAGACCATTTTTAATGGCGAAACTGTAGCCTGATCAATTCTAAAACGGGAGCAGATTCTAAAGAGTTGTCAGTGCGTCGTAGCCAGGTTCTTCTGTCTGCTTCCGGACGATGCCCCAGTGTTCATCGGGAATCTTGAGATAGACGTTTACGATGGCGGGATCGAACTGCGTGCCGGAGCAGCGGATGATCTCGGCGCGAGCCGTCGCAAAGGTGGTTCCTTTGCGATAAGGCCGATCGGAGGTCATGGCGTCGAGAGTGTCGGCGATAGTGAATATGCGGGCGCCGAGCGGAATCTGGTTTCCCCTGAGTCCTCGGGGGTAGCCGGAGCCGTCGTATCGCTCCTGGTGAGCGTAGACGATCTCGGCGGCGTCGCAGAGGAAGGGAATCTTGCGCAACATCTCATAGCCGCGCTGGCAGTGCTCGCGCATGATGGCAGTTTCGGTCTCATCGAGGCGGCCAGGCTTCAGGAGAATGGCGTCCGGGGTAGCGATCTTGCCGATATCGTGGAGAAAGGCTCCGCGCGCAATGGTGCGCAGCTCGTCCCGTCCTACTCCGAGGGAACGGGCGAGCTCAATGGTGTAAGCGGTAACGCGCTTGGAGTGGCCCTCAGTCTCCTGATCTCGAAGGTCGAGCGCGTCGCCCATAGCGCCGATGGTGATGTCGTAGCTGCGTTCCAGGTCCTGCATGATGGCGCGCAGGCGGCTGGTGCGCGTGGAGATGACCTCTTCCAGGTGCTGCCGGTAGGCGATGTTCTGCTGCAGGTGGCGGCGATGTTCGGCAGCGCGGGCCACAACGCTTTCGAGCTGGCGGCGCTCAAAGGGCTTGATGAGGTAATCGAAAGCGCCGCGGCGGAAGGCGTTGGTAGCCACCTGAATGTCGCGAACGGCGGAGAACATGATGACCGGGAGATCGGGGTGATCGGTCGAGATACGATCCAGAAGAGCGAGGCCATCCGTGCCCGGCATCATGATGTCGGACAGGACAAGAGCGTAGTTGGGATCCTGACCAAGGAGGTCGATGGCTTCCTGCGCTCCCGCTGCAGTGACCGGATGATACCCGCCACGCTCCAGCAAAGTAGCGACGATGCCGCGTACCGGCTCTTCATCATCTACGACCAGGATCTTTTCCTGTAACATCCGTTTCTTGGGGCTCCCTCTCTGCTGCGCCTCTTCTAGGTATCGGAAGAATCGATCAGGGCTTTACCGCGGTATTTTACGATGACCGGAACAATTTGTTGGTACCACGGAAGGGGCACAGACGAAGGTGTGCAAAAGCGGGAACAGTCTGTGTGATGTGTGTGACATAGCGCTCCTGATTCCGGGGATGAAGAAATCTGTTGGGGCGGCCGGAATGAGGCCGCTCAGCGGCTTTCCTGGCCCTGTTTCTTCCTTGTGGCCCACCCTGGCTTGACGACCTGCCTCGCGCGGCCGAGCGCGAGCGATTCCGTAGGGACGTTCTCTGTAATGCAGCTTCCGGCTGCAATATAGGCGCCGGCTTCGATGGTAACCGGGGCGACGAGGGTGGAGTCAGAGCCGATGAAGACGTTGTCGCCGATGACGGTCTGGTGCTTGTGGACGCCGTCGTAATTGCAGGTGATGGCGCCGGCTCCGACATTTACACCCGCGCCGATGACGGCATCCCCGAGATAGTTGAGGTGATTTGCCTTTGAGCCTGCGCCCAGGGTGACCTTCTTGGTCTCAACGAAGTTGCCGACGTGAGCGCCCTCGCCGATGCGGCTTTCGGGGCGAAGATGAGCGTAGGGGCCGAGGATCGCGGAGTCGGCGACGGTGGCGGAGTCCATAATGCAACCGTTGCGGACGGTCACGTTGTCGCCCAGCGTGCTGTTCTGGATGACGGAGTAGGAGCGGATGCGACAGTCAGAGCCGATGGTGGTACGACCCAGGAGTTGGACGTACGGTTCGAGGACGGTGTCGGGACCGACCGTGACTTCGTTGTCGATGACAGCGGTCTCGGGCCGGAAGATGGTGACGCCGGAGGCCATCAGGCGACGGGCAGTATCGAGGCGCATGGCGGCGTCCAGGTGCATCATCTCGGCGATAGTGTTGGCGCCGAGGACCTCGTCGACGCTGTCGGCCTTGACGGCCACGACTCGCTGGTTGTCCGCTACAAGCATGGCGGCGACGTCGGTAAGGTAGAACTCGCCGTGGGCGTTGTTGGTGTCGAGCAGGTCGAGCTTTTCAAAGAGAGCGGAGGTCCGGAAGCAGTAAATTCCTGAGTTGATTTCAGGCGTGCTGAGCTGGTCAGGGGAGAGCGACTTCTGCTCCACAATGGCGAGAACGTCCGGTGCATCGGTTCCGGGTTGGGCGCGAAGGACACGGCCGTAGCCTGTAGGATCGTCGGGAACGGCGGTGAGGATGGTCATCGCGGCCTGCTCGGCCTGGTGAACCTGGCGGATACGGTCGATGGTTTCGGGACGGATGAGCGGAACGTCGCCGGAGAGGACGAGAAGATTTTCCGGGACCGCAGTTCCGCCGAGCGTGAAGAAGGCCTTGACCATCTGGAGCGCGTGTCCGGTTCCGCGCTGTTCTGCCTGCAGGACAAACTGGACGCCGGTGGATTCCACTGCGGCGCGAACGCGGTCGGCTTCATGACCGATGATGCAGTAGATATTGCTGGCATCCACGACCTGCCGGGCCGCAGCGATGACGTGAAGCACCAGGGCGCGTCCGCCGATCTCGTGGAGAACCTTGGGGCGTTTGGTCTTGAGCCGCGTGCCCTTGCCGGCGGCCATGATCGCGATGGCGAAGTCTGTCGGTTTCATGTGAGGTAATCTTCTCACGGCGGGGTGTGGGCTCTGTACGGAAACTGCTCAAATTATCCAATGGAAAGGAGTTCCGAGAGAGGGGTGTTGTTGCCGCTCCGAGCAAACCGCAGATCCTTCGACTGCGCATCTCGCGATAAGGCTGCGAGATGCTTCGCTCAGGATGACACGGGTGTTTACGGGATGACACGGGTGTCTACAGAGGACACAGGTTTACAGAGGATACGGGTTTACAGAGAACACGGGTTTTTAGAGAACACGGGTTTACAGAGGGCCCGGTTTTTTAGAGTTGGATGTAGCTGGCCCCAAAACGTCCGCCAGGTCAGGGTTGCGGCCTCCTCCTTGCGCTCATTTCGACGGTTTGCCGGGCGGTGGGGGGATGGTGATGTCGAGATCAGTTACCTTACCGAGGCTGTTGAGCGGTGGCTTGATCTCGGCCTCATTTCCGACCACAACGATACCGAGCTTGTCCGGGTCTACGTACTTTCTGGCGACCCGGGCGACGTCTTCCGAGGTGACCTTTTCAATCCCGGCCTTGTACTTATCAAGGAAGTCCGGAGGATACCCATAGAAAGCGAGTGTGACCTGCTCGTTGAGGGTCTTTTCCGGTGAGTCGAAGTGGAAGACGAAGGAGTTCAGGAGCTGGTCCTTCGCCTTGGCAAGTTCCGAAGGCGTGGGAGGAACGGTCTTGAGGCGATTGACCTCGTCGAGCATCGCCTTTGTGGCTGCGACCGTTGAGGCGCTCTTGGTGCCGGCGATCACGTAGAAGATTCCGGGGTGGTCGTAGGAAGCCCCGAAGCTGCCGTCGACGGAGTAGGCCAGTCCGAGCCGGGTGCGTACGCTCTGGACGACGCGCGAGCCGAATCCGCCGGAGAAGACTTCGTTCATCACGCTGAGAGCGTAGTAGTCCGGGTTTCGGCGCTCGGTCCCCAGGCCGACGATCAGTACGTTGGACTGGTTGACGTCATTCTTTTCCGCAAAGCGAATGCCGGGTTTGGGATCGGTAAAGGTGAACTTTTCGGATGCCTGAGCGGGACCGCGCTGCAATGGTTCAAAGGCGGCGCGAAGCTTCTTCTCCATCTCGGCCGAGTTGAAGTCGCCAGAGACGGATATGATCATCTCGTTAGGGACGACGGTGCGATCGTGCCACTGCTTAAGGTCTTCGATGGTGACAGCGGCAACGGTCGCGAACTCCGGCTGACGGGCAAAGGGACTTTCGGGGCCGTAGACGAGCTTGACGGCTTCGCGAATGGCGATATCGCTGGCGTCGTCGTTGCGGCGGGTAATGCTGGTGTAGAGCTGGCGCTGGGCAAGGGCGAGCTTGTCTTCTTTAAAGGACGGGTGAAAGAGCAGGTCGGTCGCAGAGGCGAAGACGCTGTCGAAGTCGCCTTTCAGGCTGGACCATCGTAGTGACGTGTTTGCCGAGCCTCCGCTGGTTTCGATGCTCGCCGCCTTCGATTCAAGCACATCGTCCAGCTTGTCTCCATCCATGGTGGCGGTACCGCTGGTACGCCATGCCTGGCCGTAAATGGAGACGAGGCCAATCTTGCCGGCGGGTTCATCGCGGCTGCCACCGCGGATCAGGATACTTCCGTTGATGAAGGGAAGCTCATGGTCTTCCTGAAGGAAGATGACCAGGCCATTGGAGAGCTCAATGCGCTTTGGCTGCTCGGGCTTGAACTCGGGCAGTGCGGGGATGGGAATCTTCTTCCAGGGCTGTACCTGTGCGTGCGCCACCGCTGAGGGATGGGCAGGCGCAGCAGCGCTCTGCGCGACCAGAAGAGGGCTGGGAAGGAGGGTGCTGATGGCGATTGCCGCCACTGCTGTCCATGAAGACCGATTCATGAGATGGCTCATTTCGCACCTCCCTGATTTTTGGCAGGTGTTTTTGATGCTACGTACTCAATACGCGCGCTGGTGAGATTGCTGTCGACGAAGATCTTGTTGGCCACGCGGCGAATGTCGGCTTTGGAGACGGCATCGATCTTGTCGAGCTCGCGGAAGAGCTGGCGCCAATCGCCGTAGCGCGTCTGATACTCCGCGAGCTGGTGCGCCAGCCCTTCGTTGTCGGCGAGTCCACGAAGCAGGTCGGCGCGGGCACGCGTCTTGAAGCGCTGCAGCTCTTCGTCGGTGACGTCTTCCGTCTTCAGGCGATCGAGTTCTTTGTGGATGGCTGTGCGCATCTCGCCGGGCGTATGGCCAGGGAGGGGAACGGCATAAAAGGCGAAGAGGCCGGGGAATTTGTATCCGGGGAATCCGGAGAAGCCTTCGGCCTCGGCTGCGATCTTCTGATCGCGTACCAGCGAGCGATAGAGCCGGGCGGTGCGGCCGTTGGAGAAGATGTCGGTAATGGCGTCGTAAACGGAGTCGTCAGGATCGCGATAATCGGGACGATGGTAGCCCTCGAGATAGAAGGGCTGCGTGGCCTCGCGGATGACGACAGACTTTTCCGCGAACTGCGGCGGTTCGACCGTGGTCATGGGAGTCGGTTTTGGACCAGGCGGAATCTTCGAGAAGTAGCGCTCGAGGATAGGCATGGTCTGGGAGGCCTTGAGGTCACCGACAACAGCGATGACGATATTGGACGGCACGTAATACTTCTTGTGGAAGGCCTCGGCTTCAGTGGCGCTGACCTGCGAGATCTCGCTCTCCCAGCCCACGCCGCTGCGCCCGTAGGGATGAGCGACGTAGGCGGTGGCGAGGAACTGTTCGACCATACGGCCGATAGGGTTGGAGTCGATGCGCATGCGGCGTTCTTCCTGCACGACGTCGCGCTCCTTGTAAAACTCACGCTGGACCGGGTGGGCGATGCGCTGGCTTTCGAGGTAGGCCCAGAGCTCGAGCCGGTTGGATGGCATCGACCAGAAGTACTGGGTGGAGTCTTCGCTGGTGGAGGCGTTGATGCCTACGGCTCCGTTTTGCTCGGCGATCTCGGAGAACTGGTTGGGGATGACATACTTTTCTGCCGCGGCCTGAGCGTCTTCGAAAGCCTTTTTGAGCTGTGCGAGTTTTGCAGGGTCCTGTCCGACGCGCTGGCGGTATTCGTCGTCATAGGCGGCGTAGGCTGTCTCAACTTTTGCGAGCGCGATTTTTTCGGCAGGGTAATTGGTCGTGCCGATCTCGGTCGAACCTTTAAAGGCCATGTGCTCGAACATGTGCGCGAGGCCGCTGTCGCCCTGAGGGTCGTCAGCGGATCCGGCGTCGACGAGGGTGTAGAAACTGAAGACGGGAGCCTCGGGCCGTTCACAGACGATTAAGGTCAGGCCGTTGGGAAGAACCTTCACCGTCGTGCGTTTTTCGAAGCTGGCGAGGTCCTGCGCCCGCGCTGTACTGACGAAAGCGATGCCAAGGATAAGGGTTGCGAGCACACGTCGAACAGGCACGTGGATACCTCCAGAGAACTACCACCGAAAGTCTTACTATACCGAAGCTGCAAATTTGTTGATGTTGGTTGGTAAATGCGGGCTTTCCATTGCGTCCCTTCGGCCTCCGGGCAAGATGACACTTCAGGGAACAGGGAACAGGGAACAGGGAACAACAGAAACCTCAGATCCTTCGACTCTGCCCTTCGGGCTTCGCTCAGGATGACACCTTTGTAGAGAGTGGGTGGCTGCCGGAGTCCGCATGTCATTAAAAGAAAAACTCCCGGAGCGCAGGACGTACGCGCTCCGGGAGCAGAGGGGTTGAGGCCTAGAACAGGATTCTTCCGCCAACCTGAATGATGCGCTGCTGTCCACCGCTGCCGGTGATCTGGCCGTAGGTGGAACTGTTCATCGAGGCAGAAGGGGTTCCGAGGTTGACGAGGTTGAAGACGTTCGAGACCTCTCCGCGGAGCTGGAAGCGCAGTGCCTCGTGGAGTGAGAACGTCCGGAAGAGAGAGGCATCGACGTTGCGGTAGCCGGGAGCGTCCAGCTGGTTCGGCCGGGCATTTCCGAGCAGACCCAGGGGGCCTACGCCGGGGCATCCGGCATCGACGCCGGGACGGCAATATGCGCTGGTGTCGAACCATTGCTTCATCTCTGCTGTGCGGGAATGCTGCGGCAGAGTGTGAGCGTCCTTACCCGGAATGATGCTCGGGCGATTCTGGCCAAGGCCGGAGAAGTAGTTGTCATTTCCAGTGGTTATGTTGAATGGCTGGCCACTGTTTGCGGTCCAGATTCCGGTAACGGTCCAGCCGTTGAAGGCTGTCCGGACGAAAGTATTGTAGCGGTCGAAGTAATCCGGCTTCCACACGAAGGACATCGTCATCATGTGGCGGCGATCCTCGGAGGCGCGCTGGCGATACTCGAGCTGGGGATAGTTGGCATCAACGAAGACACCGTTGAGGCCGCTGGTGCTGTCGAGCGAGTTGCTCTGCAGGTTCTTGCTCCAGGTGTAGTAGCCGCGCGCGCTGATGTGATGCGTGATGCGCTGCTCCACGACGACCTGCAGGGCGTTGTAGTTGGAGTTCTGGTTGGAACGGATGATCCAGACATTGCTGTACATCGGGTCCGCAGCCGAATTTCCGAACATGGAGTTGAGACGCCGGCGATTGTTAACCGTGCTGCTGCTGTTGGCATAGCCGCAGGCCTGCGATTTGTCGGCGCAGCTGGCTCCACTGGTGCCCTGCGCGGTTACGTTGAAGACTGGTCCGTTGATGTCGTTGTAGAGAGGAAGCTTGCGGCTGAGAGAACCGACGTAGCTGGCTCCGAAGGCAAAGCCGTTGCCAAGCTGCTGCTGGAATCCGAAGTTGAGCTGGATGGAGTACGGCCAGCGGTAGTTCGGATCGAAGGCAACGACCTGGTTGAGCGGAAGGAAGGTTGCTTTGCTGTTTTTGTAGTCGAAGGCCAGTTCCGGATAGGGATTCGTTCCGGTCGGGAATTCAGTCGGATCGTTGGAATAAGGATGGGTAAGGGAGGTGACGTTACGGTAAGTATTCCGCACGGCGTAGGGGGCGTAGTTCGAGGGAAACTCCCACTCATTGCCGGAGATACCACCGAAGAAGAGACCGGCGGCTCCGTGGATGACGGTCTTGCCGTCGCCGTACGGGTCATAGGCGAAGCCTACGCGGGGCGAGACGTGGTTGAGGGGGGTGAATGCTCCACCCTTCGGAACACCGGGGTCGCCAGGGAAGAGCATGCCCAGAGGAGCGAGCTTCTTCGCGGTTCCGATAATGCTGACGTCAGAGAAGGCATGCGACTGCACGCCGGGGCTGAAGTTGGTCTGCATGCGCTGAGGGTCCGTGGGCGCCTGTTGCCAGTCATAACGGATGCCGAGGTTGATGGTCAGACGCGGAAGAATGCGCCAGTCGTCCTGTGCGAACCCTGCGATGTTGAACCAGTTTGCATTGGCATAGAGACCAGTGTCCTGACCCATCGTGACCGGGATTCCCATGATGAAATCCGAGAGGCCATTGGTGGTGCGGTCGAACTTGGCTCCGTTGGTGGTCGAGAAGGTAAACGATCCGTAATTATTGAGAGAGGTGAGTTGGAAGTCCTTTTCCAGGCCGAACTCACCACCGAAGTAGAAAGAGTGCTTGCCACGTGTCGTGGTCAGTACGTCACGAATGGCGTAGACGTTGGCGCCGGCCTTGGGGCCGGTGATGGCCTGGGTAAGTGAAAAGCCCTGCACGCCACCCACGCTGATGTTGGGACGCGAGGGCGTTCCGACTACACCGAAGTCGGAGCCGAAGTCCGCCAAGGTGCTGTTGTTCGGGACGGGGTTACGGCCGCCGTTCTGGCGAGTGTAGCTGAGCCAGAGCTGATTGACGGTGCGTGGGCTGACGGTCCAGACGTCGCTGATATTAGCGTTCTGCTGCTTATTGGCATAGTCGGAGTAGGACCATGCCTGCGTGAATCCGCCCAGGTTCTGACGAACACTGTAGTTGAGCAGGAAATAGCTCAGGGTCAGGCGATGTGCGGCATTGATCTGATGATCGGTCTTGATCAGGTACTCTTCGTTCTGCTGCGGTGTCGACTCAAGGACGCGATACGTATAGGGAGTGTCGCCAGTGCGGAAGGGCTGCTTCTGTTCCTTATTGAGTGCAGTCGTGAGGTAGTTGAGGATATTGACCGCGGTGGGATCGATCCGGTTGGAAGGAATTTTATTGCCGGGGAAGGGCTTTCCGGTAGCCGGGTCGCAGGCAAGGAACTTGATGTGGGTGTTGTCGTCCTTTGAAGGAGTGTCGGTGCACTTGGTGATGTCGGTGGGCAGGTTCTCGGAGAAATCACCTGCGATCTGAGCGGCGCTGGGAAGATTGCCGCTGTTGGTTGCGGCGGTTCTGAAGCGATAGGCCGCGACGCTTCCGAAGAAGAAGTCCTTATCGTGACGGAAAGGCCCACCGAAGGTTCCGCCGAAGCGATTGAGGTTGTAGGGGCTCTTGATGGCGTTTGCCCCCGCGTTGTGGGCTACGGCGTTGAAGTTTCTGTCACGGAAGAACTCAAACAGCGATCCATGGAATTTGTTGGTACCGCTCTTGGTGATGACGCTGACTACGGCTGAGGAATACTTGCCGAGCTGAGCGCTGAAGTTGTTGGTGACCACGTTGAACTGGCTGATGGCGTCAGGATTGGGGACCTGGTTGCCGCTGTTGCGCAGTCCGGTCATGTTGAGACCGCCATCGAGGTAATAGGCGACCTGGCCAACGAAGCCATCGGTCGAGCCGTTCACCAGAACCTTCAGCTCCTGGTAGCCGAGGTTGTTGACCGTGTCGACCTTCTGCACGCCAGGGATGAGCTGAAGAAGGCGCGATGTGTCCCGGTTAACCAGGGGAAGGTTGTCAATCTCCTCATTTGAAACGCTCTGGCCAAGAGTGGAGTTTCCCAGATTGACCAGGGGGACGTCGGCGCTGACGCTGATGGTCTCGGTAGTTCCGCCGATCTCAAGCGTGAAGTTGATGGATGCGTTTTGCATTACGGAGAGGACGATTCCGCTCTGCTCAAGGCTCTTGAAGCCAGTGGCATTGACGGTGACCTTGTAGGGACCGACGGGAAGGAACTCCTCACGGTAGGAGCCATCGTCCTTGCTCTTTGCGACACGAACGAAGTTGGTATCGGTTTGCGTGAGGGTGATGGTGGCACCAGGGATGACGGCTCCGCTGGAATCCATAACGGTTCCGGAGAGTGTGGCTGTACTTAACTGTGCGTGTGCCAGAGGCCCGACCAGTACCGCCAAAATAGCGAACAGGACGAATCTCCAGCCCCGAGAGAACAAGGGTCTATGCATTAACTGCCTCCTAAGTCAAACGTTTGTCTTGTGGTCCACTAGCAGGCCCAAGACATAATTATGGGGACGGCTGAAAGATAGTTCGTTGAGCAAACAATTGTCAATGCATGCGAACGAAAATTGTCAAAATAATCCCGGAATGGGCTTCGGCGTCTTCCAAAGATTGTGCGGATACCGACTTTATGAGAACTGGAGGAGAGCGGCGGAGATTCCATCAGCTTTGACCGCAACTGCAGCTTGCCCCGGCCGACTGTGTGCGATTCTGATCCGGGCGCGGCCATTCGAAAGCTCCACGACACGCGACCCTGTGGGAGTGCCAAGATTGTCGATCAGCCTGCCATCGCCGGCGATCGTGAAGCGCACGCGATTGCGCGCATCGAGGCAGAGAATGCTTTTGGCGTCATGGAGCGTGGCCTCGACCGTGACGTTGTTATCGGTGCGATGGACCTCTGCGAGCTTCAGAGTCGTGGGTGGACCCCAGCTTCTGGTCTCGTAAAGGAACTCGATCTCATCGGAGATGGTGGTGGAACCCTGGCTGGCTTCGACCCGGAGTTTGTTTGCTCCATCAACAAAAGCGACCATCCAGCGGAGCCCGGCGGCAGGGAAGTTCTGGCTGTCGCGCCTTCGGATACCGGCAGAGACGCCATTGACGAAGAGCTCAGCCGTCTCGCAGTTGGAATAGACCTTGACCATCTTCTTCTCACCTATGGCGCCCCAGCGGATGGGCCATGAGTGGCCGTAGATGTGTGCCATGGGCTGGTCGGTCCAATAGGACTGGAAGACGTAATAGGACTCCTTTTTCTGCATGTCGCGGGTTACGACGCCCTTCTGGTTGACGCGAGGGACCGGGTTTTCAACCCGCAGCGGAGTAGTGAAGTCCTTGAAGACCCACTGAGCCGAGCCTGTAAACCAGGGCAGCGTCTCTTGCACCTTGAGGTGCCAGTCGAAGAGATTGCAGGCGTAGGTTTCAGACCAGTCGCCATCACGGGAGACACGGGCCTCGCCGCCGGTATTGAGGTATGCAAGCCCTCGCTCATCGGTGCCGTGGCCGGTGGCGATCTCTGCCAGCACCTTGTCAGGACTCTCGGAGTGCCGTCCGGCGTGGCTGTCGGCTCCCCATTCGGCATGAAACAGATGTTTGACGCGTTCGCGCTGTGTCTCCAGAGATTTCTGATATTCGGTGTAGGTTCCGCTGTACCAGCCTGCCCAGATGGAAGGGGAGTAGACGTCGGGGATGTCGCGGGCAAAGTCACACCGCCGGATGGTAGTTATGCGTGATGGATCCAGCTGGTGTGAGAGATCGCGAAGCTCGGTGAGATAAGCGCGAATCTTTTCGTGATTAACCTCGGGGTATTCCGTCGGCCAGTCATCCTCATTTCCCAGGCCCCAGAGGAGGATGCTGGGGTGGTTGAAGTGTTGGGCGATCATGTTCCGCAGGGTACGGCGTCCCATCTCCTGAAAAGTTTCGCCGCCGATTCCGGCGCGGCACCAGGGAACCTCTTCCCAGACTAGAATTCCGAGTCGATCACAGAGTTCGACCACGCGACGAGACTGCTGATAGTGAGCCAGACGGATGAAGTTGACGCCCATCTCTTTGATAAGTGTCATCTCCTGCTCGATCAGATCATCGGGCATCGCTGCGGCATAGCCGGCGTGATCCTCATGACGATGCGTGCCACGAAGCAGAAGCCGCTCACCATTCAGCTTGAAGGGGCCATGGTCAACCCACTCCGTGTGGCGGACTCCAAAGGTCTCGTGCGCAGTGTACTCGCCAGCGGAAGTTGTAACAGTCACCCGACATTGGTAGAGCAGGGGAGTGGAGGGGCTCCATCGCTGAGGTTTGTTGAGAACGAAGCGCGAGAGAAGCGCCTCTCCCGGCCATGGCATCTTCGTTACGCGCTCTGTGTGGATGGTTTTGCCGTCGGAAGAGACGATCTCCAACGCAAGGGTGATGGGCGTGGTGTTGCCAGCAGGGTTATAGACGGTGCCGACGATCCTGACTTCCGCTGAGGAGTCTGCACGAGGTAGGTCAACCTTGACGTGGAGCTGTTCCAGGGAAACGGCGGGGACATAGACGAGATTGACGTGCCGGTAGAGCCCGCCGTAGAGGGTAAAGTCACTGAGATCGGACGGCATGCGATCAAGGTCTCTGGAGTTATCGCAGAGGACAGCAATGGGAACTTCGGGCCCCTTCTGTTGACCATTGGAATGAGATGTCGAACGGTGTTGCTCAACCGCATCGGTAATATCGAAGATAAACTCGTCGTAGCCGCCGACGTGGTGGCCTACGGGAGTGTTGCCAACATAGACGGTCGTTGCCTGCCCTGCGCCTTCGAAATGAAGCAGCGTGCGACCGTTCGGATACGGATTGGCCACAGGCAGATGAAGTCGGTACCATCCATTGCCGCGGTAAGCGGGAACGTCAGGATCGCAGCCGTCGTAGGCATTGAAACAGTGCGGCATCTCGATCGCCTGCCATGTTGCAATCTCTTTGCTGTGCCAGACCTCCCATAGTCCACCCAAAGGTTCGCGAAGAAACTCCCAGCCGGAAGAGAGCCGGATGGTTTTCTTTTCGCTTGCCGGGGTGTCGTCGACCAGATGCGCCAGTGAAGCGCCAAGCGTGGAACGAGAGAGTGTCGATGCAGATGCAGCAAGTGCGCTGCTCTTGATGAAGGTTCGGCGAGTCAACATGGCGGCCTTAGGTGCTCCAGAGGGGATCGCTTCCATGAGGGAAGTGCCGACAGATTTGGCTGCTTCTGAGAGATATAATTCAGAGCATCTACAAAATGCCGGGCTGTCAGTGGTATAAAGACACGTCATCTTCCATGTCAAGTTTCAGGCGCCGAAGCCAGGCAATGGAGTGCATCCTGGAACAAGCCAAAATCCAACGACTGCATGACTGCTGTATCTTTATTTTTCGAAGAGAAAGACGATGCCTACACCGCCACCACAACCGTTTACCTTTACACGGAAGCAAAGCGCTTCCAATAAGACTCCCCGGCAGATCAATCGGAACCTTGTCTTCAATCTGATTCGCACGAGACAGCCGATATCCCGTGCAGATCTGGCCCGTGTCTCGGGGCTTCAGCGAAGCACGATCTCTCTGATCGTTGAGGATCTGATCCGCGAGCGTTGGATCCTCGAAGGTTCGACGGGGAGGTTGCCGCGAGGACGCCGTCCTACCTTTCTGGAGCTGAACCATCAACGGGCGGTGATTGCGCTGGATATTCATCCATCGCAGACGACAGTGGCTGTTACCGATCTTGGAGGAAAGATCGTTGCGCAGAATGTGGTCGATCTGCCCGGCGATCCCGATAAGGCGATCACCTCGATCGTTACCGCCATTCGGAAGCTCATGGCCGACCATGCGGACAAATCCTTTGATGGAATCGGAATCAGTCTTCCCGGGCGTGCCGATCCGAAACAGAAGCGGCCGATCTTCGCGCCGAACGTGAACTGGCCGATGCAGAGCCTCCAATCGAAGATCCATCGGGCAACAGGCCTGCGCGTCGAGATGGAGAACGTAGCCAATGCCTGTGCTCTGTCCGAGGTCTGGTTCGGGGACAGCGATGGGCTAAACGATCTTGTGGTGGTGAATGTGTCAGAGGGAATCGGCACCGGGATCTTTTCCAATGGAAGGCTGCTTCGCGGCGCAAACGGCATGGCCGGCGAGTTTGGCCATGTGGAGATGCAGCACGATGGCCATTCCTGTGGGTGCGGTTCCCGCGGTTGCTGGGAGACTGTTGCCTCCAATCGCGCGGGTTTGCGCTACTACGCGGAGATCAGCGGCCGCAGGGCCCCTTCGAGCTTTGCAGCACTGATCAAGCTGGCGCAGGCAGACGATCCTGATGCGTTGAAGGCGCTTGAAAAGATGTCCCGCTTCCTGGGAAGAGGTCTGAGGATGATTGCTTCGGCCCTGGCGCCCAATGAGATTGTGATCGTGGGCGATATTACAAGCGCATGGCATCTCTTTGGCCCAAAGATCGAAGAAGAGCTGAAGCAGAATGCTTTTTCGAACGCACCGAAGCTTCGTCCCTCGTTTGAGGGCAACACAGCGCGACTACGCAGCGCGGTTGCACTGGTTATGAATCAAGGTCTCAACTGAACTGAAAGGAACTCTTCTATGCTGTTCGCGGAACAACGATCTTTTCGTCTCCCGCTGTCGTATTTTTCTTTTGCACGGCGAGCTGGAATGGCTGGCCTGCTGGTCTTTTGCACAGTGGCAGCCTGCAACACCTACACCTTTGCGCAGGCGGCTTCCACCTCGCAGACAGCGAAGAAGCCTGTTCCCGACTCAAAGTCATCGGGAGATGCTCCTGACGATCCCGGACCGCTGGCAACGGATATCTCTGCGGAGCTGAAGCCGAAGGCAATTCAAGCAGTGGTCGAAAAAGTAGCATCCTGGCAGGTGAAGGTGGCTGAGCCTACATTCAATCGACTGTGGACCTATGCCGCGCTTTACGATGGCCTGCTGGCGGCTTCGAAGACGACCGGCGACTCGAAGTTTCATGATGCGGTGTTGAAGTTCTCCGAACAGGAGCACTGGCAGCTGCTCGATAACCGTTTTCCTCATGCGGACGACCAGGCGATGGGCAAGGCCTACATGGCTCTGTACCTTGAAGACTCCAAGGGCTCGCGCAAGTCCGAGCGCATGGCCAATACAAAGGAGATTATGGACCGGCTGATCGCTCGTCCTGATGATCCTGCGAAACTGCTGTGGTGGTGGTGCGACGCGCTCTATATGGCTCCTCCTGTATTGGCTCGCACTTACGTTGCTACCGGAGACAAGAAGTACCTCGACTATATGGATCACGAGTGGTGGCTGACTTCAAGGACCCTCTACAACCAGCAGGACCATCTTTACTTCAGAGACGAACGGTACCTTACGCAGAAGCAGGCTAACGGAAAGAATCTTTACTGGTCGCGTGGAAATGGCTGGGTGATGGGAGGATTGGTGAAGGTCCTTGAGGTGATGCCTAAGAACTACCCGGCGCGTGCGAAGTACGTTGAGCAGTTCCGCCAGATGGCCGAAGAGGTAAAGGCAATCCAGGGCAGGGATGGGCTGTGGCGTTCCGGTCTGCTTGATCCCGACGCGTATGAGCTTCCCGAGATCTCGGGCTCCGCGTTCTTTACTTATGCGATTGCGTACGGTATCAACGAGCACATTCTCGACCGCAAGACCTATCTGCCTGTGGTGGAGAAGTCATGGAAGGGAATGCTGCAGCATGTATATGCTGACGGGCGTCTTGGCTCTATTCAGCCTGTCGATGCGCAGCCGGGTAAGTTCAAGCCTTCTTCGAGTCATGTTTACGGTGTCGGAGGATTCCTGATGGCCGGTTACGAGATGAATCGTCTTGCAGGCGGTAAACGCTAAGTTCCAATCTTTGTTGCGAAGTCAGAAACTGAAATCCGCTGCTGATATCGGCAGCGGATTTTCTTTTTAGTTTTACGAGATCCAGAGCAATGGCTGACGGATGGGAAAGTTTCTGATGACCTCAGGTACGGTGGGATTGGGATTCAGGCGCTTCCACACGGTGATGTAGTCCGGTTTGTCGTAGGCGACTGCCGAGAAGAGCAGTGCGGGATTTCGCACGGGGAAGTCGTCCCAATGTTCTACGTCATGAGCATATGGCCACTTGGATTTATCGTCGATGAAGGGAAACAGGAACTCCATCATCTTTTTCAGGCTGCGGCCATCGGGTGTTGAGAAGCTCCACAGGTTCTCGCGCGATGTGGAGAGACTCTGCGCGATTCCGCAGAGCACGTCCATGTCGAACAGAGAGTAGCTGTAAGGTTTGGTGCGAGCCAGTTCCAGAGGCAGGCTTCCATCAGGAGCGATCTGCATTGGTACAAGGGTTGTGCGAAAGCGATCGCGGCACCACTGCATGACATCCGAGTTACCAGTAAAGCGGGCAAACTCGCCAGCCTGCAGGACCCAACAGGTACCGTGGTTGTTCTTTGCATCGCGCTCATCCTGGCCATTTTTTGAGGTGCGCATCCACTCCAGGTAATCTGCAAACCAGCGGCGTACTTCGGCGCCATCGCGGAGGACAGCGCCGCGGTCCAGCAGCGTAGCGGCCCGTACTACTTCAACCAAGTGCAGGGTGTCGATAATACCAATGCCTCTTCCCTTGCTGACTCCAAAGATAGCCTGGGCATACTGCAGGTTCGGATTCATCTTCGTCCGCGGATCGACGAACCATGCCTGCAGATGTCTTGCTGCGTGGTCCGAGTATTTCTTCTGCCGGGTCAGCAGCCACGCTGCGGTCAGAGCCGGAACGATCAGACTGAGCCGGATCATCGCTTCGCGATGCGCGTTGAAGTTTGCCGGATTGCTGAATCCGTCTTTGCGGATGTATGGGCCGCCAGGATTCTTCGGATCGGGCCACCAGTAGTCGCCTTCGGAATAAAAGTCGTGCAGACCGCCGGGACTGCGGTCGGAATGTTCCGCCGTAACGGTGATGGGTTTCTCGGAGAGATAGTGGTTCGCCGCGTTCAGGATCCGGTTTCGGTCTGTCGATGCGACCAGGGAATACGCTCCCGGCATCGAGGCAGCCCATAGTTTGTCTTTCGCAAGAATTGCTGCGGTAGCGGCTGACAGTTCAACAAACGCTCTTCTTGAAAATCTCTTCATCGCACCAACGTTCTCTAGTCCTATCGCTCTGCGTCATTCTATATTTCGACACTCTTCTGCCAGGGCTGCGCCTCTGTGTCCAAAGAGGAAAGCGGGTAGCGATGTATAGCATCGTGAAATTACATAACGATTTACATGGCTTACCTTGACCGCTGAATAGGCATTCAGTATTCTCCTCCCGGTACGGACATCAGTCTGTCTCCGAGGAGATTCCCAGGTATGGCGAGCTTTCCCGCGCCCTCCCGCATGATTCGCAAGGCAGCCGTTCTTGGCGCTGGAACCATGGGATCTCGTATCGCTGCCCATCTTGCGAATGCTGGATTGCCAGTCATTCTCCTCGATAGGATACCCGTGGGAACCGCGCCGGATGCTTCGAAAAAGGAGCGAAGCAAGTTTGCTCAGGTAGCTCTCGACTCTCTCAGAAAGGCGAAACCGGCGGCTTTTTATATCCCGGAATCTGCGCGGCTTATTACAACCGGGAACTTTGAGGATGACCTGGAGTTGGTGGCAGACTGCGATTGGATCATCGAGGCCGTCGCGGAAGATCTCGCCATCAAGCATGATCTCTATGCGAAGGTCCTGACGCATCGGCGCTCCGATGCCATCCTGACCACGAATACCAGCGGTCTGCCGATTCTCGATTTGGCCGAGCCTCTGCCTGAGGGCGTGAAGCCGCTCTTCCTCGGAACGCACTTCTTCAATCCCCCGCGTTACATGCGCCTCCTGGAGATCATTCCGCTTACTGAGACAAGCGCGGACGCGGTCAGGACGATCTCGCATTTCTGCGACCAGCGACTGGGTAAATCCATCGTCGTGTCGAGAGATACGCCCAACTTTATTGCGAACCGCATTGGCACCTTCTCTATCGGAAATGCCGTCCGGCTGATGCAGGAGCAGGAACTGAGCATCGAAGAGGTCGATGCGCTCACAGGCGTCACGATTGGATGGCCCCGGACCGGCACCTTTCGCCTGGGCGATATGGTTGGCGTCGATGTGCTGGTGCATGTGGCCCGCAACTTCGAAGCCAAGGCAGCGGCGATTGGAGATGAGCGCACCGATGTAACACTGCCTGCCTTTCTTGACACCATGCTGGAGCGCAAGTGGCTGGGGGATAAGGCAGGCCAGGGCTTTTACAGGAAGGAAGGGAAGGACGCCGAGGGTCACGATCTGCGCAGTGTGCTGGACTGGCGAACGCTCGAGTACCGAACGGCGGAACGGCCACGGTTACCATCGCTCGACATGGCGAAGAGCGTGGAGTCCACTCCGGCGCGCATCGCGCAGCTTCTGCATGGCGATGTGGAGCGGGACAAGGCCGCACGCTTCTATTGGCCGCTGCTCACAGAGCTGTTTACCTATGCGGCGAATCGCGTCTCCGATCAGCCTGACGAGCCCGCGGCCAGCATCGTTGAAGTAGATACGGCCATGCGTACAGGATACAACTGGGAACTCGGCCCGTTTGAACTCTTCGACGCCGCAGGTGTTCGCGCTACGACGGAGAAGGTGCGCGCACGGGGAATCCCGATCGCTCCTAATGTCGAGAGGCTTTTGGATTGGGCGGCAAAGAATAACGAGCCTAATCCTTGTTGGTACCGGGATGATCCAGGCGTTCCCAGCGGCCGCCGCTACTTCGATCCGTTCACCCAGACCTATCAGCCGGTTCCTGTGGCCGAGGGGATCGCGTCGATTGCGACCTTCAAGAAGTCCCATGGTGTCGTCCGGAAGAATGCAGGCGCGTCGCTGGTTGATCTGGGAGACGGTATTGCAGCCATCGAGCTTCACTCGAAGATGAATGCTCTGGGTGGAGATATCGTGTCCTTCATCACGCAGACTCTGAGGCCATCAAGTGACTCCGTCAGCAGCTTTGAGGCATTTGTGATCACCGGCGACTCGACGAACTTCTCTGTCGGCGCGAATCTGATGCAGCTTCTGCTCACGATTCAGGATGAGGAGTGGGACGAGGTGGAGATAGCCATTCGGGCCTTCCAGAAGATGACCCAGGCCATCAAGTTCTGCCCGCGCCCGGTAGTGGTTGCGCCCTATGGGATGTGTCTTGGAGGCGGGGTAGAGATGAGTCTGCATGCGGCAGCGCGCCAGCCACATGCAGAGTCATACATGGGACTGGTGGAGACCGGAGTCGGCCTGATCCCCGGCGGCGGTGGATGCAAGGAGATGCTGCTTCGCTCCATCGAGGCTGGTTCGAGTATTCGTCTCGATGCACGCGGCGAGTCGGTAGAGATTTTCGAAGCGGTGAAGAAGAATTTTGAGACCGTCGCGAAGGCGGTTGTCTCGACCTCGGCGGCGGAGGCTCGTTCATTGAACTTCCTGCGTCCTGGCGATGAGATCACCGTCAATCGCGAGCGGCTGGTGACCGATGCCAAATTGCGGGCACGCGCGCTCGCGGATGCCGGATATACAGCCCCTGTGCTTCGCACCGATATTCCCGCGCCGGGCGAGTCGGTTGCTGCCACCCTCAAGCTCGCGGTATGGACCATGCGGGAGGGACACTATATCTCCGATCACGACGTCAAAGTAGCAGGCCGGGTTGCCGAGGTGTTGTCCGGAGGGCGCCTGAATCCCGGTACGCCGATAAGCGAACAGTATCTGCTGGACCTGGAGCGCGAGGCATTTTTGTCGCTGTGCGGAGAGAAGAAGACACAGGAGCGGATCGCCTTCACCCTGAAGACCGGCAAGCCGCTCAGGAACTAGGAGCCCTGCATGAAGGACGTCGTTATCGCCTCAGCTGTTCGCACTCCCGTCGGGAAGGCTCCGCGAGGAACGCTCCGCACCACGCGTCCGGATGATCTGGCGGCCTTTGCCATCATGGGGGCACTGGAACGGCTGCCGCAGCTAGACCGATCGGAGATCGAGGATGTCATTCTTGGCTGCGCCATGCCGGAGGCGGAGCAGGGAATGAACGTTGCCCGCGTTGCCAGCTTTCGCGCAGGACTGCCGGTGACGGTCTCCGCGATGACCGTCAATCGCTACTGTGCCTCTGGCCTTCAGTCCATCGCTCTTGCGGCAGATCGCATCCGAGGCGGGGCGGCAGACGTCATTGTCGCCGGGGGAACGGAGAGCATGTCCTACGTTCCTTTTGGCGGAAACAAGATCTCGATGAACCCGTGGCTGGTGGATCATTATCCCGGCTCGTACATGTCCATGGGTCTGACGGCGGAGCGCGTCGCGATCCACTACGGCATCACACGCGAGGCCATGGATGCATTCTCCTACCAGAGCCATCAAAAGGCATTGGCCGCCATCCAGAGCGGTAAGTTTGAGGATGAGATCGTTCCTGTTACGGTCACACACACCGCGCTGAATGAAAAGGGAAAGGCGGAGACGAGCGAGTCTACTTTCACGACCGATGAAGGTCCCCGCTCCGATACCTCGCTGGAAGCGCTTGCAAAACTGAAGCCTGTCTTTCACGCCAAAGGCACGATCACTGCGGGAAACTCCTCGCAGACCTCCGACGGCGCGGCTGCTGCGGTGGTAATGTCTTCGGAACGGGCGGCACAGCTTGGCATCAAGCCATTGGCGAGGTTTGTGGCGTTCGCCTACGCCGGTTGCGATCCTGAAGAGATGGGAGCGGGGCCGGTCTATGCGATTCCGAAGGCGCTGAAGCTGGCTGGACTGTCGCTCGATCAGATCGACGTGATCGAGCTGAACGAGGCTTTCGCCGCACAGTCGCTGGCGGTCATCAAGATCCTGGGGCTCAACCCTGAAAAGATCAATCCCAATGGAGGCGCGATTGCGCTTGGGCATCCTCTGGGTTGCACCGGAGCGAAGTTGACAGCGACACTGCTGCGGCATATGCCTCGGAGAAACGCGAAGTACGGCATGGTGACGATGTGCGTTGGCGGGGGCATGGGAGCTGCGGGTATCTTCGAGACTCTTCCATAGCGTTTACGACAGGGGTAAAACGATGGCGACACTTGTTTCAGCTACGACCGGCAAAAAACTTATCCCAGGCGGTAGCTTTCTCATCTCCAATCCCGCTCCTTCAGACTGCTTTTTTCCTGAAGACTTCACAGAGGAGCAGCGGCAGATCGCACAGACGACGGCGGAGTTCGCCGCGAACGAGATCGTTCCCGTCTCCGATGCCATCGAAGCCAAGGATTTTTCAGTAACGAGGAGGCTGATCAAGGAGGCCAGCGAACTCGGCCTTACCTCGGTCGATATCCCTGAAGAGTATGGTGGGCTGGAGATGGACAAGGTGACCTCGGCCATCGTTGCGGAGAATATTGCGAAGCAGGGCAGCTTCTCGGTCGCTTTCTCGGCTCACGTCGGCATAGGAACCCTGCCCATCGTTTGGTACGGCACACCGGAGCAGAAGAAGCGATATTTGCCAAAGCTGGCGAGTGGCGAGTTCATCGGGGCCTATGCGCTTTCGGAGTCCACCTCCGGTTCAGACGCATTGAGCGCACGTGCCCTGGCCGTGCTCTCGGAAGATGGCCAGACCTACACGCTGAACGGCGAAAAGATGTGGATCACCAATGCAGGATTCGCCGACCTGTTCACTGTATTTGCCCGATGCAAAGTGGCAGAGGGCAAGGATGCCGGAAAAGAACGGCTCACGGCATTCCTGGTTGAGCGCGGAACGCCTGGACTGACCATCGGCAAGGAGGAACACAAGCTGGGCATCCGCGGCAGCTCGACCTGTCCCCTTATTCTGACGGATTGCAAGGTACCTGCGGCGAATCTCCTCGGAGAGGTCGGCAAAGGGCATCATATCGCCTTCAATATTCTGAATATCGGACGCTACAAGCTGGGCAATGCCGCAATAGGCGCGGCTAAAACGACAATTGGATATGGCATTCGGTATGCGAAGGAACGCAAGGCCTTCGGCAAAGCGATCGCGGAGTTTGGGCTGATTCAGGAGAAGCTGGCCAATGCCGCAGTGGGAATCTTTATCGGCGAAGCGCTCTCTTACCGCACCGTCGGCATGATCGACGCTGCGCTCGAGGGGATCGATCAGCAGGATGCCGTCGCGATCCAGAAGGCGATTGAAGACTACGCCGTCGAATGCTCGATCGTGAAGGTGTGGGACTCCGAGATGCTGGATCAGGTCGTCGACGATCTCGTGCAGATCTATGGAGGGTACGGGTACGTCGAGGAGTATCCAGCCGAGAGGGCTTACCGGGACTCCCGCATCAACCGCATCTTTGAAGGGACGAACGAGATCAATCGCCTGATTATCACGGGCTGGCTGATGAAGTCCGCCATGTCAGGCAAGCTGGCGCTGATGCCAGCCATCAAGCAGCTCATGGACGATGTGATGGCCGGGCCGGGAGAGCGGGAAGAGCGCGAAGGATCTCTGGCCGATGCGTATGCGCTGCTTGAAAGCGCGAAGAAGCTGACCTTGTTCGCGGCCGGGGCTGCGACGCAGAGGTACATGCAGGATCTCTCGGAGCAGCAGGAGGTCATGGCGGCGATTGCCGATATGGTGATCGATCTCTATGCAATGGAGTCGGGGGTGCTGCGGGCAGACAAGATGGCCGGGAAGGGAAGCGCGGTTATTGCCACGGCCATGGCGCGAATCTACTGCGAAACCGCGATGGACCGGATGGAGGTTTCCGGACGGCGCATCATCGCCGCTGTCGCCGAAGGAGATATGCTGCGGACCCAGCTCACCATTCTGCGGCGTCTCACAAAACACGACCCCGCCGATGCCATTGCACTGCGCCGCCAGGTCGCTGAGCATGTCATTCAAGCTGGCCGCTATTCCCTTTGATCCCGTTTTTTACCAGATTGGGAAAGCTCCCAAGCCTTGTGCACCGCCAGATTGCGGTCTCTACCTCATACTGTGAGCAGATGGCAGCGACAAAATAGTCGCCGCCGGTGCGTCCTATTTTGTTTCAGGCCGTCTATTAGATCGGATAAGCTCAGGTATACCGAAACATTTTCTGCGCTTTTGGTTTATAGGAGGAAACGTTCCTCCAAGCCGGGTGCTTCATCAGGGCCTTACCTGCCTCCACAAAGGCATGTGCTGTACTAACGCAAGGTTGTTGAACAGAAATGTCGATCCGTAACCGTCTGCGCCGTCCCCATCTTCTGGTTCCCGTTCTCGCAGTACTCGGGTCTCTCGTTTCCTTTGCGCATGCTGCGCCACAGAATCGCATCAGCCGGCAGATCACGGATTCGGATCGCGCTTCTGTGCGGGAGACCGTTCCTGTCCGGGCACGACTCTCTGCCGATCTCGGTGAGGCCGCCGATCAGCAGCTTCCGGCCGTAAGTCTGTACTTCAACATGACAGACGCAGAACAGGCTGACCTGACGCAGCTGCTGCAGGATCAGCAAAACCCGGCCTCACCCCACTATCATCAGTGGCTTACGCCTCAGCAGTACGGCGCCCGGTTCGGCCTGACGGATGCCGATCTCCAGAAGGTGCAGGCATGGCTGACGTCCAGGGGGATGAAGATCGTTGAGGTCGCGCCCAGTCGGAATTACGTGACGGTCAGCGGGAGTTTCCGTCAGGTCGAGGCTGCGTTCAGGACCAGCATCCATTCCGTATCGTTCCAGGGGCAACGACACTTCTCGAACCTCTCCGATCCGCAGCTTCCGACACCGATCGCCAGCCTGGTTACCGCGATTACTGGCCTGAATGACTTCAAGCCTCGTGCGCACTCCATCGCAAAGGCGCATTTCACCTCGGCTACCTCGGGCGCGCACTTTATGGCGCCGGGCGACTTCTACGCCATCTACGATGTAAATCCGTTGCTGACGCAGGGATTCGACGGGAGTGGGATAACCATCGCGATTGTAGGGCAGACCGATATCAGCCTGTCCGACGTGGCAGCTTTCCGCAGCGCGGCTGGACTACCGGCCAAGGCCCCTCAAGTAACCCAGGCTACCGGATATGTAGCCGGTAAGGTCTCAGGCGACCTTGATGAAGCTCAACTTGACGTTGAGTGGGCTGGCGCCGTCGCACCGAATGCGACCGTCAACTTTGTAACGGTAGGGGCCAGCAACTCTGCCTCAGTAGTCAACGCTCTTTCGTTTGCCATTACGAACAACCTCGCTCCTATCATCTCCATGAGTTATGGAAACTATGAAGATGCATGGGGGCAATCGAATATCGATGCCATCAACCAGATGCTTCAGCAGGCCAACGCGCAGGGGATGACTGTGATTGTCGCCTCCGGGGATTCTGGTGCGACGGATCATGATACTGCTCCGCCGGCGAAGAATGGTCTAGCCGTGGATTTTCCCGGTAGTTCGCCCTATGCCACTTCGGCAGGCGGAACCATGTTCAATGAGGGCTCGGCTACGGGTGGTACTTCCTATTGGAATTCCGCTTCGGGTACCGACAACGTGAGTTCGGCCAAAGGCTACATCCCTGAGGCGGTCTGGAATGAGTCGAGTTCCAGCGGTCTCAGCTCGGGCGGCGGTGGAGTGAGTCGTTACAATACAAAACCTGCATGGCAGCAGGGGCTTACTCCCGATGACGGTTATCGAGACGTTCCTGATATCTCCTTGAATGCAGCGTCCAACCATGATGGTTATCTGTTCTGCTCTCAGGGGTCCTGCGTCAACGGCTTCCGAACATCAACGGGCACTCTCAACGTCGTAGGAGGAACCTCGGCAGTCTCTCCGACATTGGCCGGTATCTTCGCTCTGCTGCAACAGAAACTTGGAGGAGGAACTGCAGCACGACTGGGCAATATCAATCCCATGATCTACGCCCTGGGCTCCAGCCAGTATTACGGGAATGTCTTCCATGACATCACCACCGGTAATAACAATAGTGCCTGCCAGGCAGGAACGACCGACTGTCCCAACGGCGGTTCTATCGGATACAGCGCCAGTGCGGGATATGATCTGGCCACGGGATGGGGCTCGATAGACGTTGCGGAACTTGTAAACAAGTGGGGGCTGGTTTCTCCAGTAACAGCAGGAACTAATCCGGATTTCACCTTGACGCCCACATCGACCTCGATCTCCTTAAATGCAGGTGCAACTTCTGAAGCAATTCCGCTATCAGTAACCTCCACCAATAATTTCAATGGGCCGATAACCTTTGGAGTCAGTGCTGATCCCTCGATCGCGGCAACATTCTCTTTTTCGACGACAACAGTCAATGTCTCCGCTGGCTCGTCAGCCCAGACTACTTTGATCATCACGGCGGCGAAAACTTCCGCCAGTGCCAAAGTCGAAAAAGATATCCCCACACATCTTTACTGGTATGCCGGATCTACCGCTTCTCTTGCCGGTGTATTTTTCCTGTTCGGGCCTCGTCGGAGGCGGTTGAGTGCCTGGCTGGTTATCACGCTGATGATTGGTGTAAGCACTATTTCCGGGTGTGGAGGTGGAAGCTCCGGGATCTCAGGTAATACGAGTGGGAATTCGGGTAATTCAGGAAACACGACAACTACGGTAAACGCAACACCGGGCACTTATACTCTCTATGTGAGCGCAGCAGGAGGAAATGGTATCGTCCATACCTCGACTGTCACCTTGACGATCAAGTAACGGACTAAAAGATGAAGGCCATTCCAGTGCTTCTGCTGGAATGGCCTTTTCTATTTGGTCTGGACTGGAAAGCCTCTTAATCTCCAGCGAGTTTCCTGATCGGAACCTTTTCTTCAGTGGTCTCGGCCAGGCTCATCAGGTAATCCTGGGCCGAAAATGAGGTGCTGCCCTTTGGTGCCCGAACGTATTCTCCGTTGGACTGCAGCAGGCGGGCCTTCGTGTTGTCATCCAGATAGGCCTTCAGAATCTCGTCGCGCAGGCGCTTCTTCAGGTCAGGCTGGGTGACGGGGAAGACGACCTCGCAGCGTTCGACCAGGTTGCGGGGCATCCAGTCGGCGCTGCCGCAGTAGATCTCGTCTTCGCCACCGTTGGCAAAGGAGAAGATGCGGCTGTGCTCCAGGAAACGCCCTACGATGCTCCGGACGCGAATTTTTTCGCTGAGCCCCTTGATCCCCGGCCGCAGCGAGCACATGCCGCGCACGATCAGGTCGATCTCCACGCCAGCCTGGGAGGCCTCATAGAGCGCTTCGATCGTCCGGCGATCGAGCAGGCCGTTCATCTTGGCGATGATGGCTGCTGGCTTACCCGCCTTTGCATGCCCGGCTTCTCGCTCAATCAAAGCAACAAGACGGTCGGCCAGTGTAATGGGTGCGACCAGCAGGGGGTCGTAGTTGGTCATCTCGGTCTCGGCGGTCAGATAGTTGAAGACCTTCTGAATGGCTGCCGTCAGCTCGATCCGCGATGTCAGCAGGCTAATGTCGGTGTAGAAACGCGCCGTTACCGGGTTGTAGTTGCCTGTGCCGAGATGGGCATATCGCCGTACCACTCCATCTGGATCGCGGCGGACCAGCAGAGCCAGTTTGCAATGCGTCTTATAGCCATAGATGCCGTGATAGACGCCTACGCCGGCGTCTTCCAGTTCGCGCGCCCAGCGGATGTTCGAGTCTTCGTCGAAGCGCGCCATCAGCTCCACCACGACGGTTACGTCCTTGCTTTGCGCCGCTTCGATCAGAGCGCGGAAGATGGGGGAGTCCTTGCTCGTCCGATAAAGCGTCTGCTTCATCGAGATCACATTCAGGTCCATCGCGGCTGCTTCGATAAAGCTTTCGACTGCCGAGTACGAATCGAACGGGTGGTGCAACATGGCGTCCCGTTTTCTCAGCTCGTCAAAGATATCCGTGGACTTGCTGCTGAGCCGGAACTCTTTGCCTGCGAATGGAACAAACTTAAGCGCAGGCTTCTTGATCTCGGAGTATAGATTCATCAGCCGCGATAGATTCACCGGGCCATCGGTGCGAAATACCTGCCAGGGGTCAAGCTCGAAGTTGGTCCGCAGCCGCTCGATCATCTCTTCCGGCGCGCTGTTCTCAATCTCAAGCCGTACTGCAGCTCCTTTGCGGCGGTTGTGCAGCTCTGTTCGCACGCTCTCAAGAATCGATCGCGACTCTTCCTCCTGCATGTACAGGTTACTGTTGCGGGTTACGCGAAAGGCGGCGCGTGCCAGCACCTCATAGCCACGAAACATCTTCTCGGCCTGGGACTCGATCAACTCATGCAGCATGATGAAGTCCACGAACCCATCTTCGCTCGGCAGGGAAATCAGGCGCGGCAACGACCTCGGCACTGTGACCACTCCCAAGGCTGCAGGTACGTTTCGAGTACCGGCCTGCCGACGTTTGTGACGCAGTAGCAAGCCCACGCAAAGGGCCTTGTTAAGCACGCGGGGAAAGGGGTGCGAAGGATCGATGGTGACGGGGGTCAGCAACGGATCGACTTCTTCGGCATAGAACTGCAGGGCACGAGCGCGCGCCTTTTCGTCCAGGTCCTCCCAACGAAGAACGCGGATCTTCTCCTTCTGCAGGGCTGGCAGCAGAAGAGCCGTCCAGCACTGATATTGCGCCTCGACAAACTGTACGATGCGCTCGCTGAGCCGGTCCAGTCGCTCCTGAGGAGTGAGACCGCCTTCGTCCGGAAGAGCAGGCTGACTGTAGCCGTCTTCGATGCGCTGCAGCGTTCCGGCGACCCGGATCTCGAAGAATTCGTCCAGGTTGCTCGCTGTGATGGCCAGGAATTTGACCCGTTCCAACAGTGGATTGTCCGAGTCCTCGGCCTCCTCCAGAACGCGTTGATTGAACTTCATCCATGACTCGTCGCGATCCAGAAACCTGTCTTCCGCAACCGGGCCATGAGCGAACTTCTGAGATGGAATATCTGTCTTAGGTTTCGCGCTTTTCTTTCCAGCAGTCATATGAGGTCTATGAGATTACCGCACCTTCTCTCTCTGAATGTGAAGAATCCGGCAAATGTTGCTTTTCGAAAATATCTCGCATTCCGGCACAATAAATCAGGGCCCTGAAGCGTCTTTGCAGCAGATGACGTTAAGCCACATGGACGGTTGGGACGTACCTGAGCAGGATCGGCTCTTTTCAGAGGCGATGGAGCGGGATCGTTCGCGCCTACGCGGTTTCATCCGCCGTTATGTGGCTGACTCCGGAGAAGCCGAAGATATCCTTCAGGACGTCTTCTTCGAGCTGCTTGAGGCCTACCGGATGATGAAACCGATCGAGCATGTGACCGGGTGGCTCTTTCGCGTGGCGCGCAATCGGATTGTGGATCTGTTCCGCCGGCGGCGCACGCAATCCCTCAGTGATTGCACTGTCTCTGACGGGGAGGACCCTCCTGTTGCGCTGGAAGACCTCTTGCCCTCGGCTGGGGACGGACCCGACGCCGCTTATGCTCGCAAAGTGCTTCTTGAAGCATTGGAGGATGCGATCGAGGAACTTCCGGCCGAGCAGCGTGAGATCTTTGTCGCCCATGAGGTTTTAGGAACAAGCTTCAAGGAATATGCCGCTGAGACCGGCATCGGCATCAACACACTGCTCTCACGCAAGCGATATGCCGTCCAACATCTGCGGCATCGTTTGGAGAGTATTTATGAAGATTTCGGAGGCGGTGCATGAGCTTCGCCCTGAGATGTGAGAAGGAGAACGATATGCATTCGCATAAGCTCGAAAAGATCTGCAAGGGCCTGTTGTTCGCCGTTGTTGCAGGAACTGCGTTGGGATTTCTCGTGAAGGGGCTCTGGAACGTGCTGATGCCTCCGATCTTTGGCTGGCATGCGATTACCTTCTGGCAGGCTGTCGGCTTGTTCCTGTTAGCCAGGATTCTCTTTGGCGGGTTTCATCGTCGTGGCGGTGGTCAGCGGTGGCGTGGCCGGATGAAGGAGCGCCTCGAACAGATGACCCCTGAGGAACGTATGCGTTTTCGGCAGGGCATTCGATGCGGTTGGAGGCCAGCCGGTTCAGCCGCGGACAACGAAGCACATTCGTAAGCTGTGTTCCTTGATGGAGATATACCTGATGACATACGAAGAGCGCCAGGAATCTGTTGCTGATCCTCCAACAAGCCCAGAGGCTCGAAATCACCTGTCACTGCCTGAGTCCTTCCAGACTCGCATTGCAGCGCTGGAGACAGAAAACCTCAGGCTGCAGCGCCTGGTGTCGGAATTGCTTCTCAAAAACCAGCTTCTTCGAGAGGCGCCAGGCTCCAATTAACCGATGCCAAAAATCCGCTCTAGCGCTTCAAATCGCGTCCGTCTATAGTGCTACCAGACCACCCCTTTAAAGCAGGGTATGGCAGGAGAATGAAACGATGAAGATCGCTAAATTTGGAATGATCACCCTCACGCTTGCAACGTGTTTTTCTCTCACTGCATTCGCTCAGGACGCATCGCAGGACATGAAGAAGGCTGGTCATGAGACCAAGTCCGCCGCGCAGGATACTGCTCATGGTGTCACTAAGGGTACGAAGAAGGTCTATCACAAGACCAAGAACGGAACCGAGAAAGCCTACGACAAGACCGCGGACGGAACGGAAAAGGCCTACGACAAGACCAAATCGGGCACAAAGAAGGCCTACCACAAAACCAAGGATGGAACGGAGAAGGCTGCCGACAAAGTTACCGGGAAGTAGGAATCCAGAATCTAAATTAATGAGAGAGGGGCCTTCTGCAGATGGTCCCTCTGCTTTATGCAGCGCTCAAGGCCCGCCGACTGGCGGGCCATATCGTATCCCCTACCAAGGCCACCAGTGCGATCCAGTAAATGTCTGCCACGAGCAGATGCACGATCTGCATCCAGGTAGGAGCCAGCGTAAGAACATCCACGATCCCAAGAAGGATCTGCAGGGCTAGAAGCGCAACTACGGTTCCGCTGAGCTTCGACCGGACGCGCAGAGCAAGCCAGAGAACGCAGCAGAGACCCACCAAAGCCGATGCCGGATGGATCCAGCGCATTCGTACCAACAATGGAGCGGAGGTGGCAAAATCCGCTGCAAGAGCCTCGCGCAGAGATGGAGAAGGGAAGAGGGTGTCGGCCAATGCGGCGACGGCTCCTGTCGCCCCTACGACGATGGTCGAGATCGCGGCGATCCATGCTGGCCACACTAAAGTGCCTTCTGCACGTGTCTTGCTGCTCGTATGATCGCGCCGGCTGATCCACCACGCGGTCACACCCAGTGCCGCCAGCAGCAGCATGGTGTTGGTGAAGTGGATCGACTGCATGATGACGCGTGCGGCCGAGATATTGTGGTCGACCCAGCCACCCAGAACGAGTGCTGCTCCAAGCAAGGCTTCCGTAACCAGGAAGAAGACCGAGGCGATTGCGCTCTTCCGGGCCCGATCCCCGGCAGTTGTCGCGCGGAAGACCCACACCGCCAGTGCAACAATCAGAACCGTACATATGCCGCTCATGGAGCGGTGAGTAAATTCGATGATGGTTGCCAGGCGGGGATGATGTGGGACGAAATCTCCGTTGCAAAGCGGCCAGGCTTTTCCGCATCCGGCTCCTGATCCGGTGGCGCGAACGACTGCTCCCCACAGGACGACGAGGATGTTATACCCCACCACGACCCACGCGAACGCCCCCAGCAGACGCGAAGGCTGCCGTACCGGAACCGCAGAGGTCGATGCTGTCGCCATGGCTCTATTCTACGATCCCGGCAGCGATTACAGCGCGCTGCCGGATACCGCACAAAGCTGCACGATCAGCCGTTGGCCAGCTCGCGCGCACGCTGGGTCGCCCTCTTGACGGCCTTGATCAGGGTTACGCGCAAGCCGCCTTCTTCAAGCTCCAGGATGCCGTCTACCGTACACCCTGCAGGCGTAGTCACCGCGTCCTTCAGCAGCGCCGGGTGATAACCGGTCTCGAGCACCATGCGCGCAGAACCCAGCGTAGTCTGTGCTGCGAGGAGTGTCGCTATATCCCGGGGCAGACCCACGTTTACGCCCGCTTCGGCCAGGGCCTCGATGATGATGTAGAGGAACGCCGGCCCAGAGCCGGAGAGCCCGGTCACTGCATCCATGTGCTTCTCGTCCACGACGACGGTACGGCCTACCGTCTGGAAGATTCGCTGGGCGATGTCCATCTGCTCCTCGGTGACGAACCTGCCTCCACAGAGCGCCGTGACGCCTGCGGCCAGCATGGCCGGAGTGTTGGGCATGGCGCGAATGGCGGCAAGCTCGCATCCTGCGGCGTCTTCGATGCTCCGCGTCTTTACGGAAGCCGCAATGGAGATCACCACCTTTTGCGGGGACAACGCCGGACGAATCTCTTCGATCAGAGCGGGCACCTGCACGGGCTTTACCCCCAGCAGGATAACGTCGGCCTGACTGGCCGCGGCAAGATTGTCAGTCGTCATCTCGATGCCATACTGCACCGAGAGAGCTTGCGCCCGTTCCGGATGATGCACCGTGGCAAAGATCTGGTCGGGACCCAGCAGGTTGTTCTTCAGAAAAGCCTGCAGAAGGATGCCGCCCATCTTGCCGGTGCCCAGGATTGCCACACGAAGGTTAGGCATCGCCGGGGTCGGCGCTATCGCTTCATACGTTTCTTCGCTCATCTCAAAAGGCTACCAGACATGCATCCTTTACTTTTGTTTGGATGCGATCCACGCATCGACCTGCTTCTCCAGCATATCCATCGGGAGCGCGCCGGAATCGAGCACAACGTCGTGGAACTGCCGGATATCAAATTTCGGTCCCAGAGCCTGCTGGGCCTTCTGCCGCAGCTCCAGGAACTTCAGCTGTCCCATCTTGTAGCCCAGGGCTTGCCCCGGCCATGCGATATAGCGGTCGACCTCTGCCTGCACGTTGGGTTCATCGATCGACGAATGTTCGTGGAAGTAGTCCACCATCTGCTGCCTGGTCCAGTGCTGCGAGTGAACTCCGGTGTCGACCACCAGGCGAATCGCCCGCCAGATGTCGGCCTCCAGACGGCCATAGTCGCTGTATGGATCCTGGTAGAAACCGACGTCCTTGCCCAGTCGCTCACTGTAGAGGCCCCAGCCTTCGGTGTAGGCCGTAAAGTACTCCTGCTTGCGGAACTCGGGCAACCCGGTCAGCTCCTGCGCGATCGAGATTTGCAGGTGATGCCCTGGAATGCCTTCGTGGTAGGAGACCGCCTCTACGGGCGCCAGCGACCTTTCAGCAAAGTTGTAAGTATTCACATATACCCGTCCGGGGCGCTTGCCGTCCTGACTGCCCGGATTGTAGTAGGCCGCGGCCTGGTCCTTCTCAATGTACGCCGGGACGGGAAGTACCTCGAGCTTTGCCTTGGGTAGCGTTCCGAACAATTCAGGCAACTTCGGCTCCATCTTTGCGATATAGCCCTTGTAGTCGTCCAGCAAAGCTTCTTTGGAGACAGGATGCAGCTTGGGATTCGTCTTCATCGCTGCGCTGAAGCTCTTGATGTCCTGAAAACCGAGTTTTTTGACGATGGCCAGCATCTCGGCCTCGTCCCGCTTGACCTCATCCAGGCCGATCTGGTGGATCTCCGCCGGAGTCTTGTCCTCGGTCGTGCTCTGGCGGACCCGGAAGGCGTAGTAGGCATCCCCATCCGGCAGAGCCCAGACTCCGGGATCCTTACGTCCTGCAGGAACATACTGGGCCTTCAGAAACCTCGCGAAACGCGAATAGGACGGAAGCACGTTTGTGGAGATGGCCTCCAGCATCTCATCGCTGATCCGCTTGCGGTCTGCCGCGCTGATGCTGGCCGGGAATTTCTTGAGCGGCTCAGCGAAAGGGCTGTCAGCCGGTTTCTGTGAGGCAATCGCCTCGGTCTGGGTGACCACCTTCTCCAAGAGGTAAGCGGGAGGAACCCGCTTTTCATCCATCCCAAGCTGCATGTTGGTCATGTTCTGCGAAAAGACGGTGGGAACCTTCTTGAGACGAGTAATGTAGTCGTCGTAATCCTTAACGGTGTCGAAGGAGAGGCTGCTGACCAGTTGCACCATGTCCGTGTGGAAGCCGGTGAACTGATTGACGGGCATCTCCCATTCCTTAAAGCCTGCGCCTTCCTGGACATCGGTCAGGTCGCGGATCATCAGATCGCGCGACAGGATCTCCTGCGGCTTCAGACCAGTTACATCAATCGCAGCCAGACGGTCCAGGAAGACGCGTCCGCGCTCCAGCGAGGCGTTGACTTCCTTCACCGAATAGTCAGTCCACTGATCGTTGTATCGCTTGTCTCCCAGGAAGGAGGCATATTCAGGAGAGTGCTTCAGACGGTCCTGCCATATGTCATTCAGCAGCGCAGACAGCGTTTTGCTTCTCTCTTCCACGGTCTGGGGGCCGCGCTCCGGAGCCATCGTCGGAGGTCCCAGCGGACCATCCTGTGCTTTTGCGATTCCAGCGGCAAATCCAATACACGCCACCGCCAGAACAGCAGCAGCTGCCAGACGCGTCCTGAGCAGTTCAGACCTCTTCATAGACACCTCAACCTTCAAGGGTCAGTGTATCGTGCGAAGGGATTAGGTCTGGCGTGTGTTGGCCTCGAAGGCGCGGGTGTCCAGCATCCGGTAAAGGGTAGAGCGACTGATCCCAAGCACCTCCGCGGCGCGCACCTTGTTGCCGGAACATTCCTGGAGCACCCGCAGAACGTGCCGGTCGACGACGTCCTGCAGGCGCAGTGGCTCGACGGTTCTTGTGGTGTCCCATCTCTCAAAAGCCTTCTCCCCGGTCATAAAACACAATAGATGTCCTGGAAGAAGCATCCTGCCTTCACATTGGAGTACGCCATTGTGCAAAACGTTCTCAAGCTCGCGGACATTGCCCGGCCAGGGATGGTTCAGCATCATCTTCATCGCTTCGGGGGCGATCGCATCGATCGGTTTGCAATAACGTTGCGCGAATCGGCCTAGAAAAAGACCAGCGAGTTCGGGGATATCTTCCACCCGACTGCGCAGCGGCTCCAGTACGATCTCCACGGTCGAGAGCCCGCTGTAGAGGTCATGACGAAACAGTCCTGCGGTAGCCATGACGCGAAGGTCCTGCCGCGATGCCGCAATCGTGCGCAGACTATTTTCCTGGGTAAGCGCCGCGTGCAGATTCTTCTGCGCGCGCGGAGACATCTCATCCACGCGGTCCAGAAAGACCGTGCCCTGTTTTGCGGCTCGAACAAACAGGGAAGAGGCACGTGTGGCATCGTGCTCGCTGCCATCCAGCCGGGAACCGCTCCAGACGCTAAAGGAAGCCTGCGCTCGGCGGCTTGAGGCATGGAGTGCTCGCGCCACCAGGTGCTTGCCTGTACCGGTTTCGCCTCGCAGCAGCACGGTGCGAAAGTGCGGCCCGATCCGTTCGATCTGCAGGCGCAGGCGCTGCATCGCGGCGCTCCCGCCGGCAAGAATATAGGTCGGTCCGGCGTTCGGGGATTCGTTGGCGGTCTCGAATGCTCCGCAAGCATCAGCCGGATAGGCGCCTTGGATGGTCATGTTACTTCCATCTATCGGCGTGTTTCGCTCTGCGATGAGTCTCAAAAACACGAAAGCCGGGGACTGGATAGAAACCCGATCCCCGGCTTCTTGAAAATGAGTAACTTACGCTGTAGCGGCAGCGCAGTAGGTATCGAATGCCCGGGTAAGCTCCTGTGCGATCGCCGGTGCCGTCGAGGTCTCGATGGCCGAGCGCTGCATCAGGTACACCAGCTGACCGTCGCGCAGAATCGCGATGGCGGGCGAGGTGGGCGGATGTCCGCCGAAGTAGCTGCGGGCGCGCTCGGTGGCGTCCCGGTCCTGTCCCGCGAAGACTGTGATCAGCTGATCAGGCTTGGTCGTGTGCTGAAGCGCCAGGCGGACGCCGGGCCGCATCTTGCCGGCTGCGCACCCGCAGATCGAGTTCACCACAACCATCGTGGTTCCGGGCTTGGCGAGCGCCGCGTCCACCTCATCGGCAGAGCGAACCTCCTGTACTCCCGCGCGGGACAACTCCTCGCGCATCGGAATCACCATAATCTCTGGATACATAAAAGCTCCCCCTTGAAAGATCGGCAACCTTGAAGTCCGGTCCGTCCTTCGATCCTGTCTCCATTGTACCGGTGTATCGGAAGCTGCGTCATCACCTGTCCGCCTTCGCCTTTTGGCTGGTCTGATATACCCTCAAACCCGTGCACCAGAACACCCTTGCTATCCAGCAGAATGTTTCGCTTGCCCCGTTTACGACCCTTCGCATCGGAGGTCCGGCCCTCTACTTTGCGGAGATCCGGACGGAAGACGATCTCCTGGATGCCATCGCATTTGCCCGGAAAAACGGTCTTCCGATCTTCGTTCTGGGCGGTGGGAGCAACCTGCTGGTATCTGATGCAGGCTTCGAAGGCCTTGTTCTCCATATGGCTCTCAACGATGCGGTTACATCGGTCCATGATGGCGGCTTGGTCGAATACACGGTCCCGGCCGGAGCCGACTGGAACTCCTTCGTCCTCTCGGTCTGTCAGGAGGGAATCAGTGGCATCGAGTGTCTCGCGGGAATCCCCGGCACCGTCGGCGGAACTCCGGTCCAGAACGTCGGCGCGTACGGCCAGGAGGTTGCGGAAACGATAACCTCGGTCCGTGCACTCGATCTTGAGGCTACTACCTTCATCACGCTTGGAAGAGAAGCCTGCGGATTCGCCTACCGGCACAGTATCTTCAACACGACAGACCGTGGCCGCTATATCGTCACTGCGGTCACTTTTCGTTTCGATCTGGCCCGCAGGCCCAGCCTGACTTACGCCGACCTGACCCGCCACTTCGGCCACAGCGAGCCAACACCGCTCGAGATCTATCACGCGGTGCGCGAGATTCGGCACAGTAAGGGGATGCTGATCATCGAAGGCGAGCCGGACAGCCGCAGCGCTGGCTCCTTCTTCAAAAATCCCATCGTTACACCTGAGATATTCCAATACGTAGCTTCCACTGCGGGGCTTTCACCGGATCAGATTCCTCACTGGCCCGCCGAAGGCGGCCGCATCAAACTCGCCGCGGCGTGGCTGCTGGAGCGCGCAGGCTTCGTCAAAGGCTACGCCATGGGAAAAGCCGGAATCTCTTCTCGCCACACGCTCGCGCTGATCAACCGCGGCAATGCTACCGCTGCCGATATCTTCGCTCTGCGAAATACAATTCAGCAAACGGTGAAGACCCGCTTTTCCATCGAGCTCGAGCAGGAGCCAGTCCAACTCGGTTGAACTTTCGATTTTGCATCCTGTCTTCACCGACGTCATTCTGAGCGGAGCGAAGAATCGCTGTATTTTTTATCGCGTCACAAATCTGTCAGGGCAGCAACTCAGGTCAGCTGTACCAGGGCTTCCGATCACCCAGCGCGAAGTCGCGCCAGCAACCGCCGCCGTTCCTCAGCGAGCACCTGCTCCACCGGCCCCTGGTCGACCACCTGCCCTTCCGCAAGTCGGATAACCGAGGCATCCAGCAGATAACACTCGGCCGGATCGTGAGAGACCGAGAGTACCGAAATCTTCCACTTTCTCAGCCACTCGCGCAGCATCATCACCAGTTCATCCCGCAAGATCGCGTCCAGACCCGCAAAGGGCTCATCCAGCAGAAGCAGCGGCTTGTCAGTTCCGTCGTAAGCAATCGTCGCGGCAATCGCACGCGCGACGGATACTCTCTGCCGTTCTCCTCCGCTCAGCTTCTCGGTTCTGCGTTTCGCAAGGGTGGCCAGCCGCATCTTCTCCAGCACCTCCTGGAGAACCTGCTGCTCATCCGCCGGATGTGAACGCCACTGCATCCCGTAGGCCACATTCTCCGCGACGGTCATGTTCTGGAATAACTTCGCCGCCTGTGCCGCCACCCGGATCGGTCTCAGATGAACTGGCACGAACACGCGATTCTGCGTATCGGTCAACACGCGATCCATCGGCCCATGGACAATCCGCCCCTCATCCGGCCTTACAAACCCGGCAATCGCCCGCAACACCGTGGTTTTGCCACTGCCGGAAGGCCCAAAGAGCACCGTCCACGGCTCGGTGAGACGAAAGGCCACGTCGAGCGAGACCCCGCCTACACGATGTTTCAGGTTTACGCTGAGCAGCCTTTGGAACTGGTTATCGGGTTGGTTATCGGACAAGGTCAGCCTGCCTTCCCCGGCTGCGACGCATCCCCGGCAGCAGGTAGATCACCAGCAGAGCCGCCATCGCGAATATAACCAGCGCCAGCGCCGTCCTGTTTGCGGCGGCATAGTTGCTGTCCTCCACCAGGTCGTACAGCGAGATCGAAAGCGTCCGCGTCGCACCTGGAATATTTCCTCCCAGCATCAGGACCACGCCGAACTCGCCCACCGTATGGGTGAACGCCAGCACCGTGCTGGTAAGCAGCGACGAACGCGCCATGGGAAGCACGACCGAGAAGAACACGCGCGCCGGAGAGGCCCCCAGACCGGCGGCCGCCTCGATGTACCCGGCATCGACGGACTCGAACCCGGCGACCAACGGCTGCACGGCAAACGGCAGGCTGTACAGCACCGATCCGATCAGCAGTCCCTCAAAGCTGAAGGCGAGCGGGTGACCAAAGAGTCGGATCAGCAGCCGGCCCGGCGATGTCAGCGGTCCCATGGCGATCAGAAGGTAAAAGCCCAGCACCGTCGGAGGAAGCACCAGCGGCAGAGCTACGACAGCCTGCGCCAGCGCACGAGCGACACCACGCCCCGATGCGATCCACCAGGCCAGCGGCAGGGCGATCAGGAGCAGAATCAGTGTGGTGGCGGCTGCCAGCCGCAGTGTCAGCGAGAGGGCCTCAAGGTCCATACAGCGCAAGTCTACACAGGGCATTCTCTGTAAAGATCTGGAAGTCTAGTGCACCGGCTCCAGGCCCATCGGCTCCAGGCTGCTCTGGACCTCCGGCTTCAGCAGCCAGTTCAGGAAGGCGTGCGCCTCCCCCTTGCGGTCGGAGTTCTTCATCACCACGGCGCATTGCAGGATGGGAGCATAGGTTGAGCGGGGAACACGTACAAAGCTGCCTTCCGATTTGAATTGCGGCGTGCTGGCCGCAGTCAATGAGATGAAGCCGAGCTGTGCATTTCCCGACCTCACAAACTGTGCCGCCTGCGTAATGTTTTCCCCTACCACGAGGTGCGGTTTTACCGCGTCGTACATTTTCAGCCGCTTCAGCGCTGCCACGGCAGCCTGTCCGTAAGGCGCCCGCAGGTCATTGGCGATGGCGACCGAGGTGACTCGCTTGTCCGTGAGGGAGTCGAGCGTAATCGGCTGCAGGGGAGAGTCCTTCCGGGCCCACAGGACCAGGGTTCCGCGCGCATACTGTGTGGGAGCCGTGCCGTCGGCCAGACCGGCAGCGACGACCTTCTCGGGAAAGACGAAGTCGGCGCCGAGAAAGATATCCATCGGTGCACCGTTCAGGATCTGGGTGGTCAGGTTTCCCGACGAGCCGTAACTGATGACCAGCTTTATCCCAGTAGCCTTCTCATATCGCTCAGCCAGCGCTGGCAGTACAGGTTGGAGGTCGGATGCCGCCGCCACCCTGATCTCGCGTTTTGCCTGCTGGGCCCATGAAGGTGCAGCCAGCCCGTAGACAAGCAGCAGGGAAGCAAGCAGTTTCGCCCACTTCTTTGGCTCAATCCGCCGAGTACGATACCCTAACGTAGACCACCATGAAAGTTGCGACACATCAACTCCGATGCACAGAGTGCGGCGCCAGGATCGCCGGCAGCGCTGTCAACAGCATATTCCGCTGCCCCGACTGTAACGGCCTCTATGACGTTATTTATCCCTGGTCCTCTACGCCTTATGGCGATGCCCCGGACTCCGGCAGCAATCTGCCCAACGTCAGCGCGCTCCGCTGGCTCTGGCAGGAGCGCCGTACCTCCACGCTTCCGGTCGATCAGTCCGGCGTGTGGCGTTTCCGCGACCTCTTTCCTATCGTCGAAGACGTCGATCATGTCGTAACCCTGCGTGAGGGCAACACTCCGCTCTACGAGCTTCCCCGAGCCTCCAAGGCATTAGGCCTGAACTGGGTCTTTGCCAAGCATCAGGGCATGAACCCCACCGGTTCCTTCAAGGACACCGGCATGACGGCGGCTCTCTCGGTAGCCAGAGAGCGCGGCTTTGAGTGGGTAGCCTGTGCCTCCACCGGCAACACCTCGGCGGCGATGGCTGCTTACGCTGCCCGGGCCGGGATGCGCTCGATCGTCTTCATTCCCGAGGGCAAGATCGCCTGGGGCAAGCTCTCGCAGTCGATGGACTATGGTGCGCTCACCATCCAGCTCAGGACGGACTTCGACGGTTGCGTCCGCGTTCTGACCGACCTCGTCAACGAGTTCCCCATCATGCTGCTCAATTCGGTGAACCCCTACCGTCTAGAAGGCCAGAAGACTCCCGCCTTTGAGATGCTCGAGCAGCTCGAGTGGCAGGTTCCAGAGCACGTCATCGTTCCTGGCGGAAACCTCGCCAACGGCTCTGCGCTGGTCAAGGGATTCTCCGAGATGCATCATCTTGGCCTGATCCCTCGAGTCCCCAAGATCAGCATCATTCAGGCGGAGGGAGCGAACCCCCTCTACCGCAGCCTCGTCGAGAATGGTGGAGAAGAGCTAATCCCGGTCAAGGCGAACACCCGGGCGACGGCCATCCGGATCGGCAATCCTGCCTCCTGGCGCAAGGCTCTCCGAGCCCTTCGGACCACCGGCGGCTGGTGCGAACAGGCCTCCGAGCAGGAGATTGCGCTCGCCAAAGCCGAGATCGGAGCTGAGGGGATCGGCTGCGAGCCTGCCTCTGCAGTCACCCTTGCCGGACTCAAGAAGCTGGTCGCTCAGGGCAAGATCGGGACCGATGAGCGCGTTGTGCTCGTCCTTACGGGGCATACCCTTAAGGATTCCAACTACACCATCGACTATCATCGTGGCGAGCTGTTTACCGACGAAGAGAACGCGAGCATCTCACCGCAGGATCATCTGCTGCATGCTGCCCTGCGGAAGCCACCTATCGTTCTTGAACCGGACACCGACACGGTCTTCCGCGAGCTCGAAGCCCAGATGAAGCTGGTTCACGCCTGAACCTTTCCCCGGCTGCTACGCTGTATCTCAAACCCTTGTGCCACCCTGAGCCCTCTGGCGCATAGAAGTGCGCCAGAATTCAGCCATCGAACGTCCTGGTTCGGTGGCTGAATCTCGAAGTCCTACAATTCGCCCTCGGACCAGATCAATGACCCCATCGCCGTTCCGCATGCGTCTTCCCGCCACCTCTGCCAACCTTGGTCCCGGCTTCGATGCGCTGGGTCTCGCGATGGCCCTCTATCTCGACATCGAAGCTGACATTTCCGGTGCCGGGGCTTTCAGCATCGAGGCTACCGGGAGGAACGCCCAGGCCTGTTCGGTCATCGAAAATAATCTGATCCTGATGACCTACATGGACGTCCTGACGAACGCAGGCAAACTGTCGCCCCGCCTGTCCCTGAAGCTTCACAATGAGATTCCCCTCGGAATGGGATGTGGTTCCAGTGCAGCCGCGCTTCTTGCCGGGGTGCTCCTCGCAAATCACTTTGGCGAGCTGAATTGGTCGCGCCAGCAGATTCTTGAAGAGGCGTGCCGCCGCGAGGGTCATCCCGATAATGTGGCAGCCTGCTTTCTTGGAGGAATGACTGTATCCGCGATGGATGAAGGGCTCGTAAAAACAGCCACTTATACGGATGACTTAAAGTGGAACCTTCTTTTAGCGCTCCCTCCAGCCAGTCTTTCGACGAGCAAAGCCCGGGCCATGCTGCCGTCGCACTACTCGCGGGAGGACGCCGTTCTCAACATCCAGTCGACGGCCCTACTTGTATCTGCTTTCGCTCTTGGCCGGGGCGACCTTCTGGCCACTGCGATGCGCGATCGGATTCATCAGCCCTATCGTATCCAGGCTTGCCCCCTTCTGGGAAGGCTGATGCCGCTCTCCGGGGCGCCCGGCTTTCTCGGGGTCGCTCTCAGCGGCGCGGGTCCGTCAGTTTTGATGGTGACTGACAGGCCACTTTCCAAGCTTCTGGGGAAGATTCGAGAGGCCGCGGAGGATCCGGATGTGGAAATCCTCGAGACCGCAATCTCTACAGGGGCGGAATTTTCAGGCTTATCAGAGGGGAAGTAATCTACTTAAAGGTTACTATACGGTTACTTAAGAGTGCTTTACCTTTCTCATTGATTTGGCGTACCTTGTCCGAGTGAGCAGTTCTGGGGAGGGCTGCTACGCCGCCCGTTGACCCCTTCACAGGGGTCCGGGCGTTCTCACTTTAAGCTCAAATTGCATGCTCACCCTGCCTCTTTCGGTCAGACCAGATTCCTGTACTGGCCGGTCACTTTTGAAACCACAAGCGCCTCCATGCATCTATTATTGTGAAGGTTGTTCGGCCAGATTGGGTGGCAATCGCAGAACATTCTTGGGAGGAAGATAGATGGCAGGTCAGTTCGTAACAGAAGTCAGCGACGTGAATTTCGAGAAAGATGTCCTACAGTCAGAGCAGCCCGTGCTCGTAGATTTTTGGGCGGCCTGGTGCGGACCGTGTCGCGCTCTCGCTCCCGTTGTGGACGAGGTGGCCAGCCATTATCAGGGCCAGCTTAAGGTGATGAAGATGGACGTCGACGCAAATACCGCAACCCCGATGCGTTACGGCATCCGCGGTATTCCTGCCCTGCTCCTTTTCAAGGACGGCAAGGTGGCAGACCAGATCGTCGGCTATGTCCCCAAGGACACCATCGACAAGTCCATCACCAAGGTTCTTGCGTAAATTTGTTTCTGCAGAGACTGCGGCCTTGCACTCAACCAGGTGCAGGGCCGTTTTTCTTTTGCGCCGATTTAATGCGCAATGACTGTGGCGGTGACTGGCAGATACGGATTGGGCGCTATGCTGCAGTTCTGCCCCGCAGAAATATTCCATCTGCTTCCATCTGCGTACTCAATGGATTTCAGTTCGATCGAGCTTACCGTCGCGAATCTCTGCAAGGTCAGGTCGGTGGTAGCCTGACCGTCGCCTGAGAGATTCAGCTTTACGGCAAAGCCTTTCTGTAGTTCTGCAGAAGCCGCAGTTCCGGAGCCTGCGGGGATCACGCGAGGAGTGGCGTCAAAGCCATGGACGAAGATGGCGGCGGCTACGATCTGTTTCCGCTGACGATTTCCCCAGTTCAACTGAAGCCGAGCGGCAGGAATAGGGACTCGTCCGTTAGTCACTATGACTGTGGGAATTCCGCTCCGCTGCGCCTGTAGGCTGACGGGGCAACCTGCCCCCATCCCGCTCACCATGGTTTGGGCAATGACCGACTGGGACATGGATTGGGAAAGAGACTGCGAGGGAAGCGCGAACGACGCTCCTAAGAGAAGTGCCAGGGAAAGGACGCCGGGACGATTCATGGCTAGCCTCCTGCGGCAGAGTGAGACGGCTCCATCATACGCTTGTTGTCACAGCCGAAGCTGCTTCCTTTCGAGGGTTTGCGTAGAGGCAGCTCTTTTGCTGTCCAGCCCGTTTACACTGTCTTCAAATGCTTGAGTGGATACTCTTTCGCGTCATTCTGGTCGCCTTCTTCATCTTGGCTACCAGTTTCTTTGTCGCGGCCGAGTTTGCCCTCGTCAGCGTTCGTGAGACCCGCGTCCAGCAGTTGATCGCGCATGGCCGTCCGGGCGCCGTCACAGCCCTCAAGCTCAAGCAGAGTATCGATGAGTTTCTGCCCGCCGTTCAGCTTGGCGTGACGCTTGCCTCGCTCGCCCTCGGCTGGGTCGGTGAACCCGCCGTGGCCGATATTCTGCTTCGGTTCGCCGGAGATTGGCTGCATCAGCTATCTCCTCACGCTTCCATCTACGCCCATACAGCTGCTGTCATCATCGCCTTTGCCCTGATCACCTACTTTGAGGTGCTTCTGGGAGAGCTCGTCCCCAAGTCGCTTGCCCTGCAGCGGACCGAGCGGATTGCTCTGGCGGTCGCCGGTCCGATGGATGTCTTCATCCGGATGACCCGCCCGCTCATCCGCCTCATGAACAGTTCCGCCACGATCGTGCTCCGCGCCTTCCGCACGCCTCTGCGAGGCGAAGGCGGCGTGCACTCGCCGGAGGAACTCAAACTGATCGCCACGGCCACGCGCCGTATGGGGCTGTTACCGGTCTTTCAGGAAGAGATCATCCACCGGGCCATCGAACTGAGCCATGTCACCGTACGCGAGATCATGACGCCGCGCGGTAAGATCTTCTCCCTGCCGGCCGACATGCCGATTGAGCAGGCCAGCGCTCGCATCGTAGAGGAGCAGCATTCCCGTATCCCGGTCTACGATCCCGCTGGCCCCGGCACCGACAATATCATCGGCATCCTCTACTCCAAAGATGTCTCCCGCTTCATGCATATGCGTTCCGTCGCCCTGGCCTTCGGGGGCCGTGGCCAGTCGGGCCTCACCATCCGTCAGATCATGCGCAGGGCCATCGTCGTGCCGGAAACCAAGATCGCCATCGAGCTCCTGCAGGAGTTCCAGCAGAACCGGCGGCAGATCGCTATCGTCGTGGATGAGTTCGGCAGCACGGTCGGCCTGGTCAGCGCCGAGGATGTACTCGAGCAGTTGGTCGGAGAGTTGGATGACGAGTTCGATGTCACGCGTTCCGCTCTCACCAGCGCCACGGGAGTGATGGCGCTTGACGGCTCAACCTCGCTGCGCGATCTCCGCAACCAGCTCCACTGGGAGTTTCCCCGCGAGGCCGGAGTCGAGACCCTGGCAGGATTCCTCCTCTCACAACTCGGCCATATTCCTGCTTCCGGTGAGAGTATAGAGTATGACGGCCGCCGCTATACCGTCGCCGAGATGAACGGGCACCGCATCAGCCGCATCAACGTCGAGCCTCTCAACTCTCCGGTCGACTATGCCCCCTATGAAGAAGAGAGCAGGGAAGCGACGCAATAATGAAGTTCCCTCAGCCCCGGATGGCAAAATGTCTTTGATGAACCCGAAATCTCGACACACCTGTGGGAGCCTCTCATTCTGCCCCTGAGCCAATCGAAGGGGAAGCCTCCCCATATTCCGGGCTTAGTGGCCGACCGACCGGCCAGGTGCCATTTCTGGCATCCCATGAAGCGCGTCCTGCTTACGCTGCCGGTCCTCTGGGTTGTGGTTTCGGTGGTCTTTCTCCTCATCCATCTGGTCCCTGGCGATCCTATCGTCCAGATGCTGGGGGAGGGCGCGACCGCCTCTGATATTGGAGCCCTGCGTCATGCTTATGGACTCGATGTCCCTCTGATCGAGCAGTATCTTCATTACTGGCGAGGCATCCTGCATGGCGACCTGGGGCAGTCGCTGCGGATGCACGACTCTGTCACGCATCTCATCCTGCAGCGGTATCCCTACACCCTGGCTCTTACCATCGCCGCGCTCATTCTCGGGGTAGGCGCGTCCATTCCCGTGGGGATTGCATCGGCGCTGCATCGCAACCGCTGGCAGGATCGCAGTCTTGGAGTCCTGTCGCTCGTCGGCCTCTCGTTTCCCAACTTCGCGCTGGGGCCCATCCTCATCCTCATCTTTTCGATCGGACTTGGATGGCTTCCAGTTTCGACGGCGGGCAATGGAAGCCTGGCAGACTTCCTCCTTCACCTGATCCTTCCAGCTATCACCCTCGGGCTGTCTCTCGCTGCGGTCCTGACACGGATGGTACGCACCGCCATGTTGGAAGAGCTTAGCCAGGACTACATCCGCACTGCTCGGGCGAAGGGGCTCCCCGAACGCACCGTCGTCTATCGTCATGCTCTCCGCAATGCGCTCATCCCCGTGTTGACGGTGATCGGCCTTCAGTTCGGCTCACTGCTGGCGGGCGCCATCGTTACCGAGATCATCTTCAGTTGGCCCGGTATCGGACGCCTGACGATCTCCGCCATCTACAACCGCGACTATGCTCTTGTGCAGGGATGCATCCTCGCGGTCGGCCTTACCTATGTGGCCGTCAATCTGCTGACCGATGTGGCCTATACCGTGGCGAATCCTCGTATGCGAGGCCTATAGCGATGGGAGCTTCGCGCCCACAATATCTTCAACAGCAGGCGGCGTCGAAGGCGCTTTTTAGACGGATAATTCCACAAGCCTGGGCTCCAGTTGGGACTGGCTTATGGTCAGCAAAGCCACGCTCACCGGCAGGTCAAGTCGCCTGGGCCCGGCACTTCCCGGATTCAGGTATGTCACACCCTGCTTCCGCTCGATTCCGGATTTGTGAGAGTGTCCGCTGACGACGACATCCACCTGCGCCGCGACGGGATCGATATCGAGATCCTGGACCGAGTGCACCAGGTAAAACAACTTTCCGCCCAGTTCCACTGCCTCTGTCGGTGGCAGCAGGGAACACTCGCCGCGAAGATCCACGTTGCCGCGAATCGCTGTTACGGGCGCGATCCGGCGTAGCTCGTCCAGAATCCTGGCATCTCCAACATCCCCAGCATGCAGAATGTGTGCTGCCCCGGCTAGCGCGGCGGTGGCTTCCGGGCGCAGCAGGCCGTGGGTGTCTGAGATTACTCCGATCAGCACTACGCCAGCCTCAATCGTTCGAGGGAGGCTGCGTGGCGGCTCTGCAGCGGATCATGGGCGCGGTCAGGATCGATTCGCAGTTCCAGCGCATTCACGCCGGTCAACTCCACGGTATAGTCTTCCAGTTCCTCGGTCGTGCCCTGAGGAGAGAAGTTCCACTGCTGCCTCACCACGTCGCGAAGTTCGTCGCCCACAAGCGCCAGCAGCCAGAACTCCTGTGAGCGCTCCGCATCCTTTTCCACGAAGTGAAGTTGAATCCTGTGGATGGTTTGAGGCTCATCAAAGATGAGCCGGATTCGTTGAGGTCCGGGTGCGGAGGCCCGCCAACCTCCGGCTCCTGATTCTCTCAGCGCATGCTCGATGGGGAAGTTCGGATCCTCTGAGCTGATCTCGACGGAGCCGATCTTTTCAAGAGGAAGCCATGAGCCGGACGTTGGAAGACCTGTAGGGTTATCGGTTATTACGACCTTGCGCATCGTACCTCCCTTGAATATCGCCCAAGCATACCTGATCGCGCAGGCAGACGATCAGAGCCCTGCCCGCATGCGCGCCCTTGGGTCCATGAAGTCCCGCAGAGCATCCCCGATAAAGTTGAACGACAGCACGCAAAGCATCACGGCCATTGCCGGGAAGAAGACCATGTGAGGCGAATCGAAGAGGTGGGACCGCGCGTCGTTCAGCATGGAGCCCCAGCTTGCTGCCGGCGGTGGAACGCCCAGCCCGAGAAAGCTCAGGGTGGCCTCAGCCATTACGGCAGTCGCCATTCCGATCGCCGCCTGCACGATCAAGGGCTGCACGATGTTCGGCAGAATATGCCGGCCGAGGATTCGGAGATCTGACGCTCCGAGCGCGCGCGCCGCCTCGACGAACTCGCGCTCCTTGACGGCCATCACCTGCCCGCGGACCAGCCGCGCATAGCCTACCCATCCTGAGATCGCGAGTGCGATAACCACGTTCCACAGCCCCGGGCCCATAAAGGCGACAAACGCGATCGCCAGCAGGATTCCCGGCAGCGCAAGAAAGGCGTTCATCACATAGACGTTGATGATGGTGTCGAGCCAGCCCCCATAGAAACCTGCGGCGCAGCCGGCAACCAGGCCGATGACGAGCGACAGGCCAACCACGGTGACTGCAACGATCAGTGAGATTCGGGCGCCGTACAGCGTGCGGGAGAAGATGTCGCGTCCCAGCTCGTCGGTTCCGAACCAGTGGGCGCTGCTGGGAGACGCGAGACGTCCATGCAGGTCAAGAGCCGCCGGATCGCGCGGAGCCATCCACGGGGCGAAGAGGGCACAGACCACAAAGATCGCCAGAAGGCAGATTCCAATTGCCGCCAGAGGCTGCTGCCTGATGCGGCTCCATAAAGCTTCCACCTCTCCAGCATGACGGTGCCTGCGCCGGGAAGCAAGATGGAATATTCCATTAATCACTGGTTGGGTAAACTTCATATCAGTGCGAATTCTCATCTACGGTCTCAACTACTCCCCAGAACTTACCGGGATCGGAAAATATACGGGCGAAATGGCGTCCTGGCTGGCTGGCCGGGGACACGAGGTTCGTGTCGTCACCGCGCCGCCTTACTATCCCGCCTGGAGCATTCGCGAGGACTACCGCGGAAGCTTGTACAGGACCGAGCGCCATCCCAACGAGCCGCTCGTCTACCGCACTCCTCTCTACGTCCCTCCGAAGCCGACCGGGGTGAAGCGCATGGTGCACCTGTTCTCCTTCATGCTCGGGAGCCTTCCGGTGATGCTGCGCCAGTGCTTCTGGAATCCTGACATTGTCTTCACCGTTGAGCCGACATTTTTCGGCGCGCCTGTGGCCCTGCTGGTGGCGAAGGCGACCGGCGCGGCCTCCTGGCTGCATGTGCAGGACTATGAGATCGACGCCGCCTTCGATCTTGGGCTTCTTCCGGCGCACGGTCCTGTGCACTCCATCGCGCTTGGCCTGGAGCAGCTTTTTACACGGGCTTTTACGCGTGTCTCCAGCATCTCGCACAAGATGGTGGAGAGAGCCTATGCCAAGGGGGTTCCGCCAGAGAAGGTGGTTCTGTTCCCAAACTGGGTGGATATCGATTCGGTCCATCCTCAGGACTCGTCCACGCAGAACCCGTTTCGGAGAGAGCTTGGCCTGGAGGAAAAGATCATACTGCTCTATTCCGGCAATATGGGGGCAAAACAGGGGCTGGAGCTTCTTGCGCCTCTGGCGGCGTCCTTCGAGAAAAAACCTCAGGTGCACTTTATCTTCTGTGGAGACGGGGCTTTTCGACCCACGCTCGAATCGCTTGTCGCCGATCGACCGAATGTAACGCTCTTGCCATTGCAGCCGCTGGAGCGTTTGAACGATCTTCTTAATGCTGCCGATATTCATCTGCTTCCACAGCGTGCAGGCGCAGCCGACCTGGTGATGCCGTCGAAGCTGACGGGAATGCTCTCGAGCGGGCGCCCGGTCATTGCAACCGCCGATGCCGGAACGCAGGTGGCCCGGGTCGTGGATGGTGGAACGCCGGAGGATTCCTGTGGTCTGGTGGTTCCTGCGGAAGACCCTGCAGCGCTGCATGCAGCAGTAGCGCGGCTGGTCGAGGAGGGCTCCCTGAGAGCACGGTTGGGAGCCAATGCACGCCGCTACGCCGTGCAGCATCTCGGCCGTCAGCAGGTTCTCGAGCAGTTTGAAGAAGACGTAAAGCGGCTGATTGTGAGCATCGGCTAAACTGGTGGAAGCGCACGAAAGACGAAGCAAAACAGAGGTTAACAAGGAGAGTGTTCGTTTGAAGAAAGCCCTGATTACCGGTGTCACTGGACAGGACGGAGCGTATCTCGCGCAGTTTCTTCTCGCCAAAGGCTATGAAGTTCATGGCATCAAACGGCGTTCGTCGCTCTTTAATACCAATCGCATCGATCATATCTACGAAGATCCTCACCAGCCCAATCCGCACTTCATCCTGCATTATGGCGATCTGACGGACTCTTCTTCTCTGATCCATATCGTCCAGAAGGTCCAGCCTGACGAGATTTACAACCTCGGTGCCCAGTCGCATGTGCAGGTCTCGTTCGAGCAGCCGGAGTACACAGCGGATACCGACGCTCTGGGGCCGCTACGCCTGCTGGAGGCGATCCGCATTCTGGGTCTCGAGAAGAAGACGAAGTTTTACCAGGCTTCGACCTCAGAGTTGTACGGCCTGGTGCAGGAGATTCCGCAGAAGGAGACGACGCCGTTCTATCCGCGCTCTCCCTATGCAGTCGCGAAGATGTATGCCTTCTGGATCTGCGTGAACTACCGCGAGGCCTACGGAATCTTTGCCTGCAACGGCATTCTCTTCAACCACGAATCTCCTCTGCGCGGCGAAACCTTCGTGACCCGCAAGATCACCCGGGGGCTGTCGCGGATCAAGGTCGGACTGCAGGAGACGCTTTTCCTCGGCAACCTGGATGCAAAGCGTGACTGGGGCCATGCCCGCGACTATATCGAGATGCAGTGGCTGATGCTGCAGCAGGACAAGCCGCAGGACTTTGTGATTGCTACAGGCCAGCAGTACAGCGTACGCGAGTTCGTTCAGCGCTGCGCAAAGCGGCTGGAGATGGATCTGACCTGGGAGGGAAGCGGGGTCGATGAGCGTGCTGTCGATAAAAACGGCAAGGTCATCGTCGCGGTCGATCCGCGGTACTTCCGTCCCACCGAAGTAGAGACGCTGCTCGGGGACCCGACCAAGGCGCAAAAGGAACTGGGATGGGTGCCGCGGACGAGCTTCGATCAATTGGTGGACGAGATGATCGCCGCCGATCTGAAGGCAGCGCAGCGTGACGCGCTCGTCCGCCAGCACGGTTTCGACGCCTATAACGTGCGTGAGACCTAATGCTCTGCAAGGTCGCTGCGCATAGGCAAAGCGGCTTAGGTGCAGATCAGAAAAGAAGCAGAAAGAAGAACGATGAACAAAGACTCTCGCATCTTCATCGCCGGTCATCGCGGCCTCGTAGGCTCTGCCATTCACCGTGAGCTGGAACGCCTGGGGTATACCCATATCATGACGCGTCCTCGCGCCGAGCTCGATCTGCTGGATTCCGAGGCGGTCAAAAACTTCTTTGCAGAAGAGAAGCCGGAGTATGTCTTCCTGGCGGCGGCGAAGGTGGGCGGCATTCTTGCCAACAACACCTACCCAGCGGACTTCATCCGTGACAATCTGATTCTTCAAACCAACATCATCGACTCCAGTTACCAAAACGGCGTAGAACGGCTTTTGTTTTTGGGGTCGTCCTGCATTTATCCCAAGCTGGCTCCCCAGCCGATGCCCGAGTCCTGCCTTCTGACAGGGCCGCTGGAACCGACCAATCGTCCGTATGCCCTGGCGAAGATCGCAGGCATCGAGATGTGCTGGAGCTATAACCGGCAGTATGGGACCTACTACCTGGCTGCCATGCCGACCAATCTGTACGGGCCGGGCGATAACTACGACCTTGCCAACTCCCACGTGCTCCCGGCACTGATCCGCAAGACAGCGGATGCTGTCCGTACGGGCGCGCCAGCCGTTACGGTTTGGGGAAGCGGCACTCCGAGGCGTGAGCTGCTGTATTCGGACGATCTGGCTCAGGCGTGCGTCTTTCTAATGAATCTCGATGAAGAGCGCTATAACACGCTGTTCAACGAGAGTGAGCCTCCCCTGATCAACATCGGGACCGGGGAGGATGTCACCATTCGGGAACTGGCGGAGACGGTGGCCCGGGTCCTGGGCTTCAACGGAAAGCTCGAGTTCGATTCGACCAAACCTGATGGGACGCCGCGCAAATTAATGGATGTCAGTCGACTCCATGCGCTTGGCTGGCATCATACTACCGGACTGGAAGAGGGAATTCGCCGTACCTGGGAGCAGGTGAAAGATCGGCTACCTGCGTCGTAATTCAGGCTTCGGGGACCTCTCCGGCACGGTATAAAGAGTTGCTGTGTCTGCGGTTCTTTCTTAGCAATTTTGATCTGCCTTGATTGTGGTGTGCCACGAAAGTGGGATTACCGCGGTATCTGCTGCTGCCTAACATCGGGAGCATACCGGTCGATGATCCACTTCGGGGATTGAAACGACCGAGGGTCAGGCAGATGGAAGAGATACATCCAGCGCGATTTGGGGCAGGGCGAAGAAAGACCGGGATAGCTGGTCTGGTGATGGGATGCCTCCTTGGCCTCTCCGGAGTGACTTCGTGGGCCGCCTCTATTCCAAATCCCATCGAGCGCCCCAGGATGACTTCGGAACAGAATCTTCTTGCGGCTGCCAATCGCGAACGGGTCAGCCGTGGAATTGCTCCCTTGCAATTCGACCCGGCTCTCTCTGAGGCTGCCCGGTTCCATGCACTCCAGATGGCCGCGCGGGGTGACATCTCCCACCAGTTCTCGGGCGAACCCGATCTTTCGCGTCGCGGCGCAGCGGTAGGAGTGCGGTTCTCCCTGATCTCTGAAAACGTGGGTGAGGCCCCCAATGCCTCCATGTTTCATGAGTTGTGGATGCACTCCAAGGGGCACCGGGAGAACCTGCTGGACCCCAAAGTTAACGTCGTTGGCATCGCCGTCGTCTCTCGCGGCGGACAGTTCTATGCTGTCGAGGATTTCGCCGCTACGGTACGGTCTGCCAGTTTCGAACAGCAGGAGGAAACTGTCACGCAGACGCTCTCCCGTCAGGGGCTCAGCGTGCGTTCCGACGGCTCCACTTCAACGGTTGCACAGGCGCGTTTGGCCTGCTCGATGCAATCTGGCTTTCCAGGACGGAACAAGCCCTGGTACATCATGCGTTACACGGCTGACCGGTTGGATCAGATTCCTGCACAGCTTGAGAGTCGTATACGGTCAGGCAGGTACCACCAGGCAGTCGTAGGGGCCTGCGCGGATAGTAACGATGGACCGTTTTCGGCATACAACATTGCCGTTCTTCTTTATCCCTGAGATTAGGAAAGAGTCTCGCGGAACAGCGTCGTCAGCTTCCCCCAGGCTCGTTCGGCTTCCGGCTGCTGATAGGCGGGATTGTCCGGCACGGTCCAGCCGTGGTGAGCATTGTATGTCTCGCTTTCGAAGTGTCCTCCCCATGTCTGCAGCGCTCTCTCAAAGTGAGCGATGGCGTCGGCATCCATGCTCTTGTCGTCAGTAGCGTGTCCAAAGTAGAGCGAAGCCCTGACACCGGGCAGCACTTGGTGAGGACTGCGGGGATTGTCCCTGCCCGAATACAGGCCGCCACCATGAAAAGAGGCTGCGGCGCCCACCCGATCCGGTCGGATGGCGGCGGCGCGTAGCGCGATTCCGCCCCCGATACAGAAACCGACTGTGCCGACTTTGCCTTTGGCGGTGGTGGGCTGCGAGGCCAGAGTCTCGAGGTAGACGGTCAGATCCCTTTCGAGCGCCTCCGGGGTGAGCGGAGCAGCCAGCTCTTGAATGCGTTTCACTGTAGCTGGATCGCCTGACTTTCTAGGGAAAGAGAAGACCGGGGGCCTGCTGGTCCGGTAGAAGGGGTTGGGCATCAGGATGGTGTATCCCTCGCCTGCCAGACGCAGCGCCATCTGGCGCATCGTGTCGCGGATACTGCCGATGTCCGGGATGAAGAGTACGCCCGGAAGAGGCCTGCCATCTTCAGGGGTAAACAGGACGGCATCGACCGTGCCATCGGGAACGGTAAGTTGCAGGTCTTTTGCATTCATCATCTTTCTCCCGGCTGTGAGTTCTTCAAAATTGGTTTTACCACGTGCATCGCCGGCGTAAGATGAACTCTCATGAGCCTTTATTTCTCCGCAGGAAGTCCGACCACAGAGATGTCGGCCGACGATCTACGCACCGCCCTCTTCTCCGCATTGGATGCCATTGGAGCCAGGAGCAGAGTCCTAGCAGTTCCTCCGGACTTTACGCGCTTTCATTCGCAGGCCGGCGTGCTCACCGAGCTTGCCTGGAAATACTATGGAGATCGTCTGACCGATGTACTTCCCGCGCTGGGAACGCATAAGGCGATGACAGACTCTGAGATCGCCACCATGTATGGCGATACGCCCAGGCATCTGTTCCGCGTCCACGACTGGCGGAATGACGTGGTCACGCTGGGCGAGGTTCCCGGCTCCTTTCTCTACGAGGTTTCCGAAGGCAAGGTGGACTATTCCTGGCCGGCGCAGGTCAACAAGCTGCTCCGCGATGGTGGCCACGATCTAATTCTGTCGATCGGACAGGTTGTACCTCACGAGGTGGTTGGCATGGCCAACTACAACAAAAACATCTTCGTCGGAACGGGAGGCTCCATCGGAATCCACCGTTCGCATTTTCTGGGCGCTGTCTATGGCATGGAGCGGATGATGGGGCGTGCCGACACCCCGGTTCGCCGGGTTCTGAACTATGCCAGTGACAACTTTGCCCGCAACCTTCCGGTCGTCTACGTACAGACGGTGGTTGGGAAGAATGCAGAGGGCAAGCTGGTGGTTCGAGGCCTGTACATCGGCGACGATGTGGAGTGTTTCGAACTGGCTTCGGCTCTTGCGCTCAAGGTCAACTTCCAGATGTTGGACCGGGAGATTAAGAAGGCCGTCGTCTTTCTGGACCCCCATGAATTTCGCAGCACATGGCTGGGAAACAAGAGCGTCTATCGCACCCGGATGGCGCTGGCAGACGGTGCTGAGCTGATCGTGCTCGCTCCCGGAGTGCAAGAGTTCGGTGAAGATGGGGCGATCGATACACTGATCCGACGATACGGTTACTGCGGAACGCCGCGCACGCTGGCGCTGGTGAAGGAGGATCCCGTGCTCGCCGGTAATCTGAGTGCGGCCGCGCATCTGATTCATGGTTCATCCGAAGGGCGTTTCACGATCCGGTACTGTCCGGGGCACCTTACGAAGGAAGAGATCGAAAGTGTGCACTTTGAGTACGGCGATCTGGCCCAGATGATCGCAAAATATAATCCCGATGTCCTGAAGGATGGCTGGAACGTCGTGGACGGCGAGGAGATCTTCTACATCTCGAATCCCGGCCTGGGCCTGTGGGCCTACAAGGGCCGCTTTGGGCAAGGATGAGCCGTCTCATGAGCTTCATGCAGCACAAAAGGGAGGCTTAGCCTCCCTTTTGTTATAGGGAATCACTGGGATCAGTGTGTAAAGGCCTTTCTCCGCAGGCTTCCGGCAACCCCGAGGATCCCGGTGCCGAGCAGAAGCAATGTGCCGGGCTCAGGAACAGGAGAAGCGGCTGGAGTAACGTCGAAGGTGATGGGGAGTGTATCGGTGAAGTTATCTTCGTCGCGGAAGAACGCGAAGTATCCCGTGCCGTCGTTATAGACATTCACGTCGAAACTGTCAGGGCCATTCGCTGCGCTGAAGCTGAACCCATTCGGGTCCAGGGTCTGGGCGTTTGTGGGAAAGAGCAGGTTGTCGTTGCCGTTAAAACCGCCCGGAGCGATGATGCCGGTCACTCCGGTGGCTGAAATTCCTGTGATGAGGTATTGCCCCGATCCATTCGGGGTCGTTTCAAGAATTCCCGATCCACTGAAGCCGCCGGCGCTTCCACTGACGGCGAAGTTAAAGGTATCGGCATGGGCCGCCAGTGACGAGGTTGCGCATACCGCTGCGACGGCCAGAAGACACGAACGAATCAGAGTCATGGATAGATCCCTTTCGGCAAATTAGCTCTGTATTTGTTTGGGTCGAGAAGAGCAAACGGCATGAAAGAGCCCGGCTCTGGCGCAGTTAGATGCAGAATCATCTTCCGTGAGAGGCCCGGAGGTAGCTTTCTTCTGTGCCGGTTGCCTGTGAGGAGAGGATGGGGATATGATTGGTTGGACCACTATTCCGTCGATTGGGTGATGAGTTGATGACACAGCTTCCGAGGTTTTCCATAGGGGTAGGCGACCGATTCGCCCACCAGGCCAAAGCGCAGCTTGCTGCATGCATTAAGGCGAAGGAGGCCGGTCTGGAGGTCGTGCCCGTCTGGAATAAGTCCAACCGTGAGCACAACATCATCGGCAGCGATCCTGCACAGACCCGGAAGGCCGCGGATGCTGCCGTCAGGGAGCTTGGCTGGACTGCGCCCTACTATCTCGACGCCGACCACATCAATCTGACCACGGTCGACCGTTTTCTTGCGCCGTGCGACTTCTTCACTCTGGACGTCGCCGAGATGATTGGTAAACCGGCGGATGCAGCCGATGTAAAGGCCTTTGTGGGCCGCCATCCGGAGCTGATCGGCACTGTTTCCATTCCTGGAATTGCGGAGCCCTTCCATACCGACGAAGCGTTTGTTACGAAGGTCGCGAATAAGTTTCTGGCGGCAGTGCAGGATGCAGGCAGGATCTATCGCTACCTGGTGGAAAAGAAGGGTGACGGCAACTTCGTCCCTGAGGTCTCCATGGACGAGACAGACTCGCCCCAGACGCCGGTTGAGCTGCTGATTATTCTGGCAGCGATCGCCGATGAGAAGATTCCCATCCAGACGATTGCTCCGAAGTTTACGGGGCGCTTCAATAAGGGCGTGGACTATGTGGGCGACGTCGCACAGTTCACGCGCGAGTTCCGCGAAGACATCGCCGCGATTGCATTTGCGGTCCAGAAGTACGGCCTTCCCGCGAATCTGAAGCTGAGCGTCCACTCCGGATCGGACAAGTTCTCAATCTACAAGTCGATTCACGATGCAGTTGTGAGCACCGGCGCCGGTGTGCACCTGAAGACCGCCGGTACGACCTGGCTTGAGGAGATCATCGGCCTGGCGGAGGCAGGGGGACAGGGACTCGAGATTGCGAAAGAGGTCTATCGCGAGGCATATGGTCATCGCGAGGAGCTTTGCGTGCCCTACGCGAGTGTCATCGACATCGATCCGGCGAAGCTGCCCACCCCCGAGGAAGTGGATGGCTGGACGAGTGAGCAGTTCGTCTCCGCTCTACGCCATGATCAGAGCAACCCGGCCTACAATGCCAGCCTTCGCCAGCTGCTTCACGTCGGCTTCAAGGTAGCGGCAAAGATGGGTGACCGTTATCTGAAGGCGCTCGAAGCCAACGAAGAGAGCGTTGCCAGAAACGTGACGACCAACCTGTTTGATCGGCACATCCGTCCTGTCTTTCTGGGATAAGGAAGACTGAATTTTGCCTGAGGCGGTATTCTCGGAGACTGGTCCCGGAAAGGATATCTGGAACGGATGATTGTTGTACTGATGGGTGTCAGCGGGTCAGGGAAGACGACCATCGGCGAGCTTCTTGCCGAGCGTACGGACGCAACCTTTGCCGATGCCGACGATTATCATCCCGCTGCTAATAAGGAAAAGATGGCAGCGGGGCATCCTCTGAACGATCAAGACCGGCAGCCCTGGCTCGAGACACTGAACCGCCTGATGCAGGGCTGGTATCAGGATGGAAAGAAGGGCGTTCTTGCCTGCTCGGCGCTGAAGCAGAAGTATCGCGATACTTTAGAGCAAGGCATGCCCGAGGGAACGGTTACCTTTGTCTGGCTGGACGGTTCGGCCGAACTGATCGGAGAGCGCCTGGCAGCGCGTCATCATGAATTTATGAACCCCAAGCTACTGGAGAGCCAGATCAATACGCTTGAGCCCCCCAAAGATGCGGTGCGGGTCGTGAATGATCGGAGCCCGGAAGAGGTTGTAGATAGAATCCTCCAGAAGCTTTCAACGGCTGCAAAATCGAATCAGTAAAGAAATAGACAGGAGAGGGACGGAATTCATGGCGCACTCATTGTTTGATCTGACCGGAAAGACGGCGGTGGTAGTGGGCGGTACTTCGGGCATTGGCCTGGCGATGGCGATTGGCCTGGCGGAATCTGGAGCCGATGTTGTTGCGACCTCGCGCCGAGCCGAACAGGTCGAGGAGGCCGCGCAGGCGATCGAATCGAAGGGACGGCGCACGCTTCGTCTTACCTCCGATGTAGGCGACCGCACTTCTCTGGAAGCGTTGTTCGAAGGAACGATTAAGGAGTTTGGCAAGGTCGACATCCTGATCAATTCGGCAGGCAAGATCAAGCGCGAGCCCACGCTGACCGTCTCCGAAGAGACATGGAACGACATTATGGACACGAATGTGACGGGCACGCTGCGGGCCTGCCAGATCTTCGGGCGTCATATGCTGGAACGAGGTTACGGGCGCATCATCAATATCGCGTCGCTCAACACGTACGTCTCTCTGAAAGAGGTAACTGCGTATGCCGCCAGCAAGGCTGCGGTCGGAGCCCTGACGAAATCACTGGCGGTCGAGTGGAGCTCCCGTGGCGTCACGGTCAATGCGATTGCCCCTGGTGTCTTCCGGACAGCCCTCAACCAGAAGCTGCTGGACGAGAGCGACCGCGGCAAAGAGCTGTTGATGCGCACGCCGATGGGCCGGTTCGGCAAGACCGAGGAACTGATAGGATCTGCGATCTTCCTGGCTAGTGACGCTGCAAGCTTCGTGACCGGAGAGATCCTGGTTGTAGACGGCGGCTTCCTTGCCAGCGGCGTCAACCAATAACTGATTGCGAGATCAGAAGATGTCCTGCCGGGTAGTGTTCTCTGCTACCCGGTAGAATTATGAAATGGCCTTCGAACTGGAGAGGGGAAGCTTCGACGCCCTGGTCTTTGACTGCGACGGTACTCTCGTCGACAGTGCGCCGGCACATCTGTACTCCATGCAGCAGGCGCTGGCTCCGCTGGGCCTGACGATGAATCCGGAGTGGTACAGCTCCCGCCACGGGTTGGGACCTGACGATCTTCTGGACGCCTACGAGGCGGATTTCAAGGTCGAGTCCTTTGTGCGCGAAGACTTCTATCGCGCGGTGAACGAGGTATTCCTGGCGAATCTTCACCTCATTGAAGAGATTCGGGTCGTTACCGACGTGGCCCGCCACTGGTTCGGCGTTGTGCCTATGGCTGTCGCCTCGAACGGTGTAAGAAAGAACGTGGAAGCGACACTGATTGCCACTCGACTGCGTCCGCTTTTCTACACCATTGTGACTGCTGGAGAGGTGAAGCGTGCCAAGCCAGCTCCTGATGTCTATCTGGAGGCGGCGCACCGTATGCGCGTGGCTCCGGAGCGGGTAGTGGTGTTCGAGGACTCGAATGAGGGTCTGGAGGCTGCTTCACGCGCCGGTATGCGCTCCTTTGATATCCGGGACGTCTGGGTGCCTCATCGTGCGGCGGCACGATAGGTTAGCCTTAAAGCTTCGAGAGATAGTCCACGATCTCCGGGCTGGTCCAGGTCTGCGGCCCGATGAACTTTCTGCGCAGAATGCCATTGCGGTCGATCACATAGGTTTCCGGGTAGCGGAAGGTCCCGTACATGGAGCTGATGCGCTGCTGGCCGTCGCGAACAGTCGTAAGGTTGAGATGGTGGTCGGCGAGGAAGCGTTTATACGCATCGGCATCTTCGTCAGTGCTGACAGCAATCACTGCGACCTGCGGCATCCTGCTCTGAAGCTCCATCAGGGTAGGCAGTTCTTCGATGCAGGGAGGGCACCAGGTCGCCCAGAAATTAAGCACGACAATCTTGCCGCGATACTTCGAAAGGTCCACCGACCCGGAATCGTTGCTGATGGAAAAAGTTGGCGCCTTTTTCTCAACCTGCCGAGGGTGCTGGCCGCGATCGCAGCCCACCAGGGCCAGCAGCAGGGCCAGACCGATCCATATCTTCCGCGTCTTCCGCAATGAACGCTCCACATTTCTATAATACGAACTTGTGACCGAAGGTGTTGACGAATACGACGGAAATGCCGGACTGGAGCTTTCCGTCATTGTTCCCGCCAGAAACGAGGAGCTTTCGCTGCCGGCCTGTCTCGCCTCCCTGGTAAGCCAGTCAGAACCAGGATTTGAGCTAGGGCGCCGGTGGGAACTGATCGTGGTCGACGATCACTCGACCGACCTGACGCGATCCATCGCCTCTGCCATGGCCCAGGAGCATCCCGGAGTCCGTGTCATCGAGGCTCCGGAGCTGTCGGCGGATGCAATCCGTTTTACAGGGAAGAATAATGCCTGCTGGGCTGCAGCTCGACAGGCGCGAGGCCGCTGGCTGCTCTTTACCGACGCTGACACGGTTCACGAGCCAGGCGACCTGTCGCGATCGATCCGCGAGGCGGAGGTTCACCATGCCGTTCTTCTGTCGTATTCTCCCCGGCAGATTGTCACGGGCTTCTGGCAGCGGGCGGTGATGCCGCTGGTCTTCTCGGAGCTTGCCAGCGTCTATCGCATGCCGGAGATCAACGACCCCAAACGGAGCATCGCCGCGGCCAACGGTCAGTTTCTGCTGGTCGAGCGTGAGGCCTACTTTGCCATCGGGGGGCATCACGCCGTGGCCGCGGATGTCCTTGAAGACGTCGCTCTGGCCCGCACGATCAAGCAGAGCAAGCGGATCATCCGCTTTCGCTATGCTCCGGACGCGCTTTCTACGCGCATGTATCGCACCACCCGCGACATGATCGAAGGATGGACCAAGAACCTCGCGGTTCTCTTTCCCCGGCCTATCTACCTGGCTGCGTGGCGTGTTCTCGACGTTGCTCTCTACTTCGGTCTGCCTCTGCTTGCGCTCGGGATTCCGTGGCTCGTCAGCTGGCAGCGCTGGATCCTTATACTCCTGTGGCTTAGAACGCTCTGGCGGTTTTACGGCCGTGTGGCGCGATCGAACTTTCCGTATACCGATGTGGCAATTTCGATTCTCGGCGTGCCGTTGTTCGTCTTTTTGCTGGTTCGGAGCACGCTGCATCACAAGATTCGGCGCAGTGTGGTCTGGAAAGGGCGCAGCTATCCGACGGGAAGCTGACATGGGCGCTCTCGCTCGCTTAGAGCCCGGAGGCATAAACTAGAAGAAGAGGCGAGATGATCTTTCTTACACGCAAGGCAGAGTTCTCCTCCGCGCACTTCTACTGGGTCGATGACTGGTCGGAAGACGAGAATCTGAAGGTCTTCGGCAAATGCGCAAATCGCAACGGCCATGGGCACAACTACACCGTTGAGGTGACGGTCGCTGGCGAAGTCGACCCCGTCTCGGGATTCGTTGTGGACCTCAAGCAACTCAAAGACATCCTCGAGCATGAGGTGATCCGGGTCTACGATCATCGCCATCTCAATCTTGAGGTGCCGGAGTTCCGTGAGAGCATCCCGACGACCGAAAATATCGCGATCGCCATCTGGAACAGGCTGGCGGACAAGATTCCGAACGCGCGGCTGCATCGCGTTCGCGTCTACGAGATGCCGGACCTGTTTGCGGACTTTTACGGGGAGCAGGAATGAAGGCCTATCTCTCGCGCCGCTATCACTTCAGCGCGTCGCATCGGCTGAACAGCCCGGCCTATGCGGAGGAACGCAATCGCGAGGTCTACGGTAAGTGCAACAATCCTCATGGGCATGGCCACAATTACACGGTCGAGGTGACCGTGAGCGGCAGGGTCGATCCGGTGACGGGAATGGTCTGCAACCTGGCCGACCTGGATGCCTTTGCGCAGAAGAATCTTCTGGAACGGTTCGATCACACCAATCTGAACGAACTGGAGTGCTTTGCGTATCGTGTCTCGACCACGGAGAATCTATCTATTGAGGTATATCGCATCTTTGCAGGTTTTCCGGGTGCACACCTGGAGCGCATCCATATTGAAGAGACCGGCAATAACTCCTTTGACTACGCTGGCGACGGCTGAGAATCCCGCTGACGTAATCTCACAAGAAAGGCCCGGACATGATCAGCACTGAAACGACACTGGAAAAGGCTTCGCTCTCTGATGCCTCCACGCAGGACCTCTACCGAGAGCTTTTGATCCGCATCGGCGAGGATCCCACGCGCGACGGCCTTATTCGCACGCCGGAGCGCATGGAGAGGGCGCTGGCCTTCCTGACCCGGGGCTACAAGATGGATATCGCCGACGTGCTGCATGCGGCGCTGTTCGATGTCGACTATGACGAGATGGTCATCGTCAAGGACGTGGAGTTCTTCTCGATGTGCGAGCACCACATGTTGCCGTTCTTCGGCAAGGCGCACGTTGCGTATGTGCCCAACGGCAAGGTCATTGGCCTGAGCAAGATTCCACGCCTGGTGGACGTCTTTGCCCGTCGGCTGCAGGTGCAGGAGCGGCTGACGCGGCAGATCGGCGAGGCGATCACCGAGGCAATTGATCCTCAGGGCGTAGCCGTCATTCTGGAGGCGCAGCACCTGTGCATGATGATGCGTGGAGTCGAGAAACAGCACTCGCTTACCGTCACCTCGGCCATGCTGGGCGTCTTCAAAACCCAGCTTCAGACGCGCAACGAGTTTCTCTCGCTCGTGCGCAGAAACGGCAGCGCTTTCTAGAGGACCTCTGCCGCTTACGAAAGTACCGAAAAACGTTTGTTTTACCGCACGTGCGGGGAGGGCGAGCCAGTAGACTAGGCAATGGAATGAATGGTTTGTTAGTGATGGATAAGCCTGCCGGCATGACTTCGCACGATGTGGTCGCAATCGTCCGGCGGGCAACAGGGGAGCGTTCCATTGGGCACCTGGGAACCCTGGACCCGATGGCAACTGGAGTTTTGCCCCTGCTGATGGGAAAATACACCCGCCTGGCCCAGTTCTTCGGGCAATCGGAGAAGTGGTACGAGGGCCGAATCCGTTTCGGCTATTCGACGGACAGCTTTGATGCGGAAGGCGAACCCACATCTTCTCCAGCGCCTCTGGAGATGGACCTGGAGCAGCTACGGAAACTGGCTGAGAGGTTTCATGGCGAGATCGACCAGGTGCCTCCTATCTACTCCGCAAAAAAGATTCAGGGGGTTCCCGCGCACAAGCTGGCTCGCGCAGGAGCCGAGGTTCCCGTCAAGGCGGCTCGCATCACGGTTCACGACTTTCAGCTGCTCTCGCTGGATGGAGATGAGGCGAGCTTTACGATCCACGTCTCTGCCGGCGGTTACGTGCGCTCTGTAGCGCACGAACTTGGACAGCTTGCCGGGTGCGGAGCGCATCTGTCATCGCTCCGCCGAACGCGGGCGGGGTCCTTTACGCTCGATCATGCGCTGAGTGTAGAGGCACTGAAAACTCTGTCTCCTCCTGAGATCGCGGCGAGGCTTCCACATCCGCGCATGCTGCTTCCTGAGATCCCCAGCGTGACGGTCGACGAACAGACCGCTGGAAGGCTGCGGAATGGGATGCAGGTCAATGTGCCGGATTTCTCGCGGTCCCCGCTGGTGAAGATCTTTACCAGTCCGGTTGATCTGCTGGCCATCGGACGACGTATCGCCGGTACGCTGGTGCAGCCTATCGTTGTGATCGGATAGAGGGCTTCTTCATCAGAGGCTGAATCAGCGCGCGAACGTTTTCCGCGACCACTTTATTGCCCGCCGCTGTCGCGTGTGTCCGGTCGGCCTGCATCATGCCATCTACGCCAAAGACTCCTTTGAGCAGGAAGGGAATCATGGGGACGTGGTACTTTTTCGCCAGCAGGGTATAGCTCTCGTCGAACTGGCGAATGTAGTCCTGGCCGTAGTCAGGGGGCAGCGTAATACCTGCAAGAACGACTTTTGTCCCACTTTGGTTGAGTGTGGAGAGGATCTTGTCGAGATTGGCCCGGGTATCGGCGATCCGGAGGCCGCGCAGACCGTCATTTCCGCCAAACTCCACGACGACGATATCTGGCTTCATGGCGACGATATGGTCCACCCTTGCGACGCCATCCTTGCTGGTATTGCCGCTGATGCCCGCGTTCACGACGCGATACTCATATCCCTTTTGATCGAGCAGAGTCTGTAGATAGTCGGGATATGCCTGGCCGGGATCGGTGCCATAGCCTGCCGTCAGGCTGTCGCCGAAGCAGACGATCCGCGGCCGCGAATCCTGCCTGGGAGAAGGTTCCGGTGGCGGCTCGACGGCTGTAGGCATCGTGGACGGCTCCGATGGCCTCTGAGACGAAGTTTCCGGCTGTGTGGGCCGGCTGGAGCGGCAGCCTGAGAGACAGACCAGGAGAGCCGCTAGTATAGGAACAATTGCAACGCGCCGCATTGCTACGAATCTATCAAAGAAGCTCAGGCCGAGCAGGGGAGCAGAGAGTGACCGAAGCAGCCACCATGATCGAGGTCCAGGATTTGCGTAAGTCCATCCGGAACGGCGCTCGGACGGTCGATATCCTCAAGGGGATCAGCTTCACGGTCGCGCGCGGGCAGTTTGTGGCCATCATGGGCGCCTCCGGCAGCGGAAAATCGACGCTTTTGGGATTGCTTGCGGGACTGGATACTCCCAGTGCTGGCGAAGTTCGTCTCAATGGGATCTCAATCTCTTATCTTCCTGAAGACAAGCTTGCCAAAGTTCGTGGCAGAACCGTCGGTTTCGTCTTTCAGTCCTACCAGCTTGTTCCTACGCTCACGGCACTCGAGAACGTTCTCCTTCCTTATGAGTTGAATGCAGAAAGCGCAGACGCCAACGAGGGGCAGCGGCGGGCACGGGAACTGCTGGAAAGCGTGGGATTGAGCGACCGCCTGGATCATTACCCCGTCCAACTCTCCGGAGGCGAGCAGCAGCGGGTCGCGTTGGCGCGGGCATTCATTCTGCGACCGCCCATCGTTCTTGCCGATGAGCCTACCGGCAATCTGGATACGACCAATGGAGCGCATGTGCTGGACTTGCTGCTGCACCTGAATCGCACGCTGGGTACGACGTTGGTGCTGGTAACGCACGATCCAGTTCTTGCCGGGTACGCCGACCGGCGCATTGTGCTGCGCGACGGCAGCGTAATCTCGGACGAGATTCAGCAGCCCGTCTCCCTGACGGTGGAAAAATAAGATGGCCTCGCTCTCCTACCGTTCGGCACTCAAGATCGCGATTCGTGAGCTGCATTTCTCGCGAGGAAAATTCTTCTTCGTCGTTCTCTCGGTCGCGATCGGGGTTGCGGCGCTTACGGGAGTGCGCGGTTTCTCCTCCACCTTCCGCGCTGCGCTGCTGGATCGCGCCCGCTCCATCATGGCGGCCGATCTTTCGGCCCGGATGTTCCAGCAGCCGACCCCGCAGGAGCAGAAGGGGCTGGATGCGATAGAGGCGGAGTCCGTCCAGATGACGCCGGTCACCGAAATGCTCTCGATGGCCAGTTCCGCGAAGACCCTTGATCCTCTGCTGGTCTCGTTGAAGGCGGTCGATCCATCCCTGTATCCCTTTTACGGCGACGTCCAGTTGCAGCCCGCGGGAAGTCTGAAGGATGTTCTACACGACGATACCGTTGTCGTTGCGGACGATCTGCTGGTACGACTGCACCTGAACATAGGAGACTCGCTTAAGATTGGAAGTCGGATCTTTCGCATCGCCGCTATTGTGGTGAACGAGCCAGACCGCCTCTCCGGAAACTTTGCTGCCGGGCCGCGTGTCTTCATCACGCGCACCGGACTTGACGCCAGCGGTTTGCTCGCCCCGGGAAGCCATGCAGGTCAGAGATACCTCTTCGAGCTGCCGAAACCGAAGGACGGCACTCCCATCTCGGATAAAACGGTTGCGGACCTGAAGGAGCGTCTGGAGAAGCTGCTGCCCGAGTCGCAGGTGATCGACTACCGCGAGACCAACCCGGCGCTTACACGGGGGCTCGATCGGGCGACCAGCCTGCTTTCCTTGATGAGCCTGGTGGCTCTTGTGCTTGGCGCGGTCGGCGTAGCGATGGCGATGCGGGCGCATCTGGAACAGAGGCTCGATACCATCGCGATCATGAAATCCCTGGGCGCCGGGTCGGCTGAGATTATCCGGATCTATCTGATTCAAACCCTGTTGCTGGGATTGCTTGGAGGCATTCTCGGTGTGGCGTTCGGCGGATTGGTGCAAATGGCCTTTCCGTATTTTCTGGGTAAGCTGCTGGGTGTATCCACGGCATTGCACGTGCAGTCTCAGGCGGTCGCTACGGGGCTTGGTGTCGGAGTCCTGACTACCCTTCTGTTCACACTTCCACCTCTTCTCGATATTCGTTCCGTACGTCCCATTCTGATCTTGCGCAGGACTGTAGACGAAAGTTCCGATCCGTTTATCTCTGCGGTCAAGAAGCGGCTTAAAGAGAACGCCGTTCAGATCGTCGCCGTGGTGCTGATCGTCACCGGCCTGGCCGCCATTGCTGCAACGCTCTCAGACTCAGCCATGGTTGGCCAGGTCTTTGCGCTGGGCCTGGTGGCTGTTTTAATAGTTCTTCTTGCAGCCTGCGCTCTCTTGCTCGCGGGCTTACGGAAGTTTCTGGCAAAGACGCGTCTTCGGCTTCCGTCGGCGGTGCGCCATGGACTCGCCAACCTTTATCGGCCGGGCAATCCATCAGCGGCTCTGCTGGCTGCGGTCGGGTTGGGGGTGATGCAGATCATGTCTGTCTTCCTGGTCCAGAAGGCGGTCGTGCACGAACTGCACCTGTCCAGCGCACCGAATCTTCCGAACGTCTTCCTGATCGACATCACCAGCAGGGAAGTTGCGGGCGTCGAGAAGCTGCTGCGCTCCCAACCGAGCGTCACCGCTGCCTCGGAGCTTCTTCCTGTCGTCTCGTCTCGCATTCTTGCAATCGATGGCGTGCCTGCGACCGAGCTGAAGTTGAAGAACTTTCCGAAGCGGATGCTGCGGTCGATCTCGCTGACCTCGTTCGATGCTCCTCCGGCGGGGACTACTGTGGAAGAGGGGTCCTGGTGGAGTGCTGAACAGCAGAAGCCGGTAGTCGCAATTGCGAAGCGTCAGGCCGATCGGCTTGGCGTCCATGTCGGATCAAAGATCACCTTCGCCGCCCAGGACTCTGAATTCGTCGCCACGGTCGTCGCTCTGACCAAGGCTGATGGACAGCATACCTATGCGCGCGCGGAGTTTATCCTCCCCCCTTCTACTCTCAAGGGGCTGCCGGTGGTCTGGTACGGTGGGGTCCACTCCGATCCCAGGCGCGTAGGAGAGTTGCAGCGTGCGCTCTATCATGCCTTTCCGACCGTGACGGTTATCAATGTTGCGCAGGCACTTGAGACGGTGCGTTCCGTCGTTATCCAGATCACCTATGTAATCCAGTTTCTCGCGGCCTTCAGCGTATTTGCGGGCATCGTCATTCTCGCCAGCGCCGTGGCCGGAACCCGCTATCGTCGTATTCGTGAGGTCGTTGTTTTAAAGACCCTGGGCGCCACCAGAGGAAGAATTGCGGCTGTATTTTCGATCGAATTTGCAGTGCTCGGCCTGGTTGCCGGCCTTGTCGGAATCGCCTTTGCCAATATCGTTGCTCGTATTCTGCTGGGCAGAATGTCTGTTACCTATCATTTCCACTGGGGGTGGAACGTCGCTGTGCTCTTGCTGACCGCGGCCGCCACCGTGGCGACAGGCTGGGGAGCCAGTTTTCGTGTGCTGGGGCAAAAGCCACTTGAGGTGCTTCGGGAAGAGTAAACCGGTGCTTTTACGAAAACAGGTGGGTGCTTCTGCCGGACAAACGATAGGATGAAGAAGGTTTGCCAACTATCGGGAGCCTTTCGGATAAGTGAATGAAGTTGACGGACAAAGCAGTACAGACTGCGCATGAAGATCATTTTGGCCAGCCGGGAAAGCTCTTTCGCGCGCCGGCACGGGTCAATCTGATTGGGGAACACACCGACTATACCGGCGGTCTTGTGATGCCGATGGCCATCGACTTTCAGACGATCGCGGTCATCAGCCCGCGGGAAGACAAACGGCTCGCGTTTTACTCCCATAACTACGGCGAAGAGACCATCTTTGACCTGAAGAGTCTTGAGCGCGGGCGACAGGGGCACTGGAGCGACTACCCGGCAGGAGTAGCGTGGAGCCTCTGGAAAGAGGGCATTCGCTTCGGGGGATTCAACATAACGCTTTCCGGCGATGTCCCCCTGGGAGCTGGCCTGAGCTCCTCGGCGTCGGTCGAGGTAGCCGCAGCGATGGCAATCCTGTCTCTCAGCGAGTCGACGCTTCCCCTGGCGAAGCTGGCCACGCTCTGTCGTAGGGCCGAGAATGAATTTGTCGGTGCGAAGAGCGGGATCATGGACCAGTTCGTCGTCGCCGGAGCCGTGGCGCATCGCGCCATGATGCTGGATACGCGTTCGCTCGAGTTCGATCTGCTGCCTCTTCCCGACGATGTTCGGGTTGTAATTGCCAATTCTATGGTGAGGCACGCGGTTGCCACCGGCGAGTATGGCAATCGCCGTGATGAGGTTGAAGCGGGGCAGGCTGTGTTGCAGCAAGAGTGCGGGGTAGCGCTGCTGCGTGACGCCACGCTGGCTGACCTGGGCGCCTGCCGGGACAGGATGTCTCCGGAGAGCTTTGCGCGATGTAGGCACATCATTACTGAGAATGAGCGTGTTCTGCAGGCCCGCGACGCTCTGCTGGAGAGCGATATGCCGCGTTTCGGAGAACTGATGGTGAAGGCTCACACGAGCATGCGCGACGATTTCGCCGCAAGCTGCGAGGAAGTCGATACGCTGGTTGAGATCGCTCTCAGACAATCGGGATGCATCGGGGCAAGAATTACGGGAGGCGGCTTCGGAGGCTGCACGGTAAATATCGTGAAGGCTTCGGAGGCGGAGGCGTTTGTCTCCGCGGTTCAGCGCGAGTACGCGCAAGCGACAAAGATCGAAGCTGATTGCTTTATCTGCGAACCGGCCGATGGTGCTCTGGCATTGGCGAAGAAAGGCGGTGTTGCTTGAACCCGTTAGCGCTGCAGAACCCTCACCGTCGCTTCAATCCGCTCAAACGCGAGTGGGTGCTGGTTTCGCCGCACCGCACGCAGCGCCCCTGGCAAGGACAGATGGAGAAACCGGCCCAGACTACGGCTCTCCAATACGATCCCGATTGCTATCTCTGCCCGGGCAATATGCGCGCAGGCGGCCATAGAACCGACAACTACACCAGCACGTATGTCTTTGAGAATGACTTTGCCGCATTGAAGCCGGACGCGCCTCTGTTTTCCATGGATGAGGAGGAACGAGGCTTGCTGGTCGCCGAAGGCGAGAGCGGCATCTGCCGCGTCCTATGCTTTTCTCCGCGACACGATCTCACGCTGGCCCGTATGGAAGTCACGGACATTCGCCAGGTTGTCGATCTGTGGGATGCGCAGACCCGGGAGTTGGGTGCGCGCGACGATATCCGTTACGTTCAGGTCTTCGAGAACCGCGGGGCGATGATGGGCGCGAGCAATCCCCACCCGCACGGCCAGATCTGGGCGTCCCGCTCAGTTCCCAATGAGGCGCTAGTGGAGCAGGCTGCTCAGCAAGCCTATTTAAGCGAGCATGGCTGCTGCCTGCTGTGTGCCTACCGCGAGATGGAGGTTGCACGCGGCGAGCGCATCGTTACTTCCAATGCCAGCTTTGTGGCTCTGGTCCCTTTCTGGGCAGTGTGGCCCTTCGAGGTGATCATTCTTCCCGTAAGGCATATCGCCGATCTGGCTGCGATGACGGATACGGAGCGCGACGACCTGGCGGCTATTCTAAAAGCAGTAACCTCGACGTACGACAAGGTCTTCGATACGCCATTTCCTTATTCGATGGGACTGCACCCGCAGCCCTGCGAGGGGAAGGAACATCCGGAGTGGCACTTTCATCTGCACTTTTACCCGCCGCTCCTGCGCTCGGCTATGGTACGAAAGTTCATGGTGGGGTTCGAGCTGCTGGGGTCGCCGCAGAGGGACATTACGCCGGAGTCGGCAGCGGAGACGTTGCGGAAGGCAGCAACCCGTTAGCCCTGTCTCAACAAAATACGATGACAGGTTCTGGAAAGATGGATGGAGGAGTGATGGAAGTTTCGCCGTTTCGCCTGAAGCCGTGGTTCAGCCCCCGGCCCTGGGGAAGAAAGAGTTTGAAGCCGTGGTACGAAGATACCGGCACGACGGAGCTGGTAGGAGAGGCATGGCTCACAGGGCCGCAGTGCGTCGTTGAAGAAGGAGAGCTTGCCGGCAAGACGCTCGCGGAGTTGGGTCCGCAGATGGGCGGCGAATTTCCTCTGCTGGTGAAGCTGCTCTTTCCCAATGAGAAGCTGTCAGTCCAGGTGCACCCGGATGACGCCCAGGCACAGGCTGCCGGAGAGACTCGCGGCAAGACAGAGTGCTGGTATGTGCTGGACGCAGAACCCGGCGCTTTCGTCATGTTGGGCTTGAAACCTGGTGTCGACGCAAAGATGCTGGCCGCTTCAGTTGCAGATAACACGATGGAGTCTCTGATCGAGAAGGTTCCGGTGAGCGTGGGAGACATGCTCTTTGTCGATGCTGGCACGGTGCATGCCATCGGGCCCGGCGTGGTTCTGCTCGAGACCCAGCAGACCAGTGATGTGACCTATCGCCTGTACGATTATGGGCGTCCTCGCGAGCTGCACCTGGAGCAGGGGCTGAAGGTCATCAAGCCAAAGACACAGGCGGGTAAAGTTGCGCCGAAAGAGATGGCGGGCTTTATCCGGTTGATCGAGCAGAAGTATTTCGTCGTTGATCGGTTTGAGCTGGGACGTGCGGTGGAGCAGAGCCTGACTCTGGAAGGCCCTGCCTGTCTCGTCGGCCTCAGAGGGAAGGCCTGGGTGGTGACCCCTGGCAGTGAGGTTGAGCTTGAGCCAGGCAAGGCTGTAGTGATCCCGGAAGGCACCGGACAGGTGATTGTGGATGCCGAGCAGGGAGCTACGTTTGTGCGTTGTGTGGCGCCGGCGACCTCAGCTTCTATCTGAACCGTAAAAATACAGGGATCCTTCGATTCGTTCAGAATGATCGATGCGAGGAATCCTTGTATTTTTGAAGTGCTGCGTGACACTAATTCAGCGCAGAAAGACGGCCAGTTCCGATGCTGCGTTGCGAAGATGTGACAGGAAACGGGTCTGCATCTCGAGCGTCGAAAGGCGCGGCGCGCTTCCGCTCAGATTGAGAGTCGCCACGGCGCGTCCATTGGGAGAGAAGACGGGGACGGCGAGAGAGCGCAGCCCTACTTCGTACTCCTGGTCACAGAGAGCGTATCCGTTGCGGCGAATGTTACGCAACAGCATCCGCAGTTTCTCGACGGAGGTAACCGTGCGTGTAGTGTGCGGAACAAGGTTGACGCGCGCCAGATAGGTTTCGATCTGCTCCTGGGGAAGATACGCAAGCAGGATGCGGCCCATGCTGGTGCAGTATGCAGGCAGGCGGCTTCCGATGTGCAGATCGACGGCCATGACGCGGTTGACCGTGCTTCGTGCCACATAGACAATGTCGTCACCATCGAGCGTGGCTACGGAGAATGATTCGCGCAATGCGGCCGACATGCGTTCAAGGATGGGCTGAGCGGCAGAGGACAGCGTGCTCGAAGCAGTGTAGGTATGCGACAGCGTCAGCATGCGCGGACGTAGGGAGTAGCGCGAACCGTCCTCGGCTCCCGCAAAGCCGAGTTTGGTGAGCGTGTACAGGCAGCGACGCACGGCGGCGCGCGAAAGTCCGGTGCGCACGCTCAGCTGCGAAATCGTCATTTGCGGGTTCTGCTGGGTAAAGGCCTGGATAACGATAAGACCTCGCGCGAGCGAGGTCATGAAGTTAGGATCTCCGGTAAAAACATCCAGCGAGGCTGCCGGTGTCTGTTTTTGTGCGGGCGGTAGGGGCGGTACAGGGGGCTGAGGAATTTCAGGAGAAAGCGGACGGCGCGCGGTGGTACTCATGGGATCCCTTTCCGGCCAGGCGGTTCGCGACGGAGAAGGGGCGATAGCCGGACCACTCTTACGATAAACGCACATGTGCCTCGTTCGCAAGTCCATGCTGTTTATGCGGAGGGTGGTGTGCCTGTGAGAAGATACAGCCGACGCGTGTTTCCTTTTGGGGTCATCGATCATCACAGTCCATAAATAAGAGCTTAGATAACAGAGGAGAGATAGACGCATGCCTACGCCACCCAAGCACCCATCCCTTACCGATCGTCCAGCCTGGAAAGCGCTTGGCGCCCATGCGGAACAGATTCGCAGAAGGCATCTGCGCGAGCTGTTTGCAGAGGATTCGTCCCGCGGAGAACGGCTGACGGCACAGGCCGAAGGGATCTTTCTGGATTATTCGAAGAACCGCGTCACCGATGAAACCTTAAAGCTGCTGGTGCAACTGGCCGAGGACTCGGGGCTGAAGGCGCGCACCGAGGCGATGTTTACTGGGGAAAAGATCAACATCACGGAGAACCGTGCGGTGTTGCACGTCGCTCTACGCGCTCCGAAGGGGGAGAAGATCCTCGTGGATGGAGAGGACGTCGTTCCCGGAGTCCACGAAGTCCTGGACAAAATGGCGGCATTTGCCGACAAGGTCCGGTCAGGCGAGTGGAAGGGTCATACAGGCAAACGCATCAAGAATGTTGTGAACATCGGCATCGGCGGTTCTGACTTAGGGCCGGTGATGGCGTATGAGGCGCTTAAGCACTACTCGCAGCGTGATCTGACCTTCCGGTTCGTCTCCAACGTGGATGGCACGGACTTCGCCGAGGCGGTGCAGGATCTGAATGCGGAGGAGACGCTGTTTCTCGTAGCCTCGAAGACCTTCACCACTCTTGAGACGATGACGAACGCTCACACCGCGCGCGAGTGGGCCCTGAAGTCTCTGGGGGATGAGAAGGCGGTGGCCAAGCACTTTGTAGCTATTTCAACCAACGCAAAGGAGGTTGAGAAGTTTGGCATCGATACAGCCAATATGTTCGGATTCTGGGACTGGGTCGGCGGACGCTACTCGATGGATTCGGCGATCGGTCTTTCGACGATGATCGCAATCGGGCCGAAGCATTTCCGCGAGATGCTGGATGGCTTCCACGCGATGGATGTGCACTTCCGGACCACTCCCATCGAAAAGAATCTGCCGGCACTATTGGGCCTGCTGACGATCTGGTATACGGAGTTCTTCGACGCGCAGACGCAGGCCGTGCTGCCCTATGAACAATACCTGAAGCGTTTTCCTGCCTACCTGCAGCAGCTCACCATGGAGTCCAATGGCAAGCACGTGACTCTGGATGGCGCAACCGTGAATTACCAGACCGGCCAGATCTACTGGGGTGAGCCGGGCACCAACGGGCAGCACTCGTTCTACCAGCTGATCCACCAGGGAACGCGGCTGATTCCGTGCGACTTCATCGGGTTCTACAAGACGCTAAATCCCCTGGGACGGCATCACGACATGCTGATGGCCAACGTGTTCGCGCAGGCCGAGGCGCTGGCCTTCGGCAAAACGGCCGAGCAGGTCAAGGCCGAGGGAACACCGGACTGGCTGGTTCCGCATCGTGTGTTTGAAGGCAACCGTCCATCGAACACGATCTTAGTGGATGTACTGACGCCTGCCGTGCTGGGCAAACTGGTCGCGCTTTATGAGCACGCGGTGTTCACGCAGGGAGTGGTTTGGAACATCGACTCGTTCGATCAGTGGGGCGTTGAGCTGGGCAAGGTGCTGGCGACGAAGATCCTGGGCGAACTGGAGGCAAAGGATGAGCCGAAGCTGGAGCATGACAGCTCGACGACGAATCTGATCGAACGCTATCGCAGAAACAAGTAAAGAAAGAGGTTTTCGTAGCAAAAAGGTTCCCCCGATGGGGGAACCTTTTGCCGGTGACACCTGTTAACGCTTTCAGCGTAGTTGAATTATCACTCCTGTGTGTGCAGGCACCATGACGATATGACTTTTTCCAGACTTGGAGATTTTGACTCCGTGGCCACCGTGGGACAGGTGCGTGTCAGCCTGATCGAGCGACTTTCCGCTCATCACTTCGATTACCTCTGCGGGTGGAATAGAGATGTCGAGGTCCTTTGAAGCATCCTTGTTCAGGATTGCGATCAAGACCTTGCTGTTTGCCTGCCGTGCAGCGTAGGCAGTGGCGTTTACATCACCGGGATTGAAGTCCAGTGGAAGCATGGCAGCGCCCGCAAACCGGGCGGCGAACTTCATGCCGTACCCGACCGGTTCCAGTACATACTTGTTGTTGAGCTTGCCATTCACGCCGCTTCCTGCGAGGGTGCCTTCGTTGGCGATTGGCGTGTAGAACGGCTTGGGATGTGGAGCGTTAGGATCTTTCATCAACTGCTCACCTCGCAGGAAGCCTCCAACGGAGACGGCCTGCGCATGTCCGCTGCCGCCGTGCAGGTTCACACCGCTGTAGCCGAGCGACATCAGCTCAAACAGGTAGTCCGCTCCCCAGAGCGCCGCAGCGAAGACATCGCTCAGACCCGGCTTGCCACCCTGGTATACGGTGTTGCCTTCGGTCATGCGAAAGGGAACGCCCATCTTCGTAGCTGCTTCGCGCGCCAGTGAGGCCTTCTCTGCGACGGCAGGAGATGGTCGCAGCAGCCGTTCGATATTGACTTTGGGATTGGCAGGAGGTCCACCCCAGTAGTAATGATGTGACAGCGTAATGACGTTCGGCCGCTCTGGAAGCGATTGCCACCGGTCGGCAATCTTTGGGAGCCAGCTAACGTCGGAGGCGACGTCAGGCATCCCGAACTTCGCGCCGGGAACGGCCCTCTGTACGGCGAGCGCAAGCGGCACCCACTCCTTCAGATATTCATCCACTCCCCATGTTTTCGGATTGCGCAGGTGGCGGTTGAACATGTCAACTTCGTTCCCCAACTGGAAATATTGAAGGCGAGGGCCAAGTGTCTGCGCGACGAACTGCGCCTCGGGAATATCTGCCTCAGCGCTTCCGAAGCCGAGGTTCAGGCCGTAGATGCAGGTCCAGCCAGTGGCGCGGAGGAATCCGTCGAGGTTGCGTATTGCCTCAGGCGTAATGGCAAAGATCGTCGTTGGTGGTGGCTCGCCGTTATCGGCCTTGCGATGCGTGCGCACAGGAGCCTGACTCGATGGCGTCGCCTTCCACCACCCGAATTCGCTGGTGTTGCCGCCGAGACGAAGAACGCCACGAGGACTGATGGCTTTGAACTGGGCGATAAGGCTGGTGTTCTTTGGAGAAAAGAAAGTGGGATCTTCCAACTGCATCGCCTCATACGAAAGGCCGATGAAGTCCATCGGAATGACAATCTTGGGTTCGCCGGAGCCCAGCCTGAGAGTTGCCGCAGAGCCCTGTGCCAAAAGCCGTCCTGGGAATGTCGAAACTGCTGCGATGGCCAGTGAGCTGTTACGAAGAAAACGTCGGCGTGAGTACGAAAGGTTAGTCATCGAAGATGACTATAACAGTGAGGATGGAAGGATGGCCTTGTAGCCTTTTCAACGCGATATGGTGATCGATGGTTCGAGAATCGCGCGCTTTACGGCCTTCCGAATGCGTTGCAAGCTAGACGACGTCGAGTGCGGCCAAAACCTCAGAGGGCTCCGGACGTACACGAAAGTCTGCATGAGCCTCTGTGAAGGTGATTGTATTATTCCGCTTCACAATGAAGGTTGCAGGCAGAGGCAGCCGCCAGCTCTCCTCGGTAGCAGTGTTGTAGCTCAATCCGGCGTGATTATAGGGGATGTTCACCAGGATGGACTGGAAGTAGCGGCGATGTTCGGGAGTGATGGTATATGCGATGCCGAATTGCTCGGCGATTGCACATCCCGCGTCCGTCAGCAGGGGGAAGGTTAGTTCATGCTGGTCGAGCATGAAGGCGTTTTGCCGCGGCGCCTGCGGGGAGATGGCGACCAGCAGTGCTCCGCGCCTGCGAACTTCATCGCCCAGGTCACGCCACGTCTCAAGCTCAGTCACGCAGTACGGGCACCAGCGGCCGCGAAAGAATTTGATGACGAGCGGTCCCAGCGCAACCAGGTCAGCGGAGTGAACAAGCTTGCCGGTGCGGGCGTCCGGCAGGGAGAACGAGGGCGCCTGCGAGCCGGGCCTGAGAGCACGGTCTTCAATTCCCGTTGCGAACAGCTCGGCTACAGTCTTCTCGGAGAAGGCGAGACGTTCAGGCTGAACGAGCGCACGGGTGTTCTGGGTGATGCGATCAAGCTGGTCCTGGAGCGAAGTATTCAACGAAACGGGCACCCTTACATTATCGCAGCCGAATCGCCTGCCGCATGGCACGAGACCTCAGATTTAGCCATCCGGGGTGCCGAGATGTTCGATGCAGGGCCGACGACAGCCGCTGAGCCGCCCGGCAGGGCTTTGAGTAATGAAGTGAGCCGAGCGAATGCTTTGTCCCGAGCCGTCTTGTTGGCCGGATTGGTGTTGGCGGGATCTTCACCTGCGCGCATAAAGCCGTGGCCCGCTCCATCGTACATCACGTGTTCGAACTTTTTTCCCGCTGCCTTCATTCCGGTGGCGGTGGCAGGCACGGTCGCTCCAATGCGCGCATCATTGCCTGCGTAAAAGCCATATACGGGTGCCGTGATCGTCGAGAACTCCGAAGGGGGAGGGCCGTAGAAGACGAACGCTGCTGCCAGGTCCTTGCGGTGCGTGGCGAAGGCGAACGACTTGCCGCCTCCCCAGCAGAAGCCAACGGTTACAACAGTTCCGTTCGAGGCGGGAAGCCGCTCGCCATAGTCCGCCGCAGCATCCAGGTCCGCGTTGACGGTGTTGGGATCAAGGCCTGAAACAGCCTTTGTGATGGCGTCCATGCCGGAGTAGGAATCCGTTCCGCCGCCTCCAGGACCGGTGCCGGAGAGCAGATCGGGAGCGATGACAATGTAGCCGGCCCCTGCGAGCTCGTCGGCCATCTCCTTCGCCCAGTCCGAGAGCCCGAAGATCTCATGGATAAGAACGATGACCGGAGTCTTGCGGTTGACCTCCGGGTAGACGACGAAAGCCTGCACGGAACGGCCGTCGTGCTTCAGGGTGACGTACTCACGATGACGGGGTGACGCATCGAGGCGGGTCTTCGCCCACTCCTGGGCAAAGACAGAGTGCGGGAGTGCGGCCACGGCAAGAAGCAGGACGAGTAGGGCAATCGTTGAGCGTCGCATGGCAGGAGTGTATGCCCGCCATCGCTCTTAGGACAATCCTAATCCTGAAGATGCAAAAGTTCCTCCGCAATTGAGGGAGGGACTTTCCAGCAGGTAGGGCTGGCGCTCGTCCTTCAGTGGCCGGCGATGCTGTCGGTTTCTTCCGCCTCTTCGATGTCCAGCATCTCCTGGAGTTCGTCTTCGTCAATTGCCTCTTGCGCACGGGGAGAAGCGCTCTCCCGCATCTTGGAGACGAGCGCCAGCGAGAGGCCTTCTTCAGCAACGGCGCTGATATGTTTGCTCCTGCCGACGCGCTGGGCGTGATAGATGCCCGAGTGACCGGAGAAAAGGTAGCTGAGCACACAGGCGATGGCGGCATATGCCCCCGCCTCGGCTCCAAACAGCTCCACGGCCATCAGAGTGGAGGCGATGGGTGTGTTTGCCGCACCCGCAAAGACCGCGACAAACCCCATGCCTGCGAGCAGGGAAGAGGGAAGGGGCAGAATACGGGAGAGCGAGTTCCCCAATGTGGAGCCGATAAAGAACAACGGAGTGACCTCGCCCCCCTTGAAGCCAGTTCCCAGCGTAAGCGAGGTCAGGATGGATTTCACCGCGAAGTCATACGGAGGCAGCTTTGTATGGAAGGAGGCGACGATGGTCGGGATTCCCAGGCCGATGTACTTCGTCGTTCCCATCAGGAACACGGTCGCGCTCACAATGATTCCGCCGACGAACGGGCGCATCGGAGCGAACGAGACGAACCGGCGCGAAAGATGGGAGACGCCATGGGTTGTTTTAGCAAATGCCATCGCGACCAGCCCGAAGACGACCCCGGCAATCATCGAATAGAAGATGCCGCTGACGTGAAGCGCAGGAACCTCGGCTACAGTGAAGATTGTGTGATGCACCCCCCAGGCTTTTGTGACGAGGTCGCCGATGAAGGCGGCTATAAAGCATGGTGCAATGGCGTCGTAGCTGACGGTTCCGAAAGCAAGCACTTCGATTCCGAAGATAGCGCCGGCCAGCGGCGTGCCGAAGACGGAGCCGAAGCCCGCACTGATCCCTGACATCAGCAGGATACGGCGGTCGCGCGCGCTTAGTCCTAAAGGACGGGTAAGCTGATCGGCCAGCGAGGCGCCTGTCTGGATCGCCGTCCCCTCGCGCCCGGCCGAGCCTCCAAACAGGTGACTCATAAATGTCCCCAGCAGAACCAGCGGAGTCATGCGGACGGGAATGACTGCCTTCGGATCGTGAACCTCTTCCAGGATGAGGTTGTTTCCCGCTTCGACCGAACTGCCGAAGACCTTATACAGATAGCCAACCAATAATCCGGCGGGCGCCAGAAACAGAATCAGCCAGCGATGGCTCTCGCGTACATTCGTCGCCAGAGTCAGTGAATCGAGCAGCAACGCCGACGCCGAGCCCGCCATGATTCCGACAGCGCTGGCGATCGGGACCCAACGCGCAAGATCCACCAGGAGGCGCACCTGGTCGCCAGCGATTCGAGAACGGTATTTAGGCAAAAGAAACCTCCTACAGAAATGTAGGAGTCATCAGCTCAGTTCCGTGCGAACTGGCGGTTCAAGGCGGTACCCCATCGCCTTCTAGGTTGGTAAAAGGTTATCAGGCATTTGCAGCGCAACGCAAGCTGCATGCGGTGTCCATGCAGCAACTCATAACTTGGCAGGCTCGGTCGGTGAGCCTCCCTCATCGGTCTCCAGCGTGCGATGAGAATATTTGATGATGTCCACGTCTGAGAGCACGACGAGACCCTCGATCACCATGCTTTCGATGATAGGAAGAAACGATTGCAGCTTCTCCTCCGTATCGATCACAGACAACAGAATAGATCCGTCTCGTGAAAGATGCAGCGGCTTGTCCTTATGGACGCGGCGATGAGCGCCGTACCCAAGAATTCCCCTGTGAACCGTGACTCCGGCCAGATCATGTGCGCGCAGCGCGCTTACCAGCGCCTCATAGAGCGGCTTACCCTGCCAGCGGTCGCTCTCGCCGATAAAGATGCGCATCATCCGGGCCTTGCCCTCGATCTTTACCGGGGTGGAAAGTGCAGGAGCCGCCACGGAAGTCTGAGGCGCTTTGACGATCGTCGTCTCTTGCACCTCGATCATCCCGGAACCGACCATCTCCTGCAATTTACCCAGGATCTCGTCCACCTTCTCCGGCGTCTCAATGAACTCGATCTTTAGCGGGAGCCGGTCGGAGATATCGATCAGGCTGGTGGAATGCAGGTGATGGTCCGCGCCAAAGCCTGCTATACCCTTGAATACCGTGGCTCCGGCAATACCGCGGAAGAAGAGAAAATCGAGAATCGTGGAGTAGGTCGAAGCTCCGTGATGGGTCGATCCCTCGCTCACATAGATGGATACCTTGACTGCCTTTCCGGCGTTCAACATATCTCCTCCGTTCTATCGGATGTGTGTGCTCCATCACGACAGCAGCTTTGCGATGAAAATTCCGCACCACACCGCGAATAATCCCAGCAGAACACTGGCCGTTATATACAGGGCCGCGATAAAGAAGGTGCCCATCTCCAGGCTTGAATAAGCCTCCCACTCAAAGGTAGAAAACGTGCTGTAAGCTCCGACAAAGCCGATGGGAATGAGAAATCTCCACGCTGTGTGAATCTCCCCGCGCCGGTCCATCAGAGTAAGGCAGAAACCCAGGATCGCACACGCAGTGATGTTGATGATCAGCGTGCCATAAGGAAACCGCGTCCCCAGCCGGTTTGTCACGTAGGAGCCGATGCAGAAGCGGGCCAGTGATCCCAACGCACCTCCGATGGCGACATACAGATATTTCTGCAAAACGCCCTCCCCGTCCGGCCTGCCGGTCATCAGCCTTCAGGCTGCATCGAACATTGAAACACTCATTGGCGCCTTCGTCTCTTCCTGGCCGCCATCCCAGATCTCAATCCATGACGATTCGATTGCCTGGCTGAGCACAGGGATGACGTTATGATGGGAAAGAGCTTCAGTGTCAACCATCTTCATACAGAGGGATCCTGATTGAACTTTGGGAAGCTTTCGCGTTCGGTGGGTGCGGTCTTACTGATTGCCATGTCCTCGACTGCGCCGCTCGCCGCAAGCCAGGAGAACCGGCCGCAGCAGAGCGAACCAAAGGTGCAGGACGACAGGCCGAAACAAGAGGCGACCGTCCCCGTTCCGCCCGAGACCAACTCCGTCACCAAGCACGATCTTACCCTCAACGGCCAGGTCATTCACTACACGGCGACGGCGGGCAATCTTCTCATCCGCGACGATCAGGACCACCCGAATGCCAGCATCTTTTACGTCGCCTATACGCAGGATGGCGCCGATGCCAGGACCCGCCCGGTCACGTTCTTCTTCAACGGAGGTCCGGGAGCCGCGACCATCTGGCTGCACATGGGATCCTTCGGGCCGGTGCGGGTAGAGACCAGAAGCCCTGAGGCAACTGGACCGGCTCCCTATCGGTGGGTGCCTAACGAATACAGCCTGCTCGACAAAACTGACCTTGTCTTCATCGATGCTCCGCTCTGCGGCTTTTCGCGTGCCGTAGGCAAGGGAACCATGAAAGATTTCGCCGGAACCGACCAGGACATTCGTGCCTTCCGGCGCTTCATCGAGCGATATGTCACCGCCAATCAGCGGTGGAGTTCCCCAAAGTTCCTCTTTGGAGAGTCATACGGCACCACCCGCGCCGCAGGACTGGCGGCCGCTCTGCAGAACGATGGGATGCCTTTCAACGGAGTCGTCCTGCTCTCCTCGATCCTCAACTATGGCATTCGGAATCCTGGCTATGATATTGAAAATATTGGATATTTACCGTCGTTTGCTGCGATAGGCTACTACTACAAGAAGGTGAAGACGACGGAATCCTTATCCGATTGGGTCGAGCATGCCCGAGAATTTGCCCGCGGCCCCTATGCCGAGGCGCTGTCCAAAGGCGACCATATCCCGCAGGCCGAGTTCGACTCGGTTGCTCGGGAGCTCTCCGCGCTGACAGGCCTGAAGGTCGAGTATTTGAAGCAGACCAGACTCCGCATCACTCCCGGGAGGTTCCGCGAGGAGTTGCTGCGGGACGATTCCCGCACCCTGGGGCGCTACGACGCCCGTTTTATGGGGTGGGACCCAGATGCTGCGGGTGAGACCCCCGGTTTCGATCCCTCCGACACTGGCATCAGTGGGGCCTTTCTCGGAGCCTTCCACGACTATGTTCAGAAAGAGCTGAAGTACATGAGTCAGGAGACCTATTACACGTCAGGGCCGGGCGTGAACCAGGCATGGGACTTCAAGCACGAGGCTCCCGGACAGGGCCGGCGCCCGTTGCCGGTTCCCGACACGGCGCTCGACCTGGCTGATGCTATGCGCAAGAACCCCTCGCTGAAGGTGTTCTCCGCAAACGGGTACTTTGACCTGGCAACGCCGTTTTTCGCAACAGAGTACGATCTGACCCACATGAGCTTGCCTCCACAGCTGGCCCGCAACGTGGAGTTTGGTTACTATCCGGCGGGTCACATGGTCTACCTGAATGTGGACGCGCTGAGGCAGATGAAGGCCGATCTGCTAAGGTTCTATGCCGAAGCGCTCCATAACTGACGTAGCCAAAGAGGTTGCGAAGAGGGCCGCGAGCGGGGGATTCTAGCGCACAATCCCATTGATTTTCAAGGATTAAGAACGTAAAATTATCAACAGTCCTTCCTTCTTTGACGCGCATCTCGGAAGGGAACCTGAGCAAACATATATAAGAGGTACTTGCACACTATGGCGAAACGTCGTGGAAATCCGAACTGGGGCAAGCCGGAGCCGATCGGTCCTGTCGTCCCAACGGTAACATCGTTCGAGCAGGTCGTGAAAGAGTTCAAACTGACCCCTGACCAGTACATCCGGTCGACGCGGCTGCGTGAATGGGCACGCCGCAATAAGAATTCAAAGTATATCCCGGAAGCTCTGCTGGAAGCCTGGGGATTCGAGATCGAATCGACCCTCTAACGAACGAGTTCTGACCTTGAGAGAGCCGCCCACAATTCGGGCGGTTCTCTTTTTTGCGTCGAACGTATGATTAATACCGTCGAAAGAGTTGCCGGAGGAATCGAGTTATGTTTTCTGAGGTCAGTGAAGCGGTTGCGGATATTCGTGCAGGCAGGATGGTGGTGGTTGTCGATGATGAGGACCGTGAGAACGAAGGCGACCTTACCCTGGCAGCAGAGTTCGTTACTCCGGAGGCGATCAACTTCATGGCGAAGTACGGTCGAGGCCTTATCTGCCTGACGCTGACCGAAGAGCGTGCGGACTATCTTCGACTCTCCCCTATGACCCAGGAGAACACCTCGCGGTTCGGTACGGCGTTTACCGAAACCATCGAGGCCCGCGAGGGAGTCACTACCGGCATCTCGGCCGCCGATCGCGCCCATACGATCCGCGTTGCCATCGACCCCCATTCCACCGCCCACGATCTCGCGCGTCCGGGGCACGTCTTTCCTCTGCGGGCCCGCAAAGGCGGTGTACTGGTGCGCGCCGGCCAGACCGAGGCCTCCGTCGATCTGGCCAGGATGGGAGGCTTGATTCCTGCCGGCGTGATCTGCGAGATCATGAACGACGACGGCACGATGGCGCGGGTACCCGATCTGGTGAAGTTCTGCCAGGAGCACAGCCTCAAGATGGTGACCGTGGCCGACCTGATCCGGTACCGGCTGCAGAACGAGCGTTATATCCATCGCGTTGCGGAGTCCGTCATGCCGACGGCATACGGCGACTTCCGTGTGATCGCCTACGAGAGCGAGGTTGAAGGCGGAGAGTCTCATGTTGCCCTGGTCTATGGTGACGTCGCAGGGGTGGAGCCCGTTCCCGTGCGCGTGCATACTCACTGCCTGGCCGGTGACGTCTTCGGGACGACTCTCTGCGACTGTAGAGCGGTGGTCGACAATTCACTGAGGATCATCGCCGAGGCAGGACGCGGGGCGCTGGTGTACCTGCACAACGGCGGCACGGGATTCGGGATCGATCGCAGCGTGACGCCGCATCGCGTGGTCTTCCATCGCGACCATCGCGCGCGCGAGCGCCACGAAGACCGTGCCCAGCGAACCCTGCGGCAGGTGGGTCTGGGAGGACAGATTCTCTCTGACCTGAGAATCCATAAGATTCGGCTGCTGACCAACACGCCCACACATGTACCTGCACTTCAGGGCTTCGGCATTGAGATCGTCGAGCAGGTTCCCATTCCTTTGGAGGGAGTGACGCCACGCCTTTGAACAGGGAATTTACGGCTTCGTCACGATAAGTTTGAGGGTGATGGTCTGGCTGATGGGAGTGCCGTTTACGGTGCTTGCCGTTACGCTGTACTGGTAGGTTCCCGGCGGTGTGTAGCGGAGGTCTGGATCGTCCTGATTAATGACGACTGTCCCGCCGCTTCCACAGGCGGAGGTGAGAAGCGTTGCTCCGCTGACCAGCAGAAGAAATAGCACGGATTTCGAACGGTGGCGCACGAAAAAGACTCCGAAGGGAAGCAGGAGAACAGCCCACCGCAATGCCTGTGTACTTGAAGACGAGGCGGTGCTCACTTTCATCACCGTATTCAGTGTGGCCGTCGAGGTCTGGGCTGATGTTCCTGTCAGGTTCACCGTAGACGGTAGCAGCGAGCAGGATGCATACTGCGCCGGCAGAACCGGGGTGCAGTTCACCACGACCGTGCCGGTAAATCCGTTCTGCGGTGCAAGCGACAGGTGATATCCCGCAGACGCCCCGCTTTTGATCGTGAGGGCAGATGTGCTTGCACCATCGACGGAAAAGACGAACCCCTTTGGCGCCACTCCGTTCCCTGTCAGCGCCATCGCTAACGGAGATCCGGGATCGGAGCTGGTGACGCGCAACGTGCCTGGGCGATTTCCCGCTGCCTTGGGGGTAAAGACGATCGTCAGATCACAGCGACCTCCTGGAGCAAGGGTTGTAAGGGGGCAGGGCTTCTGTACGGCATAATCACCTGTAGTGGAGACGCTGACGCCGTTGACGGGCGCAGTTCCGCTGTTGGTGATCGAAACTGCAAGGCTCGTCGAGGTTCCCAGAGCTGTGTCTCCGAACGAAAGAACGCTGGGCGTGGCCAGGAGGTGGAGCTGGATTCCGGTTCCGGTGAGGCTGATGGCTAGCGGCAGCGTCGTCAGCGAACTGGAGACAGCGACAGCGCCTGCGCGCACACCCTCCTGTGCGGGCCTGAAGATGATTTGCAGGCTGCATGATGCCGACGCAGCCAGCTGGGCTCCCGGCCTTGGACAATTGCCCTGAAGGCTGTATCCCCGTTGGCAGTGATGTTGCGAATCGTCGCCGGGCCGGAGCTGTAGTTCGTAACAACACTCTGAAGCGTTGCTGAACTGCCTACGAGGACCTGCCCGAAATTGAGAGATGCTGGCGAGATCGCCAGGCTCGAAGGTGTGGCGGTGCCGGACAAACTTACGAACTCAAGCGATGTGCTGGAGTTGGAAAGGATCTCAAGCGCACCCAGGATCGTGGAGGCGGTCTGCGAAGGCGACCCCTGCGGTATGAAGGTCAACTGCAGGGGACAGCTCGCTCCAGCGACGATCGTCGAGCAGTCTCCCTGTACGGAGAAATCCGCTGGCGCGCGAAGTCCGCTGACGTGAATGGTTCCCGTTCCGGTGTTGGTAAGGTTGAGGATCTGTGCGGGCGATGCCTCCCCTGCGCGGGTCGCGTCGAAGTGAACGGAGCCCTGCGAGACGATATAGGCATAGACCGGAGCGGCGTTCAGGGGAACCGTGACATACTGCGGAGTAACCGTACCGCTCAATGGAATCAGCTCCGGGCTGGAGGCGGCATCGCTCTCGATGACGATTGTTCCGGAGTCGGTATTGAAGGGTGCGGGACTCGACCCGGTCGCAACCTGATCAAGGGGCGAGTAGGTGATGGTGACAGTGCAGCTTTCGCCGGGAGAGAGCGCCATCCCGCAGTTCGTCGTCGAAAGGAAGGGCCACTCAGTGGTAATGCGGCGAACAGTTATCAGGCTGTTGCCGTTGTTCGTCAGGGTCAGGCTCTGGATCGAGGTCTGCCCGGATGGAACCTGCCCGAACGCGAGAAGATTGCCCGGCAAAAGATCGCCGGTAACAGTAAGCGACGCCTGCCCGGTTCCGAATCCTTTGACGTAGCCCAGGCCGCTGAGCGTCACGCCTCCGCCCGCAGGCGTGGCATGTGCAGCGATTGTGCCTGTTACGGCTCCGTTTGTGAGAGGCGTAAACGCCACGTTGAATGTGCATCCCCGACCCGCGTCGAGTGTGGAGCAAGTCGATCCCGTCAGGCTGAACTGGCGGGGAAGGCTCAGTCCAAGGTCGACCGTCTGCATCGTGAGATTGTTTACGACAAACTGGCGAACGATGCCGGAGGTGCCCGTTGCGGTCGGACCGAAGTCGCTTACGGCCGGAAGAATCTGCAGTCCGCTGTTCTCGGCTGTATACGCACCGGAGAGTGGAATGGTGTACGTCGTCTGCGGATCGCCTGGAGCGCTGCTGGTGACTGGAATCGAAAGTACCGCAGAGACCTGCGCGCTCTGCGGTACGAAGTTCACGGTAACCGTACAGCTTGCGCCTGCGGTAAGGGTTCCGCAGGTGATGCCTGTCTGGAAAGCAGAAGAGCTGGAGCTGAGTGCGGCAATCTCGAGATCATAGGCACCCGTATTCGAGACGGTAATGGTTTGTTGGGTTGCCGAGGAGCTGGGTACGTTGGAAAAGACAAGCGCGGCAGGGTTGAGCGACAGTCCGGTATCGGGAGATCCGTATCCAGTCAGCGCTGCCTTTGCGGTCCCTCCGTCGGAGGTGAGTGTGAGGGTTCCTGCGGCGGGGCCGGTCGCAGTCGGTGCAAAGGCTACCTGGACGAAGCAGGAGGCTCCTGGAGCGACGCTCCCGATGCAGGCAGAGCCTCCAGTAACTTCGCTCCGGATAATAAAATCTTCGCTGGTAGAAGGCGTCGAAAAGGTAACGTTTGATGCTGTGAGGTTGGTCAGGGTGAAGAGGCTGGCAGGACTGGAGCTGTGAACGGCCACCGGACCGAAGTCCTGCTGGGCTGGAGTCAGCAGAAGTCCGCTAAGCGGGAGGCCGTCTCCCCGCAGCGTTACAGAATATGCCGCACCGTTGCTGGCGGACATAAAACTGAGCGTTCCCTGGTACGCGCCGGCAGTGGATGGCAAAAACTGAATACCCACCCAGCAGTTGATGCAGGAGCCTGTTGAGGAAGAGGTGAACTCCGATGCCGCCGCCTGTCCGTGACCATAACCGATGTCTTCCACCACCAGCACCTTGAAGTCTCCACTGGCCGTGGCCGTCAGGCGGTTGAGAGGCTGCGCGATCTTGTACCACTCAACCACCGGCTGGCCTACGGGAGTGCTGCCCAGATCGAGCGAGCCGTTGTTCGCGGGAAGAATGGGAAGCGCTGTTCCGGTGAGGCCGACGCAGACCGGTGTGCTCGCCGCTCCGGTCGCGACCGAGAGCAGTCCCTGCCGAGTGCCGGGCTGCGATGGCGTGAAGGTAACGACGACCGAGCACGAGGCTCCTCCAGCGAGGCTGCCATTGCAGTTGGTGGAGTCGATAAAGTCTCCCGTCACCCCAATCCCGACAGGAAACGGTTGCGCCCCGGTGTTTGTAACCGTCGCGGTCAGCGTGCTGGCCGAAGTTCCGGTCACGACGACTGCATTGGGGAAATTAAGCGAGGCTGGACTGACAGTAAGATTCGGATTCGCCGTCTGACCGCTGGTGCCCGGCTGCGGAGTTGTCCTTCCCGTAACGAGCACTTCGAGGCCTTGGTCGATAACGTCACACTGTCGGACGATGTCTGGGGAGAAGAGTAGTCGATCTGGATCTGGCAGACGGTATGCGCTTCCAGCACGGTCGGGCAGCGATCCACCACGATAAAAGGGGATGATTCCGGCAGTGCTGCGGAAGTGTGCGGTATGGATGTCGCAGAGCTATTCGACAGATAAAGATACCGGGGCAGCCGCAATCCTCCCACAAACTGCGTGCCGAAGTCGATTGCAGTGGACGAGGCATGGAGAGCGCTCTGCTCCGCAAATCCCGTGATGGTGAGCGAGCTTGATCTCGAAGACCAGATCGCCTCAAAAGGCGAAGAGGTGGTCAGCGTGGAAGGCACGGAAGCCTGAACGACGAGATGACAGCTTGCGCCTGGCTGGAGAGGCTGGGACGAACCGAAGCCGGGGCAATCGCCCGAGAGACCGATCGTGTAATTAGAGTTTCCAGGAAAGGAGACGGGGATCGCCGTTGTTACCGCCGTAGGGCCGAGATTGCTGACCGTAACCGTGCGCAAGACCGGAGGATCGGACGGCGTGAGAACCCCGAGGTCCAGTTCATGGGGGGCATAGACCAGGTTGGAAGCAGGACGGCCGACTGCTGAAAGCAGCGATCGTTTGGGATGCTGCATTTGTTGCCCCGACCGTGAGGTTGCCCGGCCCTCCGCTTAGAGCGAGGTTACACTCTGCGCCTGGATTCAGCTGCGCCGGGCAATTGTGCGAGAGCGCAAAACCGCTGGTGCTGACCTGCTGGTTGTTCGCCGCAGCAGATCCCAGATTGCGCAGCACCACGTTGGGCAGAGCGTCGGTCGAGAGTGCAAGCGAAGGACCCGAGGTGAGATTCAGCTTCGTCAGGTATGCTCCCGAGCCGGCGCACATGCTGCCACAGTTCGATCCCGGCACCAGGGCGGCATCGCGTACGGTGGAGGGGAGCAGAGCAGACGGGCTGTGGACTAGCGGCAGGTCGTAGGTTTCTGTGGCGAGCAGGCTGGCGCTGGTCGTTGGCCCAGCAGACCCGGCAAAAACAGCCTGCCCGCTCAGGTCGAAGGTAATGGAGTTGATGGTGACAGGAATGGCCGAAGTCAACGTTGTCGATCCGCCGAAACGAACGCTCTGATCCACCGTCCCCTGAGCAGAGATGTGGAATCCGGCGCTCGACCCGACGTTGGAGATAGGCGGCACAGGAAACAGCGGAGCGGTGAGATCGGTTGCTGCCCATGCCGTTCCATCGGGTGCGGGTGCAACCACCGAGCGCGTCCCAGGGGCCAGCAGGGTGGAAGAGAGAACCGTACTCCCGTCGAGCGGCACGCGAACCACAGCTTGGTAGCCCGCCGTTACCATCGGGGTAGACACGCTGGTGACCGGAAAGAGGCCTGGATCGATGCTGCCGGAGAGCAGAAGCGTCTGCGTAGCCGGATCGAGCGCGAGCGAGGTGATGCCCGCACCGGGAATAAACGTCGAAAACGTAAGTCCGTCACCGGCTGCGGTCAGACGTGTCAGAAAGCCGGAACCGGAGGCTGTGCTCTGAGGAACGACGGCCGCTACCGTGGGATAGCCGGAAGCGGTGGTGTATCCGGCAACATAGACATTGTTATTGCCATCCGCCGCAATGGCAGCACCTGCGGTATTCCCTCCAAATCCTCCCAGATAGGTGGCGTAAATAAGAGCGGTCCCATCAGAGCGGAAGGCCTCGACAAAGCCGTTCCCCGTGCTCCCGCCTGGTACCTGGCGTATGACTGCCGAAGAAGTCGCTGGCAAAGTAGAGGAGTAGATTCCCCCTGAGATGAAGACGCTGTCTGCGGTTGCTGCGATCGCCGCCGGAGACATGCGGCCGCTTCCTGTGTAAGTCGCAAACAACAGGTGAAGGTCGTGATCGAACTTCGCGATAAATCCATTCGTTGAAGAGTCTGCGGGCGAAGGAAATGGAGCGCCTGCAGTCGTGGGGACCGTCCCCGAGGTGGTGGTTCCGGTCACATAGACATTCCCGGCGGGGTCCAGGGCCAACGCCATTCCAATATCGCCCTGACTGCCGATATGAGCTTCCGCGAGAACCTGCGTTGCCGACGGATCAGCCTTGAGGATGCGGACACCGTCCTTCTGATCTAACAGAAGATACAGATTGCCTGCCGAATCCGTTTTGACGCTGTTGAACTGGCCCTTCCCGGCGACAGCTCGCAGTCCGGCGAATGCGATCTGCGCATTCACCTGGGCCCACGCGGCGCCTGTGACCAGCAGCAGGCCGGAAAGACACGCGATGGGAAGAAGAAGTGCCCGGAATAGCTTCATGGTTATCTGGCTGCGGGTTCATCGCGGCTTGCAGCCTGCCCTCAATATCCATGCATACATGCAACTTGAGTGAGTTGGTGAAGGAGAACGGTACGAATGTCATATAGCTTCCCAAAACGGGAAAACACAAATCACTCTCCGTCGGAAATCTTAAAGACCGACTTTCAAGAGCGAAGCAAACCCTTGCCGCTCCATCTCGCGCACAAACAATTCGTGATCGCTGTATTGAATCGCCTGCATTCCAACTTCGTGTGCGGACTGGATGTTTTCCGCCTTGTCATCGATAAACAGAATCTTCTCCGGCGGAGTTCCAAGCGCCTCTGCTGCTGCCTGGTAGATCTCGGGTTCAGGTTTGGCCACACGCAGCCGGTAAGACCAGACGCAGTGATGGAAATCCTGCAGCCAGTCGAACTTGCCCAGCAAGCCGTCCGTCATGGCATCCCCAATGTTGGAGAGGATGCCGGTTCGAACGCCCGCACGCTGCAGCTGTTGCGCCCACTCAACCATGGGGGTATTCAGACGCGTCCAGAGCGCAACATCGGCATTGATCAGCTGCTGTACCTGTTCGGGCGTGAAGCCGGTTGCCCCAGCGCTTGCGACCTGCTCCCAGTAAGCAAGACCATTCAGGTCACCGCGATCGTATGCGTGGCGGGGTGTCCAGTAGCCACGATGCAGGGTCTGCTCGTCAAAGCCAGTAATCTCGCGCATCTTCTGCCACGCAGCGGGATCAGGAGGAGCGGACAGGACCATGCCGTAATCAAAGAGGACTGCTTCAATGGAATTCATGGATAAGGCTATTGTAGGAAACTTCTATTCTGAAACCATTAACATGAAGGTGTGAGTTACAGATTTTCATCACGAACGGGTTGGGACCTGCGCGAAAGCTCCTTTGCAGAGTCGATTCGAAAGGCAAAGTCCGAAGGCCGCGATCTCGTCGATCTTACTGTCTCAAATCCAACCGTGTGCGGCTTCATCTACGATCACGACGCTGTTCTCGCGCCACTGTCTGACTCTCGCGCCCTTACCTATGATCCCGATCCGCGCGGGATGCTCTCTGCACGTGAAGCCGTCGCGGGCTACTATGTCGATCATGGCGCACAGGTCAGTCCCGGTGCTCTTCTCCTGACCACCAGCACCAGTGAGGCTTATGGTTATCTCTTCCGCCTGTTGTGTGACGCAGGCGACGAGATTCTTGTAGCGCAGCCAAGCTATCCCCTCTTTGATTTTCTTGCCGATCTCGAAGATGTGCGTCTTCGCCCTTATCCCTTGTTCTACGACTACGGCTGGTGGATCGACTTCGCTGAGCTAGAGCGCAGGATTGGGCCTAAGACACGCGCCATCGTGCTCGTTCATCCCAATAATCCAACTGGGCATGGCACGGGTCGCGAAGAGCGCACTCGTCTTGAAGAGATATGTAGTCGCCGCGGCCTGGCCATGATCGTCGATGAGGTCTTCCTCGATTACCCGCTCGGAAAACGAAAAATCGAGAGCTTTGCATGCGGACCTCATCCGGTACTTACCTTTATTCTGAGCGGCATGAGCAAGATTGCGGGTCTGCCGCAGATGAAGGTTGGCTGGATTGCAGCCTTTGGACCCGACGCCGGAAGAGAGGCCGCGCTGGCGAGGCTTGAGGTCATCGCCGACACCTTTCTTTCCATGAACGCGCCGGCGCAGCTGGCCCTGCCTCTGTGGCTCCAGAGTCGCTTTCCCCTGCAAAAGCAGATCCTGGAGAGAACGTCAGCAAATCTGAATGCAATCAGGGACAACGGGCTTCAGGTCTTGCATACCGACGCTGGCTGGAGTGCTGTAGTCCGGCTACGGAGCGTGGGCATCACCCCCGAAGGACTCTTGAGCGAGGATGCTGTTGTAGTTCACCCGGGCTCCTTCTATGGAATGCCGGAGCCCGAACGCATCGTTGTCAGCCTCATCACACCGAGAGTGGCCCTCTCTGAGGGAGTTCGACGGATTGCAGCGGCGGGGGGAGCCAATCCACAAAGTCCTTTCTCCACATCCTGAAGGACAACGCCCGTCGATAGACCCGAATCTCATCTTGCTGACCCGGAGCATCGCCCCGGGCGGAGGTGCTTCATGGCAAGTTTCAGCAACGATGACCGCAGTCGTCTGAAAGGTCGCCGTATCGCGATCCTCGCCACGAAAGGTGTGGAAGAGGTTGAATTGACGAAACCGAAGAAGGCGCTCGAAGAGGCCGGCGCCAGGGTAGATGTGATTGCACCGCAATCGGGCATCAAGAACGACAAAATACGAGCCTGGGATATGACCGACTGGGGCGATGACATTCAGGTAGACGTCGTGCTCTCGAAGGCCAACAGCGGCGACTATGACGGGCTGCACCTTCCCGGCGGTGTGATGAATCCGGATCATCTACGCCTGGAGCCGGCGGCCATCGACTTTGTGCGCAGCTTTATTCGCGATGGCAAGCCTATTGCCGCGATCTGTCATGCAGCCTGGACCCTGATCGATGCCGGCGGTGTCCGCGGTCACACGATGACCTCGTGGCCCTCGCTTCAGACCGATTTGAGGAACGCAGGCGCGGAGTGGGTCGATCGAGAGGTTGTACAGGACAACAACCTGGTCACCAGCCGCAAACCCGACGACATTCCCGCCTATAACCGCGCCATGATCGACCTGTTCCAAAGGGGCGCAGTCCAGCATGCTGCCGCATAGTTGAGAGTTGGAAGCAAAGAAAAGAGCGGCCCCTTAGAGAGGGCCGCTCTTTTGGTTGCACAAATCATTACGATGCGAACGTCCGCACCCATTCGACAATGGAGCGCACGGCGACACCGCTGGGGCCCTTGGGGTGCCAGGGCTTTATCTCTTCGTTCCAGGCGCAGCCTGCGATGTCCAGGTGGATCCATGGCGTGTCCTCTGCGAACTCCTTGAGGAACATGGCTGCGGTCGTGGCTCCGCCCCAGCGCGAGCCGCCCGTGTTCTGGATGTCGGCGATCTGGCTCTTGATCAGATCCTTGTAGTCGTCGGTGCAGGGAAGCCGCCAGAACTTCTCTCCGGAGGCTCGCAGCCCACGTGTAAATCGCTCACAGGTATCCTCGTTGTTCGAGAAGAGGCCGGCATTGATCATTCCAAGTGCCACCACGCAGGCTCCCGTCAGGGTGGCCGCGTTGATCAGGTGAGTGCAGCCGAGCGTCTTCGCGTAGTGCAGGCCGTCAGCCAGCACCAGGCGGCCCTCCGCATCGGTATTCAGAATCTCGACTGTCTTGCCGGACATAGCCGTAAACACGTCGCCCGGTTTGTAAGCAGTGCCGCTGGGCATGTTCTCTGCCGAGCAGACGATTCCAATCACTTTGACCGCAGGGTTCAGGTCTGCGATGGCGTGCATGGCGCCGATCATGGCGGCCGCTCCCGCCATATCGTACTTCATCTTCTCCATGCCCTCTGCGGACTTCAGCGAGATGCCGCCGGTGTCGAAAGTAATTCCTTTTCCGACCAGTCCCAGCACAGGAGCATCCTTCGGCAATTGTTTGCCCTTCTCCAGCTTCGGCTCGTAGGTCATCACCACCAGTGCTGGCGGCTGCACCGATCCCTTGGCCACGGCCAGAAAGGCGCCCATCTTCAACTCTTCGAGCTTTGCCGTCGAATAGACCTCACACTTCAGCCCTTTTTCCGAGCACATCGCTGCGGCGCGCCGCCCAAGTTCGGTAGGGGTTAGGACATTGCTAGGTTCATTCACCAACGCGCGGGCGAAGTTTTGTGCGCTGGCGATGATCTTGCCTTCGTCAAATCCCTGCTGGATCTCACGGGTGGTGGATTCCTCTCCCGATGGAGCAACGATAGTGAGCCCCTCGATAGACCGGTCCTTTTTATCGCTCTTGTAGGTATCCCAGTCTCGTTCCGAGAGGATAGCTCCTTCCGTCAGGGCGCGGCTCAGAAGTGTGCACGGCAGGTTCTCCAGGTGCTCGTCGGAAAGAGCATGCTCCTCAGGAAACGCGATCGCCATCTGGCGAACTCCGCGGGGTTTGGCCCAGCGAACGGCTGCTCCGGCGGCCTTGCGAACCTCATCCACCGAAAGCGTCTTGGCCTTTCCCAGCCCAACAATCAACAGGCGCTCAGCTTTCAGACCGGCCGGGGCGTGGAGCATCGCCTGCTCACCCAGAGCACCCTTAAACTCGTCCGAAGCGATCAGAGATGCCGCGGCATTGGTAATCGAATCGGAGGTCGTCAGCAGCGCAATCAGCGGATCGGCATCCTTGCCAATGGAGGCATCTACCGCAAAAACGGTCAACAGTGGGGTCTGGAATCCCGCTGCATCCTGAAATACCAGCTTCATGTCCATGCAAATATCCTAGCGCGACCCGGAGCGGCTTCTACCGCAGAACGATCAAAAACAGGAGAATGGTATGAAATAGGGAACGATCAGGGGCCGGAACGATCAACCCCAGAATCGCGAACTGGAGGCGGGGCGGCGTAAAATAGCTGCCATGATGTTGTCGCGTCGCAATCTTGTCACTCACCTCGCTCTTGTATGTGTTACGGCTGTGCTGGCCACGTCCGGCTTGCTGGCGCAGGATTCTCCTGTGCGCCGCGGTCGCAAGTACAAGCCACCCCCGGAGACCTCGAAGATCACCGTCCTGGTGACCAAGAAGTCGACCGGCAAACCGATCATGAATGCCGCGGTTGTGTTCAATCCGTATAAGGACGGCAAGGATATCGGTAATCTCGAGGTGAAGACCGATCCGGACGGCAAGGCGACTATCGACATTATCCCGACAGGATCACAGGTGACTGTTCAGGTCATTGCCAACGGTATGGCGACGTTCGCTCAAAATTATCAGGTGGACGAGCCGACGAAAGAGATCGCGATCGAGATGTTGACCCCTCGCGAACAGGTCTCGTCCTACCGCGAAAACGATAATGCGCCATCGAAGCGCAAATGGGGAGTGCAGGAACCGATCCGGCCAAAGCCGGCTGCTCCGAAGTCCGACTCCGGTGCAACGCCGCAGAGTTCTCAGCCACCGGCGCATAGCGATTCGTCTCAGCAGCCCGCGCCGCAACAATAAACAAGGGAACGCGACGATCGATGCGGCTTTCGGGAAAAACTGCCCTGGTGACCGGAGCTGCCAAGCGCATCGGACGCGCGATTGCATTGGCGCTTGCGGCAGAGGGCGCCGACGTTGCCATCACGTATCGAGATTCCAGCGAAGGAGCGCGGCAGACAGCAGCTGATCTGGCTGCTCTGGGTGTCAGGTCGCTTGCGATTCGTTGCGACCTTTGCGATCCGCAGGCGATTCAGGATGCGGTTGCGGAGGTGGCCAGCCAGTTCGGGCGCATCGATCTGCTGGTCAACAACGCCGGCAGGTTCGAGTCTGTTCCGCTTGAAGCGATTACGGTGGAGCAGTGGGATCGGATCTTCGCAACGAATACGCGGGCGCCGTTCCTGATGGCCCAGGCGGCGCTGCCTCATCTCCGTCGGGTGCAGGGGCGCATTGTGAATATCGGCTCGCTGGGCGGGCAGCATGCCTGGGCCACGCACGGGCACTACTGCACGTCGAAGGCGGCGCTGCACATGCTTTCCGAGGTGATGGCGAAGGCGTGGGCTCCTGAGGTGAGCGTGAATGCCGTCGCGCCGGGCATGATCGTCCAGGGAGAGGTGGAAGAGGCCTACGAGCACTTCGCCCGCAAGACCCCGATGCAGCGCAACGGAACGGGAGAGGACGTCGCTGCCGCCGTCCTGTTTTTTGCGACTGCACCTACCTTCATCACCGGGCAGCTTCTCACGGTGGATGGCGGCCTGGGCCTGAGCTAAAGCCCGTCTAGGCTTTATGCCTGTGTTGGCGGACCATGTCGATAAAGAGCTGATGGATGCGGAGATCGTGGCCCAGCTCGGGGTGGAAGGTTGCAGCGAGCAGATGGCCGCTGCGGACAAGAACAGGGTCCTGACCTCGTTTGGCGAGCGTCTCGACGTCGGTTCCGGCGCGGGTGATCCGCGGCGCCCGGATGAAGACCATCTCCAGCGGTCCGCCGGGCAGGCTTGACTCGCTTTCGAAGATGCTTGAATCGATCTGGCGGCCATAGGAGTTCCGCTCAACTGTGATGTCGAGGGCAGCGAGGGACTTCTGGCCGGGATTGGTGACTTCGTTTGCCAGCAGAATGACTCCGGCGCAGGTTCCGAAGGTGGGCTGCGTGTGGGTGAACTCCTTGAGGACGTCGAAGAAGCCTCGCTGCTCCAGGAACTTGAGCATGGTAGTGGATTCGCCACCGGGCATGATGAGACCGTCGATGCCCTCCAGGTCCGCAGGCAGACGAACCAGTTTGGAGGTAGCGCCCAGCCGGCGCAGAGCCTGCGCGTGCGCGTCATAGGCTCCTTGCAGGGCGAGTACCCCAATGGTCAGGTTCTCACCCGTTCCGGCTATGGTGTTGCTCTCTTCTGTCATGCCTGCTCCCATACAGTTTTTGCGTAAAGTCTTCGAAAAAAGATGCTTAGGTCCGGACTTTCGGTCGACACCGTGTCATGACAAATCAACGTCAGGACAGATCAGACCTTCGTTTGCTCGAGGCTTTCTTTCAGTATAGAGAATTCGAGTGGGCAGTTCGGGACTGCGAAAGTGATTGCTCCGACAGTAGATAGTTCATCGGCAGGCTTGACAGGATTTCATGCGGGAACGAGTCTTGCGATGGCTGAATTCTTTTAGATGGGAGCACAGGAGACGCGATGAGCGGGTGGGCAACGTATCCGAGCCTGGAAGGCCGGGTGGTGGTGGTGACCGGAGGAGCAACGGGAATCGGGGCGGCGATCGTTGAAGGCTTTGCAGCACAGCGGGCGCAGGTGGTCTTTCTGGATGTTCAGGAAGATGCTGCTGCAGATCTGAGCGGTCGACTGCAGAAGGACGGTTTGAAGCCCCCCGTCTTCTTCTCATGCGACCTGACCCTGGCCGATCAGCTTCAGGAGACGGTTTCGAAGATCCTCTCACGGTTTGGCATGGTTGACGTTCTGGTAAACAACGCGGCGAATGACGCTCGCCACAGCGTCGATGAGGTCACCCCGGAGAGCTGGGACCAAATGATGGCGGTCAATCTGAAGCACCAGTTCTTCATGACTCGGGCAGTGGTTCCGGCAATGCGCAGGGCAGGGCGCGGCTCGATCATTAATATGAGCTCGATCAGCTGGGTGATCCCCTCAACTGGCGTGCCGGTATATGTGACCGCCAAGGCGGCCATTGTGGGGCTGACCCGAACGCTGGCCCATGAGCTGGGCGGGGACAATATCCGGGTGAACTGCGTGATGCCGGGCGCCATCGCCACGGAGCGGCAGAGGCGGCTATGGCTGACTGAGGAGTATAAGGCCGAGGTGCTGAAGCGACAGGCGTTGAAGCGCCTGATCGAGCCGGAGGAGGTGGCGCGGCTGGTGCTGTTTCTCGCCTCCGATGACAGCGCGGCTATTACGAATCAGAGCTATGTGATCGACGGCGGCTGGGTCTAGAGCGGTGAAACGGGGTTGAGAGCCGCATAACCCGTTTGGGGCATTACGGTGGTTACGGGGTGAGGTCAGAATCGGAAGATGCATGTTGCTCTCAGATTCGCCATCGCCGTGTTTCTCGCCGGACATCTTTGTGCCACGGCGAGTGCGACGACGCGAACGGAGTTGCACGTGCACCAGCCTGTGGTGATTAACCTGCCAGAGGACATTGCAGACGATGCATTGCTGAAGAGTCTGCGAGAGGATATAGACCGCCATCCCGACGACTTCGTTACCTTTACAACGCGGGTGGAGGCCAGCCGTTTTCTGGAACAGCACGCGTCGGATGCACGCTACGAGACGCAACAGAGGATGCGGGGCCTGGGCGTCCTCGGCTACTGGCAGGAAAGAACGATTGTGGTGCTTCCGCTGGTGACCCGGCGGACGCGCGGCCTGTTCGATCCAGCGAATCTCCGATAGAGTCTCTCCAGCCGCAGACTCGTTTTGAGGATACCTGCCCATGAGAGAGAAAATATGGGGATGGATTCCGTACGGACGGACAAATGGCTTTGGGCGGCGCGGTTCTTCAAAACGCGTGCATTGGCAGTGAAGGCGTGTGAGTTGGGCCGGATTGACTGGAAGAAGGGCGAGATGGCCTGGCAGCCTGTGAAGGCGGCACGAGAGGTCCATGCTGGCGAGATGATGCGGGTGAAGAATGACTCCGGCGAGTTCGTGATCGAGGTGTTGGGGTTGAGCGATGTGAGAGGGCCGGCGGCGCTAGCTCAGGGGCTATATCGAGAGACAGACGAAAGCAAAGCAGCGCGGGCCGCAGTGGTGGAGGCGAAGAAGGCAATGCCGATCTATGAATCGACGTGGGAGAGTGGACGGCCAACGAAGCGGGACCGGCGGGTGATGACCCGGTTGCGGGGAAGGTGAGTTGGTCTTGCTCCCTGTTGTTTAGGGTACAAGAGGAAAACCGCAGATCCTTCGACTTCGCTACGCTCCGCTCAGGATGACACTTTTTATGTAAACCGATTTGACGGAAGGGCTGGGCCCGGGATTTTGACCGTACCTGTGAGCTCGGGCTGCGGAAAATATCCCCTGAGTCAATATTCCGTGCGGATTTATTTTCGCATTGGCTCTCGCCAAATAACTTCTCCTGCAGCTAGACTTTCGATGTTTTTGAAACGTCTCAATTTGAAGGTCTGAAAGCCATGCCAATCTTCTTTCGCCCGTTTTACCGAGCCAGTTTCGTTCGTTTTTGTGTGTATGCCGCAGGGGCTTTCAGCATTTTGCCGCTGGCAAAGGCCCAGGAGGTTCCACCCGCACTGGTTTCACCTTCCGCACGTCCGCCGGTGCAAGGGCCGGACGGGAAGATGCTTCCGGGGATGCCAAAGTTTCATGATCCCGCGCCCTATGACATCGACGAGCACACCGGGTTCAAGCAGATCTTCGATGGCAAGACCTTCAGCGGGTGGGATGCAGACCCGAGTATCTGGCGGGTGGAAGACGGCATGATGATCGGCGAAACCTACGAGGGCAAGCCCAAGGGGAATAACTACATCGTCTATCGCGGCGACAAGACGCGGGACTTCGACCTGAAGCTGCAGATGAAGATCGAGAAGGGTGGCGGCGGCGGAATTCAGTATCGCAGCGTGACGGGAATTCCGTGGACGCGTCCGCAGCCGAAGGGCGTGCCTCCGTATGACCTGAAGTTCATGATGACGGGGCCGCAGGCGGACTTCTGGTTCCCGGTGACGGCGACGTCGGCAAATCATACGGGGCAGTGGTACTCCGAGAACACGATGCAGGGCATCCTGGCGTACCGCGGACAGGTGACGGAGGCTCTGCCGGGGCAGCCGAACCGCCTGGTTGCAAACATCGGGGATAAGCAGGCACTCGGCGGTTATGTGAAGGTGAACGAGTGGAACGACTATGAGGTCATCGCGCGCGGGGGCGTGATGATGCACATTATGAACGGCCAGCTGATGGCGGTGTTTATCGATGACAACAAGGATTCGGTGAACAACCAGCCGGGGCTGATCGGATTCGAGATTGAAAGCCAGCCGTCGAAAATCTCGGTGCGAGATATCTGGTTGAGAACCTTCGACAAGTAAGGACTAGGGTGGAGTCGAGCGAGGCAAACCGCCTCATCCCGCACATATTCAGTGCAGCTTCAGCAGGGGAGTGAGATGTTGCGGCGATTGGGTTCGCCCTTGCCGCACGTCTCCTGCTCCTGGGCCGTTCCCTCTGCCTTTGAAGAAGGCTCTCGTCGTTTCTGCTACAAATAAGGAACAATCCTCGTAGTCCGGGCTCAGATTCACGTGGGAACGCGGCCTTTTGCATGCCGTTTTCGAGACGCCATCTTTTACCCAAGCCATTGTGAGATGAAGGAGATTTATCATGCCACTTCCGAACGATGAGAAGCTGATTGCGCTGAGCGAAGAGATCCTGAGTGCATTCGAGAAGGTTTTTGGACCCCATCCCGGATTCAGACCGGTCCATGCCAAGGGCATGATGCTGACGGGCACATTTACGCCATCGGCAGAGGCGGTCTCGCTGACGCGGGCTCAGCATGCCGTGCAGACTTCAACGCCGGTGACAGTGAGATTCTCGGACTCGACGGGACTGCCGCTGGTACCGGACACGGATATGGGAGCCGATCCAAGGGGATTTGCGATCCGGTTCAACCTGGCCGAGCATGTCCATACCGATATCGTGGCACACTCTGCGAATGCATTTCCAGCCACGGACGGCAGGGAGTTTCTGGAATTTCTGCGAGCGGTGACGCAGGAGGACAAGGCAAAGGTGCAGGAGTTTGTCGGGAGTCATCCCAAGGCTCTGGCATTTGTGCAGGCGATTACTCCGCTGCCGGTGAGCTTTGCTCAGGAAAAGTACTTCGGGCTTACGGCGATGAAGTTTACCAATAAGGACGGCGTAAGCCGGTTTGGACGCTACACGATCGCTCCGGAGGACGAGGTGGCGCACTTGAGCGCGGAGGACGCAGCCGCGAAGAGCCCGAACTATCTCTTCGACGAACTGACGGAGCGCCTTGGAAAGGGCCCGATCCGATTCAGGATTACGGTTCAGGTCGCAGAGGATGGCGATGTGGTGAACGACGTCACGGTCCACTGGCCGCAGAATCGCAAGGTGGTTGAGTTCGGCACCCTGGAGCTGAAAGATCCGGTGGCCGATAATGCGCACGAGCAGAAGCAGATTATCTTCGATCCGATTCCGCGCCTGGATGGGATTGAGCCTTCCGATGATCCACTGCTGGAGCTGCGGGCGGCGGTTTACCTGATCAGTGGGCGCAGGCGGAGAGCGGCCCCGGAGCAATAGGAAACCGAGGGCTGAAGAGGCAGTCTTTGTGGGCTGTCTCTTTTGCGGAGCAGAATACTGCGGCGGTGCGGAAGAATACAGGGATTCTTCGCTACGCTCAGAATGACGACGTGTTGAAGGCGGCTTCCCATCTGCTGCTATTACGCTGTCATGTTCAAGCGGCGGCGATCATTCGCGTCAGGCCATCCTGTTCTTTACGGGACTCGGCTCCGATAGTGAAGGCATCCAGCACGCCTGTAGAGAGCCCATAACGGATAGCTTCGGCGGGGCGGTCGCGCAGGTCGCCCTGGCCGAGGATCTTCATACCGACGATGCCTTTGCCATCGGCGCGCATCTTTTGGATCTCCTTGAGGACCGTAGAAGGATCGGCGTCCATGTGAGAGCCGATGGGGTTCAGGCGCACGAGGTCGATCTCGACCCAGGGGGAGGCGGCTGCAGCACGGAGCGCTTCGATGGTATGGCAGGAACAGCCATGGGCACGGATGACGCCCTTCTCCTTTGCCTCCGAGAGCACGTCCATGGCGCCGCGGTAGCGTGTCGTCCAATCGACTTCGGTGACGCAGTGGATGAGGACGATGTCGATCATGTCCACACCCAGCTCGCGGCGATAGCGGTCGAGGTTGCGCCGCAGCCCTGCGGCATCGCGGGTATCGGACTTGGTCATGATGACGACCTTGTCGCGCGGAAGCTGCTTGACGGCTTCACGGACATTGGGATGGCTGCCATAGCTGTCTGCTGTGTCGAAGAAGCGCAGGCCATTCTCGTGGTACCCGTCGAGCAGGAGCTTTGTGAAGGGATTGGATCCCATGCGAGTCTGGTTGGATGCACCGCCAAAGCCAACAGTCCCAGTGCCCATGGCCAGCCGTGAGGTGCGGATGCCGGTCTTGCCGAGGACGACCTCGTCGTGAGCAGTTACTTTTTTGGCGAGCGGCTCAAGACCCAGCACGGAAGCAGGGGAGTTGCTGGCGAGCCAGGCGGCTCCGAGGCCTTTGGCGGAGCGGCGAAGGAAGTCTCTCCTGAGCATAGACACCTCTCTTGCGAGATACGATACTCCTGTAGCGATTCCGGGTGCGAGCTTCGATTCTTCCAATGCAGTGGGGATTTTCATCGAAAAAGGGCATGACGGCTGAACCTCGTTCGATCGAAGAAGATACGCTGATTTGATCAACGAGCTGGTTTTCTGAGACGCGGAACCTGAAGTGCGGCTGAGGCGAGAAGTTTTGTATTTTGAAGCAAGGAGATTTTCGATCATGAACCTGACGAGCAGCAGCTTCAAGAATGGAGCGCCGATTCCCGGAGAGTTCGCCTTTGCGGTGCCGGATACAAAGAATCACGCAGCATTGAGCAAAAACCGGAACCCGCAGCTTGCGTGGAGCGATGTTCCAGAGGGGACGGAGTCGTTTGCGCTGATCGTCCATGACCCGGACGTTCCCAGCAGAGGCGACGATGTGAACAAAGAGGGCAGGGACGTTCCTGCCGATCTGCCGCGCGTGAACTTCTACCACTGGATTCTGCTGGATCTTCCTCGGGGTGCGCGGGAGATTGCGGCGGGCAGCCAGAGCGATGGCATTACGGCACATGGCAAGCGAGGGCCGGCGGCTCCCGGGGGCCTGCGGCATGGTATCAACAGTTACACGGGGTGGTTCGCGAGCGATCCGGCGATGGAAGGGGATTATTACGGTTATGACGGGCCGTGCCCTCCGTGGAACGACTCCATTGTCCATCACTATGTCTTTACGCTGTACGCCCTGGACGTGGAGAGGATTGAGGTCGATGGCCACCTGACGGGCGACAGTGTCGAGAAGGCGCTGGAGGGGCATATTCTTGCCAGGGCGACCCTGACCGGGACTTATACGCTGAATCCCAGGCTGGTGGAGAAGTCTGCTTAGACAGGAAAAGCGCGGGCCGGATAGCGAACTGTCTCGATCAATCGAGGGATTTTAGGGGATCGCTGAAATTTCATGCGGTCGCTCCGATCCTTTTAAAGGAGAACTTTTTCGGCCAGCGGTGTACTGAATCCCCTTGCGCTCGATACACTTGAGTGCATAGCAAAATGTTGTCTCCCGACACCCTTTGAAGTAAGGACCTGTGTAGATGAAATTGTGGTTTGCGGTTGTGCTCTCGGCATTGTTTCTGATTCCTGTCTCTTCTCAAGCGCAGGTTGGCCTTTATGTGAACCCGATCGCTGTTCGAGTGAGCAACTCGCAGCCGGATTCCGGGCCGTTCGCGTTCCTGGGAGACGGCACGACCTCGCGAACCTTCTGGGGGGCCAGCATCGGAGGGTACTACGACCACTTCCACGGCAAGAACGTCGACGTGGGTTTCGATCTGCGCGACGTCTATGTCGGAGCAAACAACGCGCGGCTGAACGACTTTCTGATCGGCGTGCGGGTAGTAGCGAAGAACCTTTCGCCATCGTGGCGACCATACGTCCAGCTCTCCGGCGGTGCAGGCACCACCCGGGCACCGCATACGTCCGTGCGCGTGAGCAGGGGAACATATGCGGTCTACGCCGGCGCAGACTACAAGCTGGGGAGTCATGTTGACCTGAGAGCGATTGAGGTCGGTTATGGCTCGCTGGCAACGATGAGCACTGCTGCGATTGGGAACGTCACTGCCAGCTATCCCTCTTCGAACCTGTTGCAGGTGAGCGCGGGCCTTGTTTTCCGGATTCGCTAGGATCGGTAGCGCGCTGTCAGACCTACCATCAGGGGATCGCGCGGTCGCAGGGTGATCTTTGCCTGCGGAACAGGCGGAGTCGAGCCCAGATACGTCATTCGCCAGCGTGAGGCGATGGTCGCGATGGCGAGCACACCCTCCATCCAGGCGAAGTTTTCTCCGATGCATTGTCGTGAGCCTGCTCCGAAGGGGAAGTAGGTGAAACGATGCCGCGCCGCTTTGGCTTCGACGGTAAAGCGATCCGGATTGAAGCGGAGCGGGTCTGGATAGAACTCAGGGGTACGGCTGACGATGTACTGGCTCATGAAGAAATGAGCGCCCGGTGGGATGCGGTAAGGCCCTAGTGTGACGGGTCGGGTCGATTGCCGGCCCATGGCCCAGGCGGGTGGATAGAGGCGCATGGATTCCGCGAAGACCTGCTCGGTGTAACGAAGCGCGGGGTAATCGGCGAGCGTTGGCAGGCGGTGCCCAAGTACAGTGTCGAGTTCGGCGTGCAGCTTTGCCTCTGCCTCGGGATTCTGCGAGAGCAGGTACCAGGTCCAGGCGAGCGCATTCGCGGTCGTCTCGTACCCGGCGAGAAAGATGGTGAGAACCTCGTCGCGAATCTGGGTATCGGACATGCCGGTGTGCTCGCCCGAGGAGTCGGGTTGCTCATCGCGGCTGCGGATCAGCATCGAGAGCAGATCTCCTTTATCGACGCCTGCGCGCTTGTGTCCCTCGATCAGGCGGTAGACCGCGCGATCCAACCGCTCCCTGGAGCGTCGGAATTTCATGACCCCGGGGATCGGTAGGTGCAGCACACTCTCCATGCGCGGGAAGGCGATGAGGAAGTTATAGATGCCCATGATCGCGTTGACCTCATCGTTAATGCCGCGAATCTCATCGGTGACTTCTGTATCGAAGAGCGTCCGGGCGACGATCTCTAGCGAGAGGGCCATCATGGCGGCGGAGATGTCGAGGGTGTCCCCGTCTTTCCATGCGGCGGCCTGGCGAGCGGAGCTGGCGACAATCTCATCGGCATAGGCGGCGATGCGCTGCCGGTGAAAGGCGGGAGCGACGATGCGTCGCTGCCGGATGTGGAGGGGATCGTCGGAGGTAATCAGCCCTTCGCCGAGCAGAATCTTCATGCGGCGGACGGTGCGCTCTTTGACGAAGGAGGACGCCTGAGTAACCAATACCTCCCCGATGTACTCCGGATCGTTGAGGAAGATGATGGGGGTCCCCATGAAGCGGTAGTGTGCGATGGGGCCATAGGTGCGGTGCAGGTACTCAAAGAGCCGGATGGGCTCACCGAACTTAACCCACGGTTTTAACGCATAAAAGTGAAGCGGATAAGGCAGTCCGGGAGGAAGTCTCCATCTTCTGTCTTTATGATGCGTCATGCCGCATTAGATGACAGGCGCTGGGATGCGGGCTGATACGATCTCGTGAATTCTCTCCTCAATTTGCTCGATGGAGGCATCTTCGCGGAGGGGCACGACACGCTGGGGCTCCCGCTCCGCGATCTCTTCGTAGGCGCGATAGATGCGGCGATAGAAGTCGTCATCTTCGCGTTCAAAACGGTTCTCATCGGGCCCCTTCTGTTGCATACGGCGCTTATTGCGTCCGCGAGCGCGGCGAAGAGAGGCTTCAATCGATGGCAGAAGCAGCAGAGTGAGATCGGGCTGTAGATCGTCGCAGACGGCGCGGTGCATCGTGAGGATGCGCTCACTGCCGAGCTGGCGCCCCGCGCCCTGGTAGGCCTCGGAGGAGTCGGTGTAGCGGTCGCAGAGGACGATGGCGCCCGATTCGAGAGCAGGGAGGATGATCTCGTGGATTGACTGGGCGCGGTCGGCAAACATCAGGGACATCTCGGCCAGCGGAGCAATGGGTCCAAGCGTGGTCTCGGAACGTGAATCGAGCAGAATGGAGCGGATGCGATCGCCAAGAACGGTTCCACCCGGCTGCCGCAGGGTGACGACGCGATGCCCTTCAGCTTCAAGCCAGGCTGCGAGGCGACGGAGTTGGGTCGTCTTGCCGGAGCCGTCGAGGCCCTCAAATGTGATGAAGTAACCGCGAGGCATAACTACAGGATAGCAGCGGAGATCGTAACGGAATTGTTTGGCCGCGAACTGCCTTTGCAGTCAGCGCCAACTCGCAGGAAAGCATCCAACCAGACAGGTACGAAGAAAACGTCAGGAGGAAGAGAGCAGATGCTTACATTTATATGGTTAGCAGTTGCGTTCATCCTGGTGCTCGTTGCGATCTTTGCCTATTCGTCACGAAACAAGAGGAATGGGCAGCCGCCTCAGGAGATTACCGCGACGGATCATGCACTGAATCCGGAACGAAAACGTGCGACAGGAGCAGGAGATGACTGATTCACAGCCAACAGGCGCCGGCGAGGTGTGAGGTGAAAGAATCGCCGCCACCTGTTGGAAGAAGATTCAGCGTGAAGTGTCGATTCTCTGCATGTTGAGCGCGGCGTAGCGGTCGCCCGCTACCTGGTTCTGGGGAATCGCCGCTTCCAGTTCTTTGACCTCACTTGGGGTCAACTGGATCTCGACGGCAGCAGCGTTCTCCTCGAGATATTTTCTCCGTTTTGTTCCCGGAATCGGAACGACGTCTTTCCCTTTGGAGAGAACCCATGCAAGCGCAAGCTGTCCGGGCGTGATGCCGCGGCGCTCTGCAAATGCGCGGACGCGTTCGACCAGAGCCTGATTTTTATCGAAGTTCTCGCCGGTGAATCGGGGATAGCGCTCGGCACGTGCATCCCCGGGAGCAAGGTCAGAGGGCTTATGGATGGTTCCGGTCAGAAATCCCCGACCGAGCGGAGAATACGGCACGAATCCGATGCCAAGCTCTCGAATGGCAGGAAGGATTTCGTCTTCCACATGCCGCTCCCACAGCGAGTACTCCGTCTGAAGCGCTGTAATGGGATGCACCTGGTGAGCGCGCCGGATAGTAGCGGCGGAGGCCTCCGACAGGCCCAGGTACTTTACCTTGCCAGCTTTCACAAGCTCGGACATCGCTCCGACGGTATCCTCGATGGGGACTTCTGGGTCCACGCGGTGCTGGTAATAAAGATCGATGTGGTCGATCCCCAGACGCTTCAGCGAGGCATCGCAGGCGGACTTGACGTACTCCGGCTTTCCGCTGATCTCCCAGTAGGTGGGATCATCCTTTTTGCGAATATTGGCGAACTTGGTCGCCAGAAAGACATCGTCGCGACGCGGGCGGATGGTTCGTCCAACCAACTCCTCGTTGTCTCCAATCCCGTAGGTATCCGCGGTATCGAGGAAGTTGATACCCATATCGAGCGCCCGAAGAAGGGTCGCGGCAGATTCCTCGTCGTTACGCGGGCCATAAAACTCACTCATCCCCATGCAGCCCAGCCCCATGCGGGAGACGACTGCACCCTGTGAACCTAGTTTCACCTGTTCCATGCTCATATCTGGCTTAGATGGCGGCTGCCGGGAATGCGTTCCAATTTCCTCCGGCTGTCGGTAAGCATTGGAGCCCAAATATGTCGATACACCTTAGCGATGGATGGCCGTCTTGTTCTGCCACTCGGTCCCGGAAGGGGTGATGATGATGTGGAGCGGACCTTCGTCTCCTTCTTTCAGCTCGGGGCCGTTGGACTTCTGCTCCTTATTCGCCGCGTCGGTGTATGTCAGGGTGAGCTTGCCTTCTCCGATGATCTTGAAGCGATAGTGGTAGTCTGCCCCGGGCGCAAGGGTCTGGGTTCCGAAGCTGGCGCTGGGGTAATCCACTTCAATCAGCCGCAACTGCTGCGGCGTTCGGTTGGAGACGGTAGCTTCCACGAAGGCTGAGTGGCAACCGGAGATGAGAAACACAGCAGGCAACACCAGAAGGCCGCGAAGAGAACGCATACATCGTTAAAGGTAACAGGCCCATGCCGCCGGATGGTTCTAAACGTCTCCTCAAGATGAGGAGTGCTTGCCGGCCAAAAGATCAAGCGAACGGAGAGGAGCGTTCAAGGACGCGCGCGGTGAGAACGACCCCGGTGCGGGAGTCGTGCAGAGTGATCGGGAAGGCAAGCACGCTCCAGGTAACGTTCTGCTCACCATGACGCGGCAGTGCCAGCAGGCCGCGCCGTGTGCGGTCGATGTAGGTCTCGCGGGTCTGGGCGACGGTCCGAAGAACGTCGCGCCAGTCGCGCATGAGGGTCGGCATCTCGTCAAAGACGCAACGGCCGGGGAACCAGTCACGGTTTTGTCCCAGGTAGTCAGCCGCGGCATCGTTGCAATAGAGCCAGACGCCATGGTCATCGAAGATCTGGACAAGCACATCGGAGCCTATCGCAAGCGAGATGCGCGAATAGAAGAAGTCCCGCGCATCGACGACCACCGGCGATCCCAGCCGCTTGGCCTTAAGCGAGCTGAGCGCGGAGAGGAGATCGTCGACCGAGCTATATCCCTTGAGCAGGTGCATGTCTTCTGCGCCGCCGAAGTGCCGCTCCAGGGTGGCGGAGAGGATGATGATGGGGACGTGAGGGCGGGTCCGGCGCAGGTGGCTGGCGACCTCGGTTCCGAAGCGCCCCGAGCCAAGATGGTAGTCGAGTACGGCAATATCGATGTTGTTAAATGCCTCGGTGGCCTCTTCGATGGTTGATGCGGGAACGCAGCTATACCCATGCTGCCGCAGGATCGCGGTCCGCAGATGCAGATTTGCCGGTTCATCGTCCAGCAGAAGAACCCGAATATCCGGAGAGGTGGAAGACACACTTAGCGTTGTGTTCTCGGGCGGCTCAGCCATCGCTGGATTCTTTGATGCAAAACTTCCGCGCAGGGGCCACGTCTTGCGGCAATTTCGATGCAGAATCAGGCTTCAACCTTTGGATGAGGCTTTGATCTGGCGGAGGAGTTCCGGAAGGCGATTCATCAGAGCAACTACCCGGAGCCACTGACGGTTGTCGATGGCCGGATAGCCGCTGATGACCTTGCCTGATTCGACGTCGCCGGGGATGCCGCTCTGGGCTGTGGCAATGACTCCGTCCCCGATCGTGCAGTGCCCTGCGACGCCCACCTGGCCGGCGAGGATGACATTTTTCCCTACAGTGGTCGATCCAGCCAGACCCACCTGCGCACACAGCAGTGTATCCTCGCCGATGGCCGAGCCGTGACCCACCTGAACGAGATTGTCGATCTTTGCGCCGCGGCCGATTCGGGTCTCTCCGATGGAGGCGCGGTCGATGCAGGAATTCGCCTGTATCTCGACGTTGTCTTCAAGAATGGCGGGACCTGATTGGAGGATCTTGTACCAGCTGCCGTCACTCTGCCGTGCGAATCCGAATCCGTCTGCGCCAACGATGACCCCGTTCTGGAGAATGACGTTGTCCCCGAGACGGCAGTGTTCCCGGACGACCGCGTGGGAGTGCAGGAAGAGATTGTCTCCGGCGTGGACATGGGAATAGATCACGGAGTGGGGAAGCAGGACAGCATTGTCGCCGATCACGGCGTGATCTCCGATCACCACATAAGCGCCCACGTGCGGGTTCGTCCCTAACTTCGCGGACGGAGAGATGACCGCGGTCGGATGGATTCCGGGGGCATAGACGGGCGACTGGTAGAAGAACTCGATGGCGTGAGCAAATGCGAGATAGGGATTGGTAATCCGCAAGGTCGGAGTCGTGATCTCGGCGAATTCCGGATCGACCAGTATGGCCGCTGCCCGGGTGGTGCGAGCCAGAGCGGCATATTTGGGGTTGGCAACAAAGGTGAGGTCACCAGGGCCCGCCGTCTCGATGGAGGCTACCCCGGTTATGGTGACAGAGGGGTCCCCTTTAAGGGTGGCTCCAAGGCGCTGGGCAAGTTCGGCGAGCTTCATAATGGCGATTTTAGCGGAGCCGGTTTAGTTGGGTTTGGAATTTGGAGGAAGGGTACGGAAGAGGTCTTCCTGGAGAGAGACCGTCGAAGTGCCGGGCCCCGGCTTTTTGCGGGAGGGAGTGGTAATGACGGCGAGCAGCTGGAGCTTCGTGATCGAGGTGCGCGGAACGTAGATACGCTGCGTGTTGGAACGAACATCCGGTGGAATAAGGAATAGCCCTGCGTCATCCATGACGTCGTCGAGCAGACTGACGTCGAGGGGAGCCAGGCCTTCCAACTGGTCGGGTTCATTCGCCGGGGTCGATTGTCCCCGAAACGAGAGCCGGACCCAGAGGCCTTCCGTTCGGGGTCGTGCCAGGAAGGTACGGCGCGTCAGGCGCTCCGGATTCACGGTATCGTTCAGGTTGAAGTCCCGTACATAAGCAATGTGCTTGATCTCGGAGAGAGGTACCGCGAGTACATGACCCGACAGGTCGAGCAGGTCGAGCACGCGATCTTTTTCGCCGGCAGAAAAGCGCACAAAGCCGGAGAGCGGCAGATAGCCCGCCAGGGTATCGCCTCGCAGCCGTCTGAGGATCACCTTTTTGTGAGCGGAGGACATGATCTTCTTTGGCGGATTGTCGCACGCAGCGCCGAAGGTATGTCAAAAAAGGTGCGTGAAGAGTAGTCAATTTACCAACGCTGTGTTACATTCAGCTTTTGCGTCTCGCTATTGAGACTATTCTAAACGTTTGATTTTCAGTGGCTTAGACTCCTGCAAGCGAAAATCGCGTTTAAGACCGGCTTGGAGCAAATGCAACCTGTATGGCCGATTACATCTATCTCCTGGAGAACCGGCTTTCGAAGGCGCAGAGAGACGCACTCGAAAAAGTAAAGGAAGTTTCTCGTACAAAAGGGCTTACGCTGTTCCTTGTAGGAGGGGCGGTACGGGATCTAACGAGTGGGTCGCCGGTTCGTGACCTTGATGTAGTGGTTCAGGGAAATGCTCTCAAGCTAAAGAAAGATATAGATAAATCTGGAGGAAAAGTCTCGGGAGAGGCAGAGGCGACCCAGTCGTTCTTTGTGGATTTCCCTGGCAATGTCCGGATGGAGATCGGATCGACGCTCACGGTGAGCTATCCGAAGCCCGGGAAGCCGGTCTACAAGCCCGCGACGATCCTCGAGGACCTGCGTCGGCGCGATTTTACGGCGAACGCCATGGCTCTTTCGCTGAATGAAGGCTCTTACGGCCTGCTGATGGATCCACTGAATGGAGTCGCTGACATTGAGAACCGTGAGCTGCGGCTGGTAAACAACTATGGCTTCATCGAGGACCCGGTCCAGATGATCCGTGCTGTACGGTTCATGGCCCGGCTGGGCTGGCAGATGGACGAGCGCACCCGCAGCCGCTATGAGACGGGCAAGGAGGAAGGCTACATCGCAGCGATGTCAGCCTGGCAGCGTGGATACGAGACCGAGGAGATCTTCTACGAAGAGGAGCCGCTGCGGGTGCTGGGGCGTCTGGAGTCCGAGGGTTGGATGAAGCACCTGAACCCGGCGGTTTCGACCTCAAGGGCCAATGCAAACGAACTTGAGAAGCTGAGAGACGCGCAGCTTCAGCTCCAGATTCATGGCATCTATGCGGAGGCCGCTGCGGCCAATTTCCCGCTTCTGACGGCGAAGATGGCGCCGAAGGAGGTTGCGGCCCTCAAAAACAGCTTCATCCGTAAAGGGTTTGTCCAGGAGATTGACGGGCTTGAAGCCGCAGGCAAGGCGTTCGCTGCGCAGCTTTCGAGCAAGGAGGCGGCAAAGCCGTCGCAGGCCTGGAAGCTACTGCACTCGGCTGCGCCGACGGCCGTGCTTTGGGCGGCGCATCATGTTAAGACCGCCGCTGTTCAGAACAAGTTGAAGAATTTCTATACGGAATGGCCGCAGGCGCGACAGCGCATCCCCTATGTGTTGATGCAGGAGATGCGAATTACTCCTGATTTGCCGGGATATGACGATTTGTTGGAAAAGCTGTTCTTCGAGCTGATGGACAATCACCTGTCCACAACGGAGGAACAGAAGGCCTTCCTGGAGCCTTATTCGCCCCCAGCTCCGCCGCCTCCGGTGAATCTGCGCCGTGCGCGCGGTGCGCGTAAGGAGCCAAAGGCAGGCAAGGGAAGAAAGAAGGCTGCCTCGGCAAACGAAGAGCCGGAAGGTGGAGCAGCAGGGATTGACACCCCGGGTGCGCTTGAGAAGCCTGATGTTCTTGCTGCGAAGCCTGCCAAGCCCGCGAAGCCGGTGAAGGCCGCTACGAGTAAGACACCGGATCGGGCAGCTGCGGCGAAGAAGGCTCCTCTTCCGCCCGGAAAGACTGCCGAGAAGAAGCCTGCGCCTCCGGCGAAGAAAGCCGCACCAGCCAAGAAGTCTGCCCCGCCTCCTGCAAAGAAGACGCCTGCCAAAGCTGTCGTGAAAAAGGCCGCACCGAAGAAAGAGGCCAAGAAAGCGCCTGCAAAGAAGCCTGTTGCCAAGAAGGCTCCAATCGCAGCGAAGAAGGTCGCCCCGGCCAAAAAGGCTGCAGCGAAAAAGCTGGCGGCGAAGGCTCCTGCGAAGAAGGCAGTAGCAAAGAAAGCGTCTGCCAAGGCGAAACGGAGATAAGTTTCTCTCTAGTCAAACGCAGTACAGGGATCCGCGGCTCTGCTGCGGATTTCTTTTTTTGGCTAATGCTTCTGGTAACTGCGGAGAATGGCTATGACCGCCAGGATCAGCAGGCCTGCCGAACTGAGTCCGAAGATCCACTCGCTGAGCTGGGTGATGACTGTGTAGGACGAAGGGACGGTGGCTCCGCGCAGACGGATCCAGTTGATCGTGCGCACGATCATGGTGACGGATGCGATGAGGGAGCCTACGAAGCTACAGCCCAGAACAAGCCATGCGAACTTGAGGTTGGAGCTAGGGATCTGTCTTGTTGGGGATTCGTCCACGCCGGAAGTGTACCTCAACTGGGATGATGACATTGAGATCGGCTACTTGGTCTCATTCTGAGCGAAGCGGAGCGTAGTCGAGCCGTATTTGGGATGTTGGTGGTTCGTCCTCGCTGGAAAGGAGGGTGACTGGCCCGACAAAATGCGGGAGGGATCTCCACTGCGACTCTTCGGGCCTCCAGTCGAGAGGGTACTTCTTCTGAAGGTAGGGGTATTTGCAGGTACGGGGTGCTCTCGAAACTCACCTTAGCTTTGCCGGGCATGGTGCAGTGGCTTTGATTGGGGAACCAATCTGGAGTCGCCGAGAGTGATTTCTTTTATTGGAAGAACGCCAAAAGTGCGAACAGGAAGACCCAGAAGATCCCCATCGTGTGCCAATACCAGCCAGTGCAGTCCACCAGGATCTGGCGTGTCTCAAGCTGGCGCGAGACATAGAGTGCGATGAGGGAGGCGCCGAGGGCTCCGATGCCGAGGAAGAGGTGGAAGGCGTGGGTGTAGGTGATCAGGTAAAAGAAGTGGCTGCTCGGATTTGAAGCAAAGAAGACGTGCTGGATTCCAAGTTGTCTCCACGCCTCAGCCTGTCCGACAAGGAAGAGGAGGCCGAGAACCGTGGTCGCTGTCAGCCAGGGAAGCGCCCGGCGGGTCAGGGGCTTTCCCAGGCCAAGCCACTCGTCCATGACGTCATTTTCGCGAAACATGGTGCGCCGGGCGATCTCCATGGTGACAGAACTTAACAGGAGTACAGCGGTATTGAGCCAGAGAATGGGCGGAATCGCGGTCGGAAGCCACTCGTTGATGTAGCGGTTATAAGCGTCGATGTGGCTGGTGCTTTGGGCAACGAAGAAGGCGCTGACAATCGCCACAAAGAACATCGTATCGCCGGCAAGAGCGAAGAAGAGACCCAGCCGGGCGCGACCGAGCTTTTCCCTTGGGCCACGCCGACCGTGCGGGCGGTCGTTCCAGTTATCATTGTCGCCACCACCGCCAGTGCGTTTATCAGTCGGAGGACGACGGCCATGTCCGCTATCGTGATCGTCGAGACGGCGCTTTTTCTCCCACTCGGTATTGATTGGCGTGATAGTCGATGGCATGGGCGCCTCTTTTTACGGAAAAATGCCCTGCTGACAGCTTACTCCCTTTGACGCTGAAGACGGACCTGGGATTCCTGTAGATCGGAAGAAAAGTCCTTTCTGCAGGTTCCTCTGACCGCTATCCGGTCAAGGTAAAGGTTTTTGGGTGCTTTGGATAGATTTGGGAGAGTGGATGCCTCGTGCGGATGAACCTGCCGGATCGATTAGCGCCCAAACAAGCGCTGCCACCAAGTGCGCGAGACGGTTTCGTCTTCGTAGAGGCCCAGGGCTTCCATCTGAGGTTGCAGCGGTTTGTTCGTGAAGGCAGCAAGGGGATTGGAGACACAGAGCAGGTGGGCGTAATCGGAGCCATACTTTTCAGCGACCAGTTCCATGGCCTCGCGCATACGTGGAGGACGCGAAGTCGTATTGTGGGCGTCGGTCGCCAGAAAATGAACCCAGCGTTTGGAAAGAAGTTCGTAGGCGATCCGCTGCGCGGTTTTGCCCATTCTTCCGGTCACTGATCCGGCAGTCACCTGAACCAGCACGCCGCCGCGCAGCCAGGCTTTGAGGCGGGACAGGTCTTTCTGGAGAGAAAGGTTGCGTTCGGGGTGGGTGAGAATGGGAACCAGTCCGTCGAGCTGCATCTCGTAGAAGACTTCATCCAGCGAAGGGGGCAGGGGCTGGTCCGGGATTTCGACGAGCAGGTAGCTGCCGCTGTTCAGCGAAAAGCGTATTGGGTCTTCGTGTGCCTGCCGGATGTTGTCGTATGAGGTATGAAAATCACAGCCGCGGCCCAGGGTGATGGGAATGTTCTCCCGATGAAGATGCTGTTGCAGTTCTGCGATCTTCGCCGAGACTACGTCTGGGTTGTAATCGTAGTAGCTATTGGAGTGCGGAGTGCAGGCGATGTGAGTGATGCCGTCGTCCGCAGCTATCTGCGCCATCTCAAGGGACAGCTCCAAACTGTTTGAGCCGTCGTCCTGATCCCAGAGAAGATGATGGTGGATATCGATCATCGCTGTCCGTTGAGTACTCTGCTTGTTGCGGAATGCGTGGTTATCGCGTCAGCGCGAGGGAGTCTACCATGGAACGAAAGAGCAGCAGGCCATCGGCTGATCCCAGCAGACCTTCGCTGGAGCGATCGGGATGGGGCATCATTCCCAACACATTGCGGCCCTCATTCAGTACACCGGCGATATTTTCGAGCGATCCGTTCGGGTTGGCGTCCGGAGTAATTTTTCCTTCGGGTGTGCAGTAGCGGAAGGCGATGCGGTCTTCCGTCCTGAGCTTTGCCAGCGTCTCCGCGTCGCAGACGTAGTTGCCTTCCATGTGGCCGATGGGCATCTGCAGCACGCGGCCACGCTTGATTCCATGGGTAAAGGGAGAGTCGGCGGTCTCGGTGCGCAGATGAATCTGCTTGCAGATGTAGTGCTGATTGGCGTTGCGCATCAGGGCGCCGGGAAGCAGTCCCGATTCGCAGAGGATCTGGAAGCCATTGCAAATGCCGAAAACGAGCCCGCCATCGTTCGCGAACTTGATGACGGACTGCATGACCGGAGCGAACTTCGCGATGGCTCCAGTACGGAGATAGTCGCCGTAGGAGAAGCCGCCTGGAACCAGGATGGCATCGCAGCCTTCAAGGTCCTCAGAGGCATGCCACAGGAAGGTGACGGGCTGCTCGATGAGGTTCTCGATGACGTTGAATGTGTCGTGATCGCAGTTGGAGCCCGGGAAGACCAGAACGCCGAATTTCATAGGTTAAGGATAGCATTCGGGCGGTGTTGTCTGTGCGGGGCAAGGGTGTTGGCACGAGCATCCTGCGAAGAAAAGCAGATTCCTCGGCTTCGCTCGGAATGACACATGGCTCGGGTGATGTAGCCCTCTCTTGACTCTCAGGGGCAATTCTTTGCATTCCCTGCAATGATTCCCCTCCTCTAACGATCACTCGAAGACTGGGGCATAGACACAGTAGCCGCGAGGTGGTGCGGGGAACTCGGCGTTGCCCTCTCCGTCGGTGGTGCGTTCGTCGGGGTGGGCGACATCGTGGCCATCCCAGGCTACGGGTTTGAACTTCCGGTTGTGCCACTGTGTTTTGACGGCGGTGCCGGACCACTTGTCGCCGAGGTTGTTGAGGACATAGATGCAGCCGGTCTTACCTTCGAAGCCACCGCGCTGCAGGATGTAGAGATCGGGGTCGGCGTGGAGGATGCAGGCTTCACCTCCGACGTAGCGATGATGTGCGTCGATGAGGGCGTCGATTCCGTTTGGCGTTCCTGGGCGGTTGAGGCCGAGGTTGTAGTAGTCGTACCAGAAGATGCAGGGGTAGCCCTCGTTCATGAGGATGAACGAGTAGGCGAGGTTCTTGTCGTTGACGATCTCATTGCCGCCCATGTCGTGGTTTTCGACGAAGGTGACTGCATTGAAGGGCCGTTCGGCAACGACAGAGCCGTCGCTGGTGAGATTGCGCAGATCGTACTTCAAGGTGTCGCAGACATCCTTGAGTTTGTAGCGAAGAGGGAAGTCAAAGGCGGCGATCTGGTTGTCGGTGACGGCGCGGACCTCGTCGAGCCAATTGCCGATGTCGTCGGGGCCAGACCAGTACTCGCCTACGACGAAGGGAGTGAACTCCTTGCCGTCGCGCTCGTAGCGATACTTCGCAAGCAGACCGATCATCCAGGCTCCGTATCCCTTGGCGAAGTCGAAGCGGAAGCCATCAAAGCCCAGTTCTTCGATGACCATGCGGGCGTACTCGAACATGGCGGTGTAGACGCGGGGATTGCGATGGCACAGGTGAGGGAAACCGGCGAAGTTTTCGCCTTCGATCATTACGCGCTCGTAGCGCGACGGGTGAAAGCAGTTCCAATCGCGTGGAAAGCGGCCGGATTTGGGATTGAACTTTGTCCATCGCTTCTGTCCGTCAATCGGGTTGACCTCTTCTTCGTCGGCGCCAGAGTTATGATTGATCACCATGTCAGCGTAGGCGCCGATGTTGTTTTCACGAAGGACCTTGATCAGGTTTTCCAGCTCGGCGCGGTTGCCGTAGAGGGTCTTGACTCCTCCTTTCTGGTCGTAGTCTCCGAGATCGAAGTAGTCATACGGATCATAGCCGGGGGAGCGGGCCTCGGCACCCTTGCAGATGGGCGGCAGCCAGACTGCATTGATCCCTGCTTTGCCAAGTTCAGGAGCTTTTTCCGCCAGGAAGTTCCACCACTCGCCCTCTTTCTGCTCTTTGATAGGGCAATCCCAATAGAATGCCTGCATCATAACGGCCATGACTGCGTCCTTCCTTTCGTATCAATGCGTGCTGCTTTCCTGTTTCTCCGGTGGACTGCCGCCCAAGTCTGAGACAGATTTTGGCGGATCTCCAAGTTTGGCGTAGGTTATCTCTCGAGAGAGGAGTTTTCAGATACTGTGCGTCAGATGCAGCAGAGGAATGATCAGGTTGGCATGAGTACGCCAGCGAGCCCTCCGTCGACAATTCGTACCGCGGGCACGGCGCTGGTCAACTGGTGGCGCGCCGCTACGCTCGATTGCCTGATTGTCGGAGTGCTGTGGCTGATCGGGCTTGAGCTGATTCGCGTTCCGCTGGCGCCGTTCTGGGCTCTGCTGGGGGCGATCCTGCAGATCATTCCAACCTTCGGCGGGATGATCGCTTTGATCGGGCCTGTGCTTTCGGTGGCCTTTCAGGGATCGGAAGACTGGTGGCGGCTCGGGCTGGTGTTGGGGCTGTATGGCCTTATCGCGATTCTAGAGGGCCTGGTAATCGGGCCTTATGTACTGCACCGCACCACTCGCGTCCCCTGGTGGGCGGCGTTTCTGGGGCCGATTGTGCTGGGCATTGTGATCCCATTCTGGGGAGTGCTGCTGGCGCCTCCGGTTCTGGCTGTCGTCTTTGCGCTGCGAGATCGTCACCGGCGAAGCCAGTAAGGATCTAGCTGCTCATCTTGTAGCGAGTCTCCGCCAGACGATAGAGAGGACGCCATGCGAGGCGATTGATCGTAACCACCATCATGGCCATCACAATCGTTGCAAGCAGCAGGATCTGGAACTTTCCCGAATCGGTGGCGGCGCTGATGACTGCTCCCAGTCCGAGGGTCTGCATCGTGTGATTTTCCAGCCGGAAGTATTCGGCAATAATGCTGGCGTTCCAGGCTCCTCCGGAGGCGGTTACCAGTCCGGTGATCAGGTACGGAAAGATTCCGGGCAGGATGAGTGTCTTCCATCGTTGCGCGGTCGTGAAGTGGAATAAGGTGGCCACTTCGCGCAGATCCGTAGGGATGGCCATTGCGCCCGCGATGACATTGAACAGGATGTACCACTGTGTTCCAAGCATCATCAACAGGATGGAGCCGATTCCAAGGCCGCCTCCGATACGAATCAGGGCCATCAGGACCACAGGGAAGAGTGCGGTTGCGGGAACAGAGGCCGCGATCTGAGCGAGAGGCTGTGCGATGCGTGCGAGACGCGGATGGAAGCCGATCGCCACGCCTGCGGGGATGGTCCAGGCGGAGGCGAGCAGCAACGCCGTGTTGACACGCAGAAAGGTAGCAAAGGCCCCAAGCAGAATCTCGAAAAACTCGGAGCGCGTGACCTGGTGGAGCAGGGACAGGGCGTGCAGCGCAGCATAAAGGACGCCACCGACGACAACGGCAAGAGCCAAGGCGCGGAGAGTGGCATTCCAGCGCTCGCGGCGCCGGCGGTCCGATGCGGTCAGACGACGCGAGACTTCCGTATCCCGTTGACGATTCTCCGCGAGCTTTTGATAGATCGACTCGGCAAAGGGCTCGATGGTGTGTTGCCGCAGGGTGCGAAGACCGCGAGAGTGCTGCAGAAGGTGAAGCAGGGGAGAACGAACCCGGGAGGTCGTTTCGACCTGCTCAAACTTGAATTTGTCGCTCCAGGCGATGACCGGCCTCCAGAGCAGTTGATCGGTCGCCACGATGATTGCAATCATCGTGAACAGCCCCCAGATGATGCCACGAGCGTTGCCGGTGCTTGCGGCGGTCTGCAGGTATGATCCCAGTCCCGGAAGCCGGAAGTCGCGCGATCCGAGCACGAACATCTCGCAGGCCATAAGGAAGAACCATCCGCCAGCGACGGACACCATGGAGTTCCATACCAGACCAATGGCGGAGTAGGGAAGCTCAAGCTCGACCAGTCGCTGCCACGGTGAGAAGCGATAGATCGTTGCAGCCTCGCGAAGCTCCCGCGGGATGCTTTTCAGAGAGGAGTAGAAGCTGAAAGCCATATTCCAGACCTGGCCGGTAAAGATCAGGAGAATGGCTCCCATCTCAACGCCAAGCTGGCGCGAGGGGAAGAGAGCGACCATCGCCAGCATCACTCCGGGAAGGAAACTGAGGACAGGGATGGATTGCAGGATGTCGAGGCCGGCGATCATCAGGGCCTCAACGCGGCGGTTATAGGCGGCCGTATAGCCGTAGCCGATGGCGAAGAACAGGCTGAGCGCATAGGCCAGCCAGATGCGTACAACGGAGTAAAACGCATACCGCGGAAGGGCGCGAGGGCTGAGCGAGATGGCGATCTGGGGCATCGGGTGCCCGAACCAGTAGCGCGCCAGCTGGACGACGGCGTAGAAGCAGGCCAGGGCGATTCCCGCCACGCAGAGGTCGAGCACGAATGGCCAGCTTCGGCGCAGCGCCTGCGACCGGGCCAGAGTCTCCCGTCCACGGACATAGCTGAAGCTGTCCGGAAGCTGAATCACGCTTTGATCTCCGTAGCGGTGATTGATTCGCCCTCGTGTTCAGGCTGGATAAAGCGGCGGCGCGAGGCGTCAAAGTCGAACAGCTCGGCGTAACGACCCCAGTTGATGGCAGTCTCGAGCTGTCGAATGGTTTCATCTTCGCTGAACTGCTCATCCAGCATGTCGTGAAAGAAGTCTTCGGGGACGGTCTTGTCGCTCTTGGCTTCGATAGCGCGAACGATCTGCCGCAGCAAAAGCACATTTTCCACGGCCGCAATGCGGAAGAGCTCCTTCTGACGGAGGATCTCGGAGTTGGCAAACTCCGCTCCTGTAGGAGTGATGACGGCATCGCCCTCGGTGACCTTCAGGAAGCCGAGAAGCTGCGCAGCGTCGACGATGGGCAACAGATCATCGATCTCGAAGGCCAGATCGTCAGCGAGTTTGTAAATGTCGTCTTTGCCGTTGTGGTCGAGCAGGATTTCAAGCAGACCGGCGATACCGCCCGGACGCGCATGCGGCAGCATCTGGTAATGCATCTGCCGCTGGTCGCGGACAGGACGACCCTCCGGGGTCAGCGGAAGGGCCGGAGGCTTTGCCTCGGGCTGGGTGAGTACCTTGTAGATGTAGTCCACGAGCTGCGTGAATGCCGCGGTCTTGCGCTCGCGCGGATGGGCAAGCGCCACCTTGAAGTCAGTACGAACGTGTCCCGGATTCCGGCCCAGGACAATAATCCGGTCAGCCAGAAGCACCGCTTCTTCGATATTGTGCGTCACAATGAATATGGCGCGCGTGGGAATGGTCTTGTTCTGCCACAACTCCAGCAGTTCACTGCGGAGGTTTTCTGCGGTAAGAACGTCGAGGGCAGAGAATGGCTCGTCCATGAAGAGCACTTCCGGCTCGACTACCAGTGCGCGAGCAAATCCTACGCGCTGGCGCATGCCTCCGGAGAGTTCCTTGGGGTACGCCGTCTGGAAGCCGTCGAGACCGACGGTGTCCAGCATCTTCAGGGCTCGTTTACGGCGTTCGGCGGGCTCCATGCCTCGTGCCTTGAGAGGAGCTTCGACATTTTCTACGACCGTGAGCCAGGGAAAGAGCGCGAAGCTCTGGAAGACGATTGCAACATTCACGTCCGCCTCGGCAACCGGCTTTTCGTGCCAGTACACCTGCCCCGCCGACGGAGTGGACAGGCCGGTCAGCATGCGCAGCAGGGTCGATTTTCCCGAGCCTGAGGGGCCAAGCAACGCGACGATCTCACCCTCACTGATGGACAGGTCGGTGGGCGAGATGACCTGGATCCGGTTCTCGCTCGGCTGTGCATAATATTTTTCGACCTGTTCGGCGCGAATAATGACTTGCTGCATAGGAGTATGGTTTCAGATGAAGATGATGTAACGGAAACAGAGCCAGAAGATATCGTCGGCTATGGGCTCAGCGTATCATGAGTATCCAGGGTCCATATTAAAGCGAGAACCCCACTGATCGCATTGCAATCTTTGTTTTTGAATTCACTTGAATTGAGGATACCTTTGTATGTCCACGACACCGAAACCACGAGTCCTGGTCGCAGACGATGAGCAGGTGATTGCCAACACGCTGGCGATCATTCTGAACCAGTCCGGCTTTGAGGCGCGTGCCGTGTTCAGCGGCGAAAAAGCAGTTGAGATGTTCGACAGCTTTCAGCCAGATATGCTGATCAGTGACGTCATCATGACGGGAATGACCGGCATCGAAGCCGCGATTATTGCGCGGCAACGTCTTCCGAAATGCAAGATTCTCCTCTTCTCAGGGCAGGCGGCGACGGCCGATCTGCTGGAAAAGGCGCGGGCTCAGGGTCATGAGTTCGAGATCCTGGCGAAGCCGGTTCACCCTACGGATCTGCTTGCCAAGCTTCGCAGCTAAATAAATTTGCCGAAAATTATTTCTGGGAAGCTGCGAATGGGTGTATCAGGCAGGTTCCGAGCTTGACTGTTCATGACGCCGGCGTTCCTTCAGCCTGACTGCAGGGGCGCCGGCGTAGATCGTCCATGGCTCCAGGTTGCGAGTTGCGACGGAGCCAAGCCCGAGGACGGCACCTTCTCCCACCTTGACTCCGGGGGCGACAGAGGCTCGGGCGCAGATCCAGCTATAGGCTCCGAAGCTCATGGCATAGGCCAGCAGAGGGAACGCGGCATCGTCATAGTCGTGAGTCGCCCCGCAGATGTATGAGTCCTGAGAGAGGATGGCGTGTGAGCCGAAGGTCACGGGCGCCGGGTTATAGATCTCGGCTCCATCGGCTGCCGTGACCTGGTCGGCGCAGACCAGGTTCCACGGCGCCCATACCCTGGATTTGGGATAAAAATGGCAGTTAGGTCCCATGGTTGCGCCGAAGAGCTGTAGGAGCAGTGAACGCCACCCATGCAGAGGTCGAGGGGATGTCCGATAGAGCAGCGTCCAGCAAATATTCCACAGCTGCCTGCGAATGCGATCGCGGAGTGGAAAGGCCGGCCGCTGATAGGGGTCTGCAGCAGTATCGGAGGAGATATGTTCCGCCGCGTTGTAATGGACCGGTTTAGGCATAGCAACTTATCTCAGGCAGATACTGTGATTCCTGTTTCGCGTTTTGCGTTCTCGAAGAGATTCAGGATCGTCTTTGCGGTCTCGCGCATATCGTAGCGCCGGCGGAAGCAGTCGAAGGTGCGTGCTGAGATCCGCGCCCGCTCCTCGGCGGATGTATCGATCCAGCGCTGGAGTAGTTGCAGCGTTCCGTCCGCCGTATCGGGCTCCATCAGCCCCGCTCCATCGCGCACGATATCGGGCGCAATGTTGACCTGATCGGAGAGGAGAACAGGCTTGCCGCAACTGAGAGCCTCAGCGACAGCAATCCCGAAGTTCTCCTGGTGGGATGGCAGTACGAAGGCTTCGCAGCTGAAGAATGCTCCCCACTTTGCATTCCCGGTCAGCATGCCGGGCCAGTGTACGCGATCCTGAACTGCGGCAGCGGCCGCCATCTGGTTGAGGTCCCGGCTCCAGCCCTGCTGATCGGGGCCAGCCATGACGAGGTGAAGCTCCGGGTCCCGCCGGGCAATCTTTCCGAAGGCCTCGATCAGAAGATCGCAGCCTTTTTTGCGATGAATCCGACCGAGAAAGAGCAGGAACCGCTTGCCGCGAGCAGACGGGCAGCGATCAAAGAAAGATTCAGCCAGTATCTGCGAAGGCGTGGCCGGGGGACCATTGACTCCATAAGGAACGACATGCGGATTCCAGCGATGCAGCCAAAAACTCTGTTCTGCCAGGTCTCGCTCTGCTTCAGAGGTAAACAGCACGCGATACGCGTCGCGAAGCACGTTATATTCGACCGGAGCCCAGTAGAGCCACTTCTTCAGGTGCTTCAGCCGGGAGGCGCGCTTGAAGTAGGGGTCCAACATTCCGTGGGTAAAGACCATGTAAGGCATGCGGCCATCCAGAGCCTGTCTGGCAGCGCGTCCACAATACTGCCATAAACCGTGGACGATGACTCCATCGAACCGGCGATAGTTCTGCTGTATCCATGGAACGAGCTTCGGAGTGTAGCCGTAGGTCGTCGAAACAGGCCCGAGGGGATGGACAGGGAAGTCGAGCGTCTTGAGGAAGGGAGCCACGGGATCATCGAGTGTAGCGACCTCGCCACGGTAGCCGATCTCCCGATGACTGAGGATCATGCGGACGGCCTGGCTTGGCCCTCCCGCCTCCGGGCTCAGCGTTGCGATAATGTGGAGAATCTGCATGGATGTCCCGGTGTCTCCGTTACGACGCCGCAATTTTTTTGGTGACTGCAGCCAATGCCTGCCTGAACCCGCGCACATCTTCCTCAAAACTCCAGCGGTTGATGCGCTCCAGGCCCTTGCGTCCCATCTCAGCTGCAGTTTCCGGCGTCACCAGGGTACGGCGTAAGGCATCGGCGAGCCCCTCCACACTGCCCGCCGGGAAGACTGCTCCCTCCACTCCATCGGTGATCAGATCGCTCTGGCAGCCGACTTCGTCAGAGACGATGACGGCTCTGCCGGCATTCATCACCTCATTGACGATCAGACCCCAGGGTTCATGCCTGGATGGAAGAACAAACACGGTAGCAATGTCGAAGAAGCGTGGAAGCTCCGATTGGTTTCTGAAGCCGCAGAAACGGATACTGCTGAAACCGGTCTGTCTGGCCGCGCGCTCCAGTTGTTCCCTCTGTTCGCCGTCGCCTACGATGACCAGATAAGGATGTGGTTCCTGCCCTGGCGCCGGTGAAAGCTGCTTGTATGCCTCCAGAAGATCGTCGGCGCGCTTGCGACGCTGCAGCTTGGAGGCAAACAGAATGACGGGACGGTCCGGAGAGAGAGCCAGCTCTCGCCGTAGTTCCCCGCGACGCGGAGCAGCCTCTGTGCTTCGCTGCTGAAAATATTCGTTGTCGACAGCATAGGGAACCAGAAACTGTGGAACATGCTCGCCGAGATAATAGCTCCAGTACTCGGAATTCAATGTGCCAATCGGTAATACGCCGTCGATCATCTGACTCAGTGTGCGGAAAAAAAGCTTCTTAGCCGCCAGTTTGGCAGCACTTCGTTCACGATCGCCGAGCCAGGATTCGGCTCGGACCAATACCGGAATTCCCAGAGCATTTGCTGCGGTGATGGCATGAAGAGCATTGACGCTTGCGTATCCATGAACCCATAGAGCGTCATACGGGGTGCCATCTCCACAATCACGGAGGCGACTGGCAATTCCATAGTTCATCGGGGTCGTCGGAGTAACACGAGCATGATCCCGTAGAACCGGGAGAAAGTGGTGCTTATACCCCTCCAGGAGGGGAACATCCCACTTGATTCCTACGCCTCCGAAGCCTTCGTCTTTATATCCCTTTACGGAGAAGTCGGATCCAAAAAATACGGTAAGGTCGATGTCCGGCTCCTTGGCAATACGGCGCAGCAAGGGAGCCTGGTACTGAATGGGATGGCTTACGAGGTAAGCCATCCTTACTTGACGAGATTTTTCTTTTCTTGTCGGGACGGAAGATCTCATGAAATTCAGGCACTCCCCTTATTGCTGTTGACGATTAGCGAGTGGCTACAACAAGAAGGGACGCAAAGCCGAGTATCGTTCCGATTCCTCCCGACTTGATAGCAGCCTTCATGGTGTCGCTCGGTAGGAATACGATATCGTCGGCCTGCAGGACGGGGTCAGGGTCTTTCCCGTTGATGATCCGCTTGATGTTAAGATGAACGACCGTTCGATTCTCTCCGACGGTTCTTATCAGGCGAAGATCTTTCATCTTGCCCTCGAAGCCGGGTCCGCCCGCCAGGGTCGCTGCCTTGATCAGAGTGAAGGGAGAGTTCTGCTGAATCGGAATCGCACCTACGTTTTTAAACGCGCCCAGCAGATAAATTACACCGGCTCGAGCGACGATGATCGTATCACCTGCGAAGATCGGAATATTGTTTTTCTCGCTGGTCATTGGATCGCTGCCCAGATCAACAACGATGGGTTGGTCGAGACCCAGGCGGTGAATCGTAATGATATGACTGGAGGTCGTAGGGATCCCACCAGCTACCGTAAGTACGTCAAGAAGACGACTCTGCCCCACAATGGGGACCACGGAATGCACATCGCCTGTTACGGTTGCGACCTGATTGGGTGATTCGGTGAGTTGGAGTACGATCTGTGGATTGCGATACATGCCGGCTGAGATGAGCCGATCGGCAATTACCTTTTCTGCCTCGGGGATCGTGAGACCTTGAACGTGCACATTTCCGATCAAAGGAAGCTGCATTGTGCCGTCAAGACTTACACGTACCGCGGGAGAGTAGTCCGATGAGGGATAGAGGTGCACGGTAACCAGATCCCCAGGAAACAGTCGTAGATCATGTTTCGCAGGGAAAAGAATGGCTGGGTCGGTTGTGATGTGGACCGGTTCGTTCAGGCCAGCCGCCGATGTGACGGAGGGGCCGTTGAACTGCGCGTACGCCATCGGGTGCATTTCTCCCAGGAATAAGAGGAGAGCGGCGAAAAGTGGCAGAAGTCTGGTTTTCTTCCGCATGCGCATCACTTTACCTCCCCTGACTGGTCGCCGGAGCTTGCGTCTGACTTCGCTTTCCAGCTCTCGCTGTCGGCGCCGGCGCTGGTATAGCCGGAGTAGCCGTAATAGCCGTAGTAGTCCGGAGAGCTGATATCGACTGCATTCAACAGGATTCCGCTGAGCGGTGCTCCAGAACGTACTAGAAGGTCTCGGGCACGGCGCACAACGGGCTTGCTTGATTTGCCCTGCCGGATGACCAGCACGACTGCATCGGCCTCGCGGGACAGGATGACGGCGTCGGTCACAGAGAGCACGGGAGGCGAATCGATTACGACGTGGGTGTAGCTCTCCTTGGCAGACTGCAGCAGCTGGCGCATCATCTCCGAACTCAATAGTTCCGTGGGGAAGGGAGGCATGGGACCGCTTACCAGGACATCCAGGTTTGGCACCGAAGAAATCTGCTGAACGGCTTGTTCAAGGGGGGTTGATCCCGTGAGCACGGACGAGAGGCCGACACGAGCGCTCAGTCCAAACTGCTCATGAACGGTTGGCCTCCTCAGGTCGGCGTCGATGAGAAGTACACGGGCGTTCCCCTGAGCCAGCACTGTCGCAAGATTTACCGAAGCCGTCGTTTTACCCTCCGAAGGCGTAGCGCTGGTCAACAGAATCGTCCTGGGCGGATGCCCGGCCGAGGAGAGCAAAAGCGCCGTCCGAAGAGAGCGGAAAGATTCAGCAAATTGTGATTTTGGCTGCGAGAGCGATGTTATGTTTCGTATTGCCGTGCCGCCCTGTCCAGCCGCCTCGGCTGAGCGTTTGAAGCGTGGAATAATCGCAAGGGACGGAAGCTCCAGGAATGCTTCTACATCGGCCACACTCTGGAGGCCGGTATCCAGGCTCTCCAGCAGGAACGCCATCATGACTCCTGCGATGAAGCCAAGCACAAGATATGTCAGTACGACGGTCGTCTTGCGTTTCAAAGTAGGGTTGGCAGGTAGAAGCGCCGGATCGACGACATCGATCTCGAGCGATTCCAGCCCCGCCTCGACGCCGGCGGTGCGCAGACGCTGCAGCAGACCTTCGTAAAGATTGCGGTCCGATTCGAACTCGCGCTGACGGATCGTGTACTCCACCAGGTCGTCGCGCATCTTGTAAGCCTGGTTCTTTTCCGCTTCGAGTGCAGCTGTAGTGTCCTGTTCATCCTTGAGAGCTGCGAGATAGGTCTGTTTCGCCTGAAGGACAAGACGCTGCTGCTCGGTGCTAATTTCCTTAGACAACTCATCGATCTGGGCCTTTTGAGCCTTGACGGTGGGATGATTGGGTCCGAGGTCGGACTCAATTTGAGCCAGAGAGGCCCGTGCCGTGGCCAACTGGGCGCGAAGAGTATTGATCTGCGAAGGAGCGATCCCCTGACCGGTTGAGACGGCTCCTTCAATACTATTGGGGTCCATGGTGCTCAGCATCCTGTACTGCGATTCAGCCATGATGCGAGCAATGCGGGCTTGGTTGGAGGCTGTCGAAAGCTGTTCGAGGGAGGAAGTGATCTGGCTGTGATTCGGATCGAATCCCAGGATGCCCAGCCGCTTCTGCACATCCAGCATGCGCTCCTGGGAGGACTGAACCTGTTGCTTGAGATCGTCGAGCTGCCCTGAGAGCCAGTTCGAAACCCGCTGGCTGGAAGCAAAACGCGTCTCATAGCTGCGTTGAATGTAAGCAGAGATGATTTTGTTGACAATATCGGCTGCCAGCTTGGGGCTGAGTGATCGATAACTGATACGAATGATCTCCGTCTTTTGGACTTGAGAGATCACGAGGTTTGCCAGAAGCCCATGAATGGTGGCCTGTCGAACCGCCGGATCATCCAGGGAAGCACGAGGTTTCGGCGCCGGTCCGTTCAGGAAGTCAGGATTATTGGCGAGATCCATCTCGCGGGCGACGGTCAGCATCAGGGAGTCGCTCTGAAGAATCGCGACCTCGGTCAGAAGTCGTTGAGAGCTATCCGTGGACGCGCCGGAGACACTGCTGACTCGATATTCGTTAGACGAGCCGGACCGCACCTGTATGCGCCCGAAGGCCTCATAGATACGAGGCTGCGTCTCGGCGGCGTAGATGCCGTAGAGCAGGCCTGCCAGTACGAAAGCCAGCAATACCCTCTTTCGTTTGCGCAGGGTGACAAGAGTCTCAGAGAGAGTCGTATCTGTCGCCGCGGTTCCGAAGGCGAGGGGAGAAGTATCAGATGCGCCGCCTGCCTGAGGCGGTGTCTGCGCGCTTTGGAGACCCATTGCGTCATAGTCTACTAGAAACCCTGAATGACAGAAATGAATTGACGTAGTTCTTTCATCTTCCGAGGGTAAGCCTGATATTCTGGGGGTATCGATATCTTGGCTCTGAGAGGTTCAGAAACTCCCCGCATATTATGAGTAAACCCATTCCTATTGCCGTCGTTGGTTCTGGATATGTTGGGCTGGTAGCTGCTGTCTGCTTTGCAGAGATGGGGCATCCGGTCATCTGTGTTGATAATGACCAGCAGAAAGTCACTGCCCTCCAGGAGGGTGACACCCTTATTCATGAGCATCATCTTCCGGAACTGCTGGGACGCTACCGGAATGACCGGGTTCGCTTTACGACGGACCTGGCTGAGGCCACCAGGGAATCCGACGCCATCTTTATCGCAGTAGGTACCCCTCAGAGTGAGACCGGGGATGCAGACCTCTCCTACGTGGAGGCGGTAGCCTGCGAGATCGCCCGTTCATTGACCAGCTATAAAGTCATCGTCGAAAAGAGCACCGTACCCGTGTATACCAACGAGTGGATCAGCCGTGCCCTGGAACGCAACGGGGTGGAGCGGCATCTGTTCGACGTAGTTTCCAACCCTGAGTTTCTGCGCGAAGGCACAGCAGTCGTGGACTTTCTTCATCCGGACCGGATCGTCGTCGGCGCCGATAATGAACGCGCGGCTGCGATCCTTCGAGACATCTACGCGCCCCTGACTAGTGGCGAATATTATCAGCGGGAGGATGGTATCTCCGGCTGCTGCTCTGTGTCGGAGCCTCCTCCCTTGCTTTTAACCTCCACCAAGAGCGCAGAGATCATCAAGCACGCTTCTAACGCTTTTCTGGCTCTCAAGATCTCCTTCATCAATGCGGTGTCGAATCTTTGTGAGGCGGCAGATGCCAATGTGGAGCAGGTAGCGCGAGGAATGGGGCTTGATACCCGAATCGGGCCTAAGTTCCTCCGCCCCGGTGTGGGCTATGGAGGCTCCTGTTTCCCGAAAGATGTGGCTGCCTTCCGCGCTGTTGCGGAACAGATGGGAATCGATTTCAGTCTTCTGACCGAAGTCGAAAAGATCAACGCACAGCAGAAGAAACGCTTCGTCAGCAAAGTGCGTTCGGCTTTGTGGAACCTTCGCGGCAAGAAGCTGGCCGTGCTGGGACTGGCCTTTAAGGGCGACACGGATGACATCCGGGAGTCTCCCGCCATTGAGATTATCCGTATGCTGCTGAATGAAGGATGCAGTGTAGCGGCCTTTGATCCTGCAGCGATGGAGAGGACTCAGCAGGTCCTTCCCGCTGGTGGCAAACTGCGGTATGCGGCCGATGCGTATGAGGCTGCGAAGGATGCGGATGCTTTGCTGATCCTGACAGACTGGGCGGAGTTTGGTGAGCTCGATCTGCGGCGTCTCAATCAGCTGCTTCGTTATTCCATCATTGTGGATGGACGCAATCTTTATGATCCCGCAGTTCTAAGCGATCACGGCTTTACTTATGTGAGCGTAGGACGGCCGGCGGCACATCCGATCCGTGAGACGTCAACAGTAGCGAAAGCTTAGTTGAAACGGGATCCGATCTGGAATCTGACGGATGCTGCCCAGCGGCATCCGTCATTTTCTATAAGCCTGCGTGCATATTGCTGAAGAAAAGAAGAAAGGTGAAGAGGTAGCTCATGGGGTCTCAGACGATTCTCGTCACGGGCGCGGCTGGTTTTCTTGGTTCTCATTTATGTGACGTTTTGCTGGCTGAGGGATATACCGTCCTCGGTGTAGATAATCTTGCCACCGGCAAGATGGCCAATCTCGAACATCTTTCGACGGACTCCCGCTTCCGCTTCATGGAGCAAGACATCTGCCTTGGCTTCGACCCCGGAAAAGTAGATTACGTCTTTAATCTTGCCTCTCCTGCCAGCCCGGTCGACTACACCCGGCTGGGAATTGAGACACTGCAGGTTGGCTCTGCAGGAACTTTGAACACGCTTGAGTTGGCCCGCAAGTACGGGGCCGGGTATCTTCATGCCTCCACGTCAGAATGCTATGGGGATCCTGAAGTCCATCCCCAGGTTGAAACCTACTGGGGGAATGTGAACCCGATCGGTCCGCGATCCGTTTATGACGAGGCCAAACGATTCTCGGAAGCCGCTGTCATGGCCTACCATCGATACCATGGCGTCAATACGCATCTTGTCCGTATCTTCAATACCTATGGGCCTCGTCTGCAGGCTAACGACGGACGGGTGATCTCGAACTTCATGATTCAGGCATTACGCGGCGAACCTCTAACGATCTATGGCGATGGCTCACAGACTCGGAGTTTCTGCTATGTCTCCGACCTGATCGACGGTATCGTGCGCCTTTCGCGGTCGGAAGAGCATCTTCCGGTCAATATCGGAAATCCCACAGAATGGACCATTGCTGAGTGCGCAAAGGAGGTGCTCGCTGTTACGGGATCCCGCTCTGAGATCGCCTACAAGGCACTTCCACAGGACGACCCTACACGAAGACGTCCTGACATTACCCGTGCCCAGACCTTGTTGGGTTGGGAGCCGAAGATCCAACTGCGCGAAGGCCTTGAGCGTTCGCTTGAGTACTTCCGCTTAAGCGTGTCAGTCACGGCTTAATCTTTCTCGCTGATTGTGCCCATTTACGCAGATCAGCGAGAAAGATGCTGCAGCTTTGGGTACCAGGTCAGTTGTACCGAGGCCGCGGTGTTCTGTTGGTAGCCGGTCTTGTAGACAGGAGCCTTCCAGCCTTCATACTGAACCCATGACTTCAGCTCGACATCCCGGCCAAGTCGCTTAACCAGGCTTACTTTGAACTGATTCTGCGTTGTTCCCAGCGGGATGAAGTCCCCCGGAGTCTTTTTGTGCAGGTATTCAAGCTGGACCCATTCGTTCCCTGAAAGGTGATAGGTGAGCCACGCCTGCCCGCCTTTGGCTTCGCGCCCCATCCAGTCCCCCATGATGAAGCCTTTGTTGGTATAGCCCTGGACCTGCACAACCTCCCAGTACGTGAATTGGCCGGCATGGCTGGGGAAGACATCAGGATCGGTGTTGACTCCTTCGATTCTCAGGTCCAGCTTCCTGAGCTTTCCGGGAAATTGAGAGATGTACAGACCCGTGCGATAGGACGCGCGACGGGGCGCGCTGATCGGTGTGACATCATCGTGCGAGATAGCATCGACATAGAGAGTGGCGTACTTGCGGACAAAGGGAAGCCTGTAAGAGAAGTTGAAATCGCTGTACCGGGCGCCTGGATCTTCCCGCGAGTATTTTTCCTCTTTAGTGGTGTCGTTGATGTCGAAGAATCCTTTGAGGAAGGTGTGCAGGGTGACGGGGGTATGCCCCTTGCCTCCGAAGATGATGGTGCGTTGAAAGCCAAGCTCGAAGTTCTTCGTAGGACGGAATGAGAACATCTCAGCGTGGGCATAAGGACTGTTCGGTGAAGTGTGTCCCTTCAGGCTGCCATAGAAGAAGTCATAACGCACAGGACCCAGTAGCTTCGAGACCAGAGGAATGTACATCGGCTCGACGCGGTTGATCCGAAAGGAGTAGATGTTTTCAGCATTGTTCGACCAGGCGAGCGCTCCACCCATGCCTGGTCCCAACCAGGCATCGTTCTTTCCTCCAGAGATCTCATGGCCCAGAAGATGAAAAGACAGAGAAGCTTCAACAAGCCTGAATTGATTCTGTGACGCCAGCGGACCTTCCGGAATGGTGTCCTGGGGGCGGTTGGGAGGGGCATATGGGTATGCCCTGTCCAGTTGCGCCAGCATTGATGACAGGTTATAAGAGTACCCGGAACCTGAAGGAGCGTGCTGATACTCTCCCCGGAGATACAGCGAGAAGCGCCCGGCTTCGTTCAGGGTCGAAAACCCCGTGATGTTATTCAATCCGCTCTCATAGGGGCGACCATAGTCATTCACGATGGTCTGTCCCAGGTGATAGCTGTCGCGCAATACCGGACCGCCTATCCCCGTAAAGCGGGTATAGGCGGAGTGGAGCCCATAGATGACGCCGCGATTGACATTGCCGCTTGGGACCTCATCTTCAAACTCGCCCAGCAGACTGTCGAGAATTCCCTGTGCCTCTTCGTTATCACTGTTAACGATATCGAGTTGGGATTTCTGCAATGCGTGCAGGGCGCTGCGCCGGGTCCATGGACGCATGCTGATAAAGGTGGTATTCAGAAATCCCATGGAGTATAACCGCATCATCTGCGGGTAGACCCAGCTGTCCATGGGGATGTATGCGGAGCCGAGGGCGTCCGTTTTCTGTGCTGGAGGCTCCGGAGCATAGCCTGCATAGGCAGTGTTTGGGCCGGTGGGTGGGGGAACTGGGGCTGCTTCCTGCTGCGGTGTGTTCAGGGTTGGGATTGCTCCTGAATCCTGCCGTTGCGGTGCCGGCTTTTTCTGCTCTGGGTCGTAAGCCGGCAGCGATGGAAGCTGTTGATCAGAAGAAGCTGATGGCGGCTTCACCGAGGGGGAGGTTTGCGCGTGACCCTGGGCAACAATTCCTGCCGACCACAGGCCGAACACAAGGAGAAGCGGACGAATCTGCAATTGCACCTCAAGTGGCCTGAACAGAGTTCGGCCCGAGTGTAATGTTCCAAGGCGAAAAGACGGCAGGTGCTTCCTTTATATAGATTATCTGTTCCTGGCTTTTGCCGCCTGTGCGAACCATTTTGTGTCGCAGATCTGGCGCTCCAGCAGGAACTGCTTCAGATGCTCCAGAGGGTCGTCGATTCCATTGCGAGAGCCATCGACTCTCCAACGTACCGACTCAATGAGGACCGGTCCGTCTCCCCCGCGGGTTCTGCCAAGAGATTCCTGGGTAACCCGATAGAGAGCGACAGAATCGCAGGCGTCGACGGGAATTCCAGGCACTCCTGTCAAGCGCGCAACTTCGCAAAGTTCATTGCTCTCAGCGCCCTTTCGAACTGCGCCGGGGCGGGGAAGCGCCACAAAGATGATCGGCAGGGCGAGTTTCGCCGCTGAAGACAGCGTTTTGCGCCACGACCCCGCGCTCATCTCATCCTTTCTTGCATACGCGACGACGATGCCAGTTCTCTTCTGAGTCTTGAGGGCAAGGGCCGCCCCCAGGGCCAGATGCAGCCTTTCTTCTTTATCGGCAACTCGCGCGAGGAGCAATTTGCAGCCCGCCTCCGCCAGCACATCAGTTTTTGACTTTGCGCCTGCGATGCCCCGCAGGAGACGCGCTCGGTCACCTCCCAGCAGCCATCCCATGCCGGCCGTCGGCTCCGTGTCGCTGATCAGGTCATCTTCGCCCAGCTCAAGGCTGGTGCTGACGCGGACGGCTTCCTGGCCGCGAATCGTCGCGATGCGGCGCCGGCCGGTGGTTGTGGCTCGCTTGAGGGCGACGTCATCCAGAGTGCGCGCCTCAAGCATCTTCAGGTAGATCTGTCTCAATTTTGCATTTGGTACCAGAGGGTTTTCGCCAGCCTCACCCGCGCTCTTTACGGTCATCGTTCTCCCAGTCGCCTCGCTATACACGGAGAGGGTCCCTTGAGGAACCCTCTCGTCAACCACCACTGCCTGTCTGATTATGCCTTAGCCGGATCGATAGCCTCAGTATCCAGCCCAAGATCTGCCAGTGCCTTCTGAGCCACCTTCGGCTTCACCTTGCCATCGCGAGCCAGTCTCGACAGCGTTGCGCCTGCAATTGCTTCTGCGTTCACTTCAAAGTGGCGGCGCAGATGCTCACGGTTGTCGCTGCGGCCAAAGCCGTCGGTTCCGAGTGTGACCAGCCGGCCCGGCAGCCACGGCGAAAGCGCATCCGGCAGGACCTTCATGTAATCGCTGGCGGCAATGATCGGCCCCTTCGTCCCCTCAAGGGTCGTCTCCAGATAGCTCTTCTTCAGCGCCTCGGCAGGATGCAGGCGGTTCCAGCGCTCGACTGCAAGAGCGTCGCGGCGAAGCTCGGTGTAGCTGGTGACACTCCACACATCGACTTCGATCTTGTATTTAGAAGAGAGGATCTCCTGTGCTCGCAGCACTTCATTGAGGATTGGTCCGGAGCCGAAGAGCTGTGCGACCGCTTCTCCCTTGATAGCAGCACGATACTTATAGAGGCCGCGCAGGATGCCCTCGGTGACACCTTCCGGCATCGGAGGCATCGCGTAGTCTTCGTTGTACATGGTGATGTAGTAGAAGACGCTCTCGCCATTCTCATACATGCGGCGCAGACCATCCTGCACGATCACAGCCAGCTCAAAGACATACGCAGGATCGTAGGTCAGGCAGGTCGGGACCGTGCTGAAGAGCACGTGACTGTGGCCGTCCTGATGCTGCAGGCCTTCTCCCAGCATGGTGGTGCGACCGGCAGTTCCTCCCATCAGGAAGCCCTTGCCGCGCGAATCTGCGAAGGCCCAAACCATGTCTCCCACGCGCTGGAATCCGAACATCGAGTAGTACATGTAGAAGGGAATGGTTGGCAGGTTGTAGTTGGCGTACGCCGTTCCCGCGGCGGTGAAGGATGCCATCGAGCCGGCTTCGGTGATGCCTTCCTCAAGGATCTGTCCATTCTTTTCTTCGCGATAGCTCAGCAGCATATCGGAATCGTGCGGGACGTACTTCTGTCCCTCTGGAGCATAGATGCCGACCTGCTTGATGATTGACTCCAGACCGAAGGTGCGGCCCTCGTCGGGAACGATGGGGACGACCAGCTTCCCAAACGACGGATCCTTGAGAAGATGCCGCAGCAGACTGACGAATCCCATCGTGGTCGAGACGGCACGGTTGTTCGATCCTCCTGTCCACTCCTGCAGGGTCTCCAGCGCCGGTGTCTTGAAGTCGATCTTAAGGACGACTCGCTTCGGCAGATAGCCCCCCAAAGCCGCGCGCCTCTCGTGCAGATACTTGATCTCGGGAGCCGACTCATCGGGACGGAAGAATGCGCCCTCCTTGGCGGCCTCGGCGGTAACAGGAATCTCAAAGCGCTCGATGAAGTGCTTCATCGACTCATCGGTGAGCTTCTTCTCCTGGTGCGAGGCGTTGCGCGCCTCGGTCGAGCCCAGGCCATAGCCCTTGACCGTTTTGGCCAGGATGACCGTCGGTCCGCCCTTGTGTTCCAGGGCCCGTTTGTAGGCGTTGTAGATCTTGACCGGATCGTGACCGCCGCGGTGAAGACGCGCCAGCTCCTCGTCGGTCTTGTCTTCGACCAGCTTCAGCAACTCCGGGTATTTGCCAAAAAAGTGCTGTCGCAGGTAGGCTCCGCCTTTCGCCTTGAAGGCCTGAAAGTCGCCATCAACAGCCTCTTCCATCCGCTTAAGCAAAAGTCCTTGGTGATCGCGCTCAAACAGCTCATCCCAGTCGGAACCCCAGATGACCTTAATGACGTTCCATCCCGCGCCGCGGAACATGCCTTCCAGTTCATCGATGATGCGCTTGTTCCCGCGCACCGGTCCGTCCAGCCGCTGCAGGTTGCAGTTGACCACGAAGATCAGGTTGTCGAGCTTTTCGCGCGAGCCCAGCGAGATAGCGCCCAGCGTATCGACCTCGTCCGTTTCGCCGTCGCCCACGAAGGCCCAGACCTTGCGGTCCGTCTTCTCGATCAGGCCACGGTTCTCCAGGTAGCGCATGAAACGTGCCTGGTAGATGGCATTCAGCGGGCCAATGCCCATCGAGACCGTGGGGAACTTCCAGAAATCCGGCATCAGCCAGGGGTGCGGATAGCTCGAAAGGGCGGGTTCGCCGCGAAGCTCGTGGCGAAAGTTCTTGAGGCGCTTCTCGTCCAGGCGCCCTTCGACGAAGGCGCGGGCATAGACACCCGGCGAAGCATGCCCTTGGAAGTAGACGAAGTCGCCCGGCAGGTCGCCGGTCGAGCCCTCGTACTTTGCCCGGAAGAAGTGGTTGAAGCCGACCTCAAGCAGCGTCGCCAGCGACGAATACGTCGAGATATGTCCGCCGATACCGGCATCCTTTTTGTTCTGGCCATGCACCATCGCCATCGCGTTCCAGCGGATCAGCGCTTCGATACGGCGCTCCAGCTTGCGGTCGCCAGGGTAGGGAACTTCGTCGTGCTTTGGAATGGTATTGAGATAGGGGGTAGTCAGCTCACTGTTGACAGTCAGTCCGGCTTCGCGAGCCCGCGTCCGAAGGGCCTGTAGAAGCTCGGCGCTCTGTTCCCAGTCGTTTGCTACGACCTCGTCAAAAGCCTCAATCCATTCCGATACCTCGCGCGCAAAATCGGCCTGTGGGGCAGCGGTCTCAAGCTTTGTCGTCATAAGCGGTCCTTATCTCCCTATTCTCGGACAGGAATACTTCTGTCCGACCAAAACCAACATCTTTAAGATAATCGCCAAACCCCATAGTCGTCACTTTCGCGCCAAAATCCCGTGCGAACACCGGATTCCGGACGGGCTGCCTGCAAGATCCCAGAGCTTTTCTGCCCGGCTTCAGCCTGTCTTAAGCATGCCCCGCCAGACTGATAGCGCTCCTTCAAGAGCGCCACGCCAGGACGGTTGCCTGTTACGTTGGACCGCCCACTTCATCCTGAAACGAGGAGGTCCATGCGCCGTCTGCATGGAGAACGCATCATGCTATTAAAACGACACCTGAAGATCACTCTCCCGGTTACCCTGCTTGCTGCAACTCTGCCGTCTCTGGCGCAGGGCAGCTGGAAGATCCGGACGACAATTCACGTAGGAGGAGAGGGCGGGTGGGACTACCTGACCGTCGATCCTCAGACCCATCGGCTGTTTGTTCCAAGAAGCACCCATACACTGGTGATCGATGCGAACTCGGGCAAGACGCTCGCCGATATTCCCGGCCAGAAGAGAGCGCATGGAGTTGCCATTGTCCCGGAGGCCGGCCGGGGATTCATCAGTGACGGAGGAGGCGACGGTGCAGTTATCGTCTTCGATCTCAAGTCCTATGCTGTTCTGGGCAAAATAGCAGCCGAGCCGGATGCCGATGGCATCATCTATGACTCTGCGCTGAAGCGTGTCCTCGTCGTATCGGGAGACAAGGGGGCGCTGATGTCGTTCAGCCCGGAGATCGATCCGGCAAAGGGCAAAATCGATCCCCCAATCGAACTAGGAGGCTCTCCCGAGTTCCTCGCGGCAGACGGCTCTGGCAAGGTCTACGTCAACCTGATGGACAAGGATGCTGTAGCGGTGGTCGATATGAAGGCGCGCAAAGTGATCGCGCGGTGGCCCGTCGCTCCCGGAGGCACACCGGTCGGCATGGCAATCGATACCCATAAACGGCAACTCTATATCGGCGGACGTAAACCGGCGAAGCTGGTCGTCATGAGCACAGAGAACGGCAAGGTCCTGTCTGCGCTTCCTATCGGTAAGGGCGTCGACGCCACCAAGATCGACGCCGGAGAGATCTTCGCCAGCTGCCGCGACGGATCGCTGACCGTGGCGCACGAAATCTCTCCCGGAAAATTCTCAGTGGAGCAGGTCGTTAGGACAGCAACCGGAGCAAGGACGATGGGAATCGATACGGCCACACATCGAGTCTATCTGCCGACAGCCGAATTCGAGACCGGAACCACAGAAAGACCCACTGAGAAGCCGGGCAGCTTCATGATCGTCGTGGTCTCTCAAGAATAACGATTCTGTGTCAGGAGATAAGAAGGGCCTCGAGCGATCGGGGCTTTTCATTTTGCTGGATCGAGATTTATCCGCAAGGTATTCAGCGTAATCGCTTACGAGTTATTTGCTTGAGGCTCAGTGTGGATCGAAGGTAGGCTAGGCGGGTTCATCGTTCAACGTTCGAACTGTTTTGAATCTGACCAACGGAGTGTTCCACTTCTATGAGTGCAGGCCTTAACCGCAGGACCTTCCTGAAGATCACCGGAGCCGCAGGCTCTGTCTCTGCATGCAGGCAGGCGAGTGCCGCAGACCGCAGCCATGCGGTTGCCATCGAGATTGATCGCGAATCTCCTCTTGCGAATAGCGAACCCGTATCGTGGGCGCTCGGTCGGCTTCAGAAGGAGCTTCGCGCCAAGGAGATGGAGATGGCGGCGGATTCCTCTGCGCTCCGTATTGTCATCTCGCAGCAGGGAAGCCCGCTCGCGAACAGTTTTCCGGCAACGGAATCAGCCATTTCCCGGCCGGAGACGGTCGCTCTCCTCGCCGGCAGCCAAAATGCTGTGCCCTCCATCCTGGTGACTGGTGTCGATGCGCGTGGGATCGTCTACGGCCTGCTGGAACTGGCCGATGAGGTGCGCTACAGCGATGATCCGATGCGTGCGCTCGTCACAAGAAGGTCGATAGTCGAAGTGACCCCGAACCGCGTCCGCAGTGTTGCCAGGCCGTTTCTGTCGGAGATCGAAGACAAGGCGTGGTTTTATGACCGCCAGTTCTGGACGGACTATCTGGATCGTCTCGCCGCAGCCCGCTTCAACCGATTCAATTTCGCGCTCGGCTTCGGATATGACTTTCCACGCGGCGTCACGGGCGACTACCTGCATTTTCCTTACCCCTACCTGGTAGAGGTTCCGGGGTACGAGCAGGTTCATGTAGAGCCGGCTCTTCAGGCCGGCGAGCGCGACCGCAATCTGGAGACTCTGCAGTTTATCGCCGCCGAGACGGCCCGTCGCGGAATGGAGTTTCAGCTTGGTCTGTGGACGCACGCCTATGAGTGGGTCGATAGCCCCAAGGCCGACCACCGCATCGTTGGTCTGAACCCTAAGATCCATGCACCCTACTGCCGCGATGCGTTGGCGGTTGTGCTCAAGGCATGCCCGCAGATCACCGGCCTTACCTTTCGCATTCATGGCGAGAGTGGCATCCCCGAGCGCAGCTACCCCTTCTGGGAGACGCTCTTTGAGGCGATCACGCGTTCCGGCAGGACGCTCGAGATCGAGATGCATGCCAAGGGACTTGATCCGACGATGATCGAGATCGCCCGAAAGACGGGAATGCCCGTCAAAGCCGGCGCCAAGTTCTGGGCTGAGCACCAGGGACTCGCTTACCATCAGGCCGACATTCGTGCGACGGAATACCCGAAGACCGGCGTGACCGGAACGTTCACCGTTTCCAGCGGAGAGCGCAACTTCACGCGCTACGGCTATGGCGACTTTTACGGACAGGACTCCATCAGCGTGGTGTATCGCGTGTGGCCGGGAACGCAGAGGCACCTCATCTGGGCCGATCCCGCACTTGCCTCCGGCTACGGCAACGCAGCTCACTTCTGTGGCGCGGCAGGCATGGAGTTGTGTGAGCCGCTTACCTTCAAGGGCCGCGAGGGTTCAGGACACCCAGGAGGCCGCAATGCCTACGCAGATCAAACGCTGGCAAAGCTTCATCCTGATTCGGAGAAGTTCGCTCTCACCTATCTCATGTGGGGCCGGTATCTCTACAGCCCGGACAGTACGCCTGCCTTCTATCGGCGGGTCTTCCGGCAGAACTATGGTGAAGCAGGTCTCGGTCTCGAATCGGCACTTTCCAATTCCAGCCGCATCCTGCCCCTGGTGACGACGGCCTGGCTTCCTTCGGCGTCCAATCACAGTCTTTGGATAGAGCTCTTTACCCCCATCTCGATCCTTCCCATCAAGGACAAGCCAATCTACTCCGATTCTCCCGCGCCTCACAACGTGAGCGTTATCAGTCCGCTTGACCCGCAGATCTTCCTCACCATCGATCAGTACGCCAAAAACCTTATTGGCGGGACAAAGAACGGTCACTACAACCACGCCGAGGTTGCCGATGCCATCGAAGGGATGGTTGCGCGCTCGAACCACTCCCTCACCGTGGCACGATCGTCTCTCGGCAAGAGAGCGGATGACGCTTCGTTTCGCCAGGTCGAAGAGGACATCCGCATCGTCAATGGGGCCGGTCTCTATTTTGCGAACCTCTTTCGGACGGCGCTCTACTACTCGCTCTTTGAACAGACCGGTGATCCGTCGCTGGCGAAGAAGGCGCTCGCATCCTACCGCGACGCCCGTAACGCCTGGGCCGGGATGGCAGCACGCGCGAGCAAGGTATATCAGGCGGATGTCAGCTATGGCAGTGTCTTTGTGCGCCGCGGCCACTGGGCAGACCGTCTGCCCATGATCGATCAGGATCTGGCAACGCTGACGGCGTACTTCAACAGCCGACCGAAACAGACAACGAAGACGGTCGATCTCACTAACCTCCTCAATCAAAAGTCTCGTCCTGTGCTCGAAGCCAAACATGCAGCGCCATCGCATTTCACCCGCACTGAAGACCTGACGCTCTCCATTGAAGCCCCCGAGACAGTTCACGAGGTGACACTCTGGTATCGCCATGTCAATCAGGCGGAACGATGGAGCCAGATGGCGATGACGTCTTCGGAAGGCACGTTCAAGGCAACGGTGCCCGGCTCTTACACCGATTCGCAGTTTCCATTCCAGTACTACTTCGAGCTGAAGACGCAGAATGCGGCCACACTGCATCCTGCGTTCAACGCCACCTTCAGCAATCAGCCGTACTTTGCATTGACCTCTGGAGCATAGGAGGAATTTGCATCCTGCAAGCTGTGTGCTTGTCCTGCAGGTATTAACCGAATTGATCCTGGTTTCTGGTCGTGAACTTCCACAACGTTTGAAGCCCTACACTGGGCGCATCTGTTGAGGAACTACGAATGAATCCTCTGATCCTTGTTGCCTGTCTTCTATTTGCATCTTTCGGCCTCAGCGCGCAGACGACTGCGTGGCAGCCTTCATCCGGCCATGTTCAAGTGCAGATATGGCCCGGTATTATTCCAGACGCGCGACCTGCAAAGGGACCGGAAACTGCAAAAACGACAGGGAAAGATTCTCTGGTTGCCGGAAGACCGTGGACGGCGATCAGTAACGTCTCCCAGCCGACGATGACGGTCTACTCTCCCAAGGGAAACAATACGGGCGCTGCTGTCGTCGTATTTCCGGGAGGAGGCTATGAGATTCTCGCGATGGATCTCGAAGGGACGGAGGCGTGTGACTGGCTCACCTCGAAGGGAATTACGTGCGTGCTTCTGAAGTATCGTGTGCCGGCCCCACGTTCCGCTCCCAACTGGGGAGCATACCCACAGTCCCCTATTGCATTGGAAGATGCTCAGCGTACCCTCGGGCTGGTCCGCTTTCATGCGGCGGAATGGCATATCGATCCACACAAAATCGGCGTGCTTGGATTCTCCGCCGGAGGCCACCTGGTAGCTGCCACAAGCGTGCACTTCAACCAGCGTCTCTATTCGCCTGTCGATCAGGCCGACAAGGTCAGTTGCCGTCCCGATTTCGCGGTTGCGATCTATCCGGGGCACCTTGCCTTCGGAAAGGATCTCTTTACTCTCAATCCGGATATCCGCACCCACATCACACCTCAAACGCCGCCAACCTTCCTCCTGCAGAACGAGGACGATGATGTCGATCGCGTCGAGGACTCATTGTCGTACTACGTCGGGCTCAAGAAGACCGGTGTTCCCGTAGAGATGCATCTCTACGCCCATGGCGGCCACGCCTTTGGCCTTCGTCGCACCAAGTCTCCAGCGACAGCATGGCCCGAGTTGGTCGAGACATGGTTGCACACCATTGGCATCCTCACGCCTTAATTGTCCGACTTGTCGCGTTCCGCGTGAGAATGAATACTGGATCCCGAGACTGCGAGTGGAAGGCATGCGAGCACCGGGCTTGAGCCTCCCATCCAGAATGGCGTTGCGCAACTCTGTATAGAGCTAACGCCAGCGCTCTCCTCGTCAGATGGCAAGTTGAGTGAGAGATTCTGAAATGTTTCTTCTTTAGCCATAGCTCGAGAGGGTGATCTATCCGTACAAAGTGGACTATTGAATGTTTGCATTATGGACCTTCTCTCTAATCCACAAAAAGCCTAGTGTGGGGTTAAGGAGATAACACCGATGCAAACAAATATGGCAAGCGTAAAACGAATTCTGCAGTTAGCCTTTTTCGTAGCCAGCACCCTAACCTTAACCAGTCCCCTGACGGCGCAGGAAACTATCACGCCGATCATGACGCACGCTCTTGCGGGAGACCCCGGGAGCGAAGTTCTGATGTACACCGTGGATTTCCCTCCGGACTTTTCGAGTCCTATCCACCGCCACGATGCGCAGGTATCTGTTTACGTACTGGAAGGCTCTGTCGTGATGCAGGTGAAGGGCGGAAAAGAGCTCACGCTCGGACCGGGCCAAAGTTTTTATGAAAACCCAAACGACATTCACGTCGTCAGCAGAAATGCAAGTAGCTCGAAGCCAGCGAAATTTCTCGTGTTCCTCATTCATAAGAAAGACACTCCGCTAGTGATACCAGTCAAGTGAATCGAGACCGAAGGCTGCCGAACGATTTTCAGCGGGACCTGGCCGTCTAGCGCCGGCGCCTGGGCAGGGCGATACGGATTCAAACGACTTTTCAAATTGAGACAAACAAGGAGTATCAAAATGTTTATCAGAAATGGCAGCTACAGCTCTCTGGTTTTGCGGCTTGGCCTTGGGTTGGGTTTCCTTTCAGCCGTGGCAGACAGGTTCGGTATGTGGGGTTCCTTTGGTCAACCGAATGTCGAGTGGGGAAGTTATTCACGATTTCTGGATTACACGCACAGCCTTAATTGGTATTGGCCGGCAGCGACGATTCCGGTGCTGGGAACTGCCGCAACTGGCGCTGAAATTCTCATCGGCCTTCTTGTCCTTGTTGGCTGGCACACACGCATCGCCGCGCGGTTAAGTGGCCTTCTCCTTATCGTCTTTGCGACAGCAATGACGATCGCGTTAGGACCTAAGTCGGTCTTGAATTACGCTGTGCTAACTGGAATCGGAGGCTCCTTCCTCCTCGCAAATTGTGAGATCTTTCCGCTCAGCGTGGATGGACTGCTGTCACGTCGATCCCGTTCCGAAGAGAGCAATGCCTATGTTCGGGCTACTCCGGAGACGTATAAGGCTCGCACGATGTGATGTCATTTGCTCAAGGCGCCGCGGCTTCATCAATCGACAATTGCTCTCCACCGAAACTTCGGCAACCATAACGCCTGGCAACCTAACGAATGGAACAATCCCCATGGCATGGACACTACTTTGTATGGCCGGTATCGTCGAGATCGCCTTCGCCTTCGGGATGAAGCAGTCTGAAGGATTTACGCGGTTGATACCGGCATTGTTTACGGTCGCAACCGGCCTGGCGAGCGTCATACTTCTTTCTATCTCACTCCGCACACTACCGGTGGGAACGGCCTACGCGGTCTGGACCGGTATAGGCGCGGCGGGCACTGCGATTCTTGGAATCGCAGTGCTGGGCGAGTCTGCTGCGCCGATGAGAATGTTCTGCATCGTTCTCATTCTGGCAGGAGTGACGGGACTCAAGCTCGTCTCATAGCTGGTAAAAATGGACCACTCCGCGTTAGCATCTTGACGGGAGAAGTAGGACACCCTCTGTACTCCAGTTCCAGGAATATCAAAAATTTAAAAGGGAAACGCACGCTGTACCGGGCCTAGAAGCTTTCTTGATAAAGGAGAACATTCGATGCCTGAACTCATGAGCGCTGTTGTGGACCTGCCGCGGATTCGTGGGTCGCGCAGAGGTGACCGCGATAGGGTGCTAAGACACAAGCTGATGCTTGGCGTGACCGGTGCGATGCTAGGCACGTTCCTGCAAGGTTGCTCGGCGAACAAACAGCCTTCCCGGGGAGAAACCAGCCTTGCCAACGTGGCGAAAGATGTCACCATTCCATTGGCGGCGGGGAAGATGAAGAACCCGCTGCCTGAGACGGATGAGGTGGTGAGCCAGGGCCGGGAAGTGTTTCTTGGGGCCTGCGCCCAATGTCACGGCGCGGAAGCGAACGGAGACACCACCGTGGGACGCAACATGTCGCCGCCTGCCATGGACCTGAATTCGCCCCACGTACAGCACTGGAACGACGCGGAGTTGTTTTGGATCATACAGAACGGAGTGAGCCACACAGGCATGCCTGCCTGGAAGTCGAACATCTCCGAAGACGATACCTGGAAGCTCGCACGTTATATCCATAATCTTTCTCGAGCAGGCACTGCATCCGCCTCCACTGCAGCCCCATCACAAACACAAGCCGCCATCTCCACACAGGATAAGTACGCCCTGAAAATACCGAATGGCCTTGCGTTCTCAGAGTTCAAAGGCTATGAAGGCTGGTCGCTGATTTCCCTTAGCCATAATGGAGATAAGCTTGCGGCAATCCTTGGGAATCCTGTGATGATCGATGCCTATAAAACGGGCATTCCCGGTAATGGCAAGCCCTTTCCGGACGGCGCCAAGATGGCGAAAATCCATTGGAACGCGAAAGTAGATGCTAGTGAACCCGGCGCGCCGACGGTTCCAGGTCCTCAGCATGACGTTGACTTCATGCTGAAGGACTCCAGGAGATTTGCGGACAGCGGCGGATGGGGCTACGGTGCCTTCGAATATGAAGCTTCATCCGGTAAGTTCAGGCTCGCAAACTTAACGGACAAGCCGCCGCAAGGCGATGACGCCAATTGCGGGTTTACGTGCCACACAAGCGTGAAGAATAAAGATTATGTCTTCACGGATTATGGACACCGGTGAAGCGGTATGCGCCGACAGTTCTTGTTGTTCTCTGCCATGAGTTGAGCCGATGCGGGCTCAAAAAGCATGGGAGGTGCTTCCTTGATCGAATCTTCCGATCTTCGGCGAGTGAAAAGGCCACTCAACAACGGAAGTGATCAGATGTCAACATCCGGTTTTGACTCCTGGATTCCCCAACCAACCGTACCGATAACCGCGACGAAGGATGGTGCCAGCGCGCTCAATGAGATATGCCGAGCCGTTGCTAAGACTAGATCAATACAGCGAAAACATTTATAGGCGAAGGTAAAGATTACAGTGTTTACTTTTGTGTCTTCATGAACTCACGTACCAGCGCGACAATCTCGTAAGCCTTGGTATCAAGTGCAAAGTGACCGGCATCAAGTATGTGAATGTCTGCATTCGGCACATCTTTGCGGTACCGTTCCGGCTCGCCAGGATCGAACGACGCGAGTCACTCTATCAAGTGAGCCCAGATGCTCTTTCGCCGAAGCAAGGACGTTTAAGGCCGCGATATAGGTTGCAGCGCGGTCAGCCTCGACATCGAGTTCTTTCCCCAGTCGGCCAACGTACTTCGGCTTGTGGTCAACAACCGGGAGCATTCCGCTAAAGAAAAGCAGATTGCCAGTCTGCACCGTCTCAGCATACGTGCCAAACGGCGTCGAGGGTGTTGGGAGTTGAATGCCAAGGTCCCGTAGTCGGTGTTCTGCACCGTCCGACTGCGACCGCTTGCCGGCTACCATCGTCCTACGTGCGCACCATCGTCCACGTGCAGCACCTCTCCAGTAATATGATTGGCCTCAGTCAGATAAATGACGGCATTGGCGATGTCCTTCGAGCTTGAGATCGTGCCCATAGGAGTTCGGGTTTTCAGAAGATCCGTCGGTGTCTCCTTATGGAGAGGCGTCTCTACTACACCCGGCGCGACCGCATTGAAGCGGATATGGTCCTTCGCATATTCACTCGCAAGGCTTAGGGTAATTGCGTTCAGTCCACCCTTGGTCATCATCGGGATCGATGCCGGAATGCCCGCGATGGGGTTATCGGCCAAGGCCGCTGTGATGCTTGTCACGCTGCCTCCGTTTCCCTGCGACAGCATCTGCCTGACTGCAAGCTGTGTCACCAGGACGAACCCTTCCAGGTTGACTGCCATGAAGCGGCGAAACTCTTCCGCGGTGTACTCCGTAAAAGGTTTCGCCGAGAAGATGCCTGCATTATTGACAACGTGATCGATGGAGCCGAAGTTCTCTACCGCGGCCCGCGCGACCTTTTCGGCTGTCGTTGCCTGACTGATGTCACCGTCGACCAATACGAGACTCGGTGATGATGAGAAACCGGCCTCGGAAACGCTACGTGATGTTGCAACTATGTTGTAGTCCCGATCAATAAAAGCCTGGACAATAGCCGCTCCAATGCCCTTTGAGGCGCCAGTTACGATGACCGTCTTCTTGCTTTCCATACTGAGGTACCTGGAATTTCAAGCCTGAAACCAATCTTGCGCCCCATGTTCCGAGCGGATCATGCGAAGTCGGTGTGATGCATATTTTATATGCAATCTTCTGGTGATTGCTGTGCACTTAATTCATTGTTTGGGATAACAGTACGTTCACAAAGCATGGCGAGCTGAAGGGAATTCCTCCTAGATTGGGAGGTGCTAACCGAGCTACTAATGAGGTACTAACCGAGCTACTAATAAGGATGCAACTACACGAGCGCCTATTAGGAGCGAATCGCTATTTGCTAGGGGGCGGGGATTTACCAACGGGAAGTATTAGGAATCCAGAATTTTCCGTGGCTACCAAGTGTGTAGCTCCGTTTCAGGAGCTTCCCGGAAGACTTTATCAAAGTTTAACTTTTGTACCATCGATAGTCCGTAACCGATGAAGAACTTATAAGGCTTTCGACAGAATTCAATGAGTGTACTGGCATGTTTTATTGTCAACTTAAGATCTGAATCGATCCACATTCGTCGCGCTTCTGCTAATCTTTCCTTGCAAAAATCGCTCGCTCTGACCTCGAAAGGAGCGCCAGATGGACGACGCAAATGGGCTGAAAGGTACCATATGCGTGACCGCGCTCATCGCGTCGACCGCGATGAGTGTGAACGCTTTACCGTTACGGGAAAGTGTTAGTCGGCGAGCGGCCAAGGGCCATTTCCAAAAGTCGAAAGAATTGGATTGCAGTACCCGGACCGTTAGCGGCGTGCTGAACCCGGCGATTGTTGTCGCCGGCCACAAGAAGCCTGGCACGATGTTACCTGCAGTACTTTGATCGGGCTCCAGAAAACTGGTGATATTCGACCGGAAGCTGTTCGATCAGGATGCGGCGCCGTGCCCGCATTAGGAGACCAATTAGCCGTGGTTGATGTTCAATCGCGGTGGCAGGCCATGCGCATTTTGTAGGAAGTGGCGGACGATGGGCTAACTCATGTTCAGTAGATCCGAGTTCAAATTCAAACAGGAGAACAAAATGACGACAAAAGGAAAGGTTTTAGTACTCGTTTCGAGCGGTCATGGTTTGCCCTTGAAAGATGGCAAGGTTTATACCGGCGCGGGGTACTATCTCAACGAGCTTACGGTTCCGGTTCGCACTCTGATGGGCGAAGGCTACGAGATCACTTTCGCTAACCCCAAAGGAAACACGCCACAAATGGATGTCCATTCGGCTGTCCCCGACTTCTTCGGTGGAGACGAGGCTAAGCTTCAGGACTACCTAAAATTTCGCGACACCTTGGATGGGCTTAAAAATCCAATGCGTATCTCAGATGTCATTGCATCGGGCCTGGATCAATATGACGCTGTTTTCGTCCCCGGCGGCCATGGTCCGATGATGGACCTGCTCGATGATCCCGACGCTGGTACAGTGCTGAGACACTTTCATCAAGCATCCAAGCCGACGGCAGTCCTTTGCCATGGCCCGATTTCACTTCTCGCGGCTCTTCCGAATTCGACGGAGGTTGTCGCCGCGCTTGCTGCGGGCGATGTCGCTGGAGCACATGCGAAGGCTCAAGGCTGGATCTATTCTGGATATAAGATGACTATCTTTTCGACAGCGGAAGAACAACAACGTGAGCCGCTTGAGATTGGTGGAAAGGTTCGCTTCTACCCGGACTTCGCCTTGAGTACGGCAGGCGGTGACGTAAGTGTGCTCGCTCCATGGACCAGCTATGTTGTTCATGATCGCGAATTGATCTCAGGCCAGAATCCGTTCTCTGATCACGCGCTTCTGAAACTTCTTTTGCCGGCACTCGATGGGAAGAAGAAGTCGGTTTCAGCTTCATAAGAATCAGGACGCCCCCGGAAAGAGCTACTTGAAAAAGGGAGGCAGGCATGGAGTGGGTATATCAATGAAAACCGCAGTCGGCGATTTTTTGCGGAGGCCGCCGAACTGTAGGCCAACCGCCCAGATGGGCATCCTTTATCGCAATTGGAGCCATCAATGAGCAGCGTACAAATCGACCAGAAGAGCTATGAGATGCCTCCGCGAGAAGGGATGAGCATCGCACATTTTCTAACTGTAGCCGACATCGACCGATCGCTCGATTACTACAAGAAGATCTTCGGGGCTCGCATTCTGAGCAGAGGCGACGGGAATGCGCCTGGGTACCTTCAACTCGCGAATATCTGGATGATTGTGAACGTAGGGGGCGGCCCGACACCGGATAAACCAACGGTGTCGCTCAGCGTTCCCGACCCGAATCACATCAATAGCTTTCTGAATTTCCGGGTTGCGGATATTCAAGCGTGTTATGAACTATGGAAGAGTCGCGGAGCGGAGTTCATCACGGCGCCAATCCCCAAGTATGGCGAGATCCGCTGCTACATCCGTGACCCTGATGGTTATATCATCGAGGTCGGACAGAGCACCGACCAGACGTACGGTTGACGCCAGAACCAGTCCCAATCTGCGGCCGCGGATTGGGACTGGTTCTGGCATGCGTGCAACTGATGTGAGAAAGCGAGCCGGATATCGTTGCCTACGTCGAGTAGTCTGCGTTGATCCTGACATACTCCGCCGTCAGATCGCAGGTGATGAATCTGCACTCTGCGTCGCCCTGTCCCATATCCATGCGGATCGTGTAATCCCTCTGCTGCATGACCGTATGGGCACGTGCTTCGTCGAAATCAGGTGAGCGCATACCGTTTTCATACACCGGCTGTTCGCCAATCCGCACCTTGACCTTCGCGGGATCGAATTCGACCCCGGAATATCCGGCAGCGGCCATCAGGCGGCCCCAGTTCGGGTCCGCGCTCGACCATGCCGTCTTGCATAGGGGCGAGTGGGCGATGGATTTTGCAATTTGTCGGGCCTCGTACTCATTGCGCGCGCCAGTGATGTGCAGCGTTACCACGTGAGTCACGCCCTCTCCGTCGTCCACGATGGCATAGGCCAGCTTCTGGCAGACTTCGTTGAGAGCCGCGGCAAAGGCAGCCTTGTTCTGATCATTCAGTCGCACACCGCTGGCGCCGCTGGCCAAAAGAAGAACGGTATCGTTGGTCGAGGTGTCGCCATCGATCGAGATGGAGTTGAAGCTCTTATCGACTGCAAGGGGTATCAGCTCTCGCAACTGCGAGCTCTCTGCTTCGACATCAGTAAACAGGTAGACCAGCATGGTGGCGTGCGGCGCCACGGGAGCTCCCAGCTGCGGGTGGATCATTCCTGCGCCTTTTGCGACCCCGAAGATCCTGATCTCGCCATCATCGGTGTGGAGCGATGTCTGTGCCACCTTCATCCGGGTGTCCGTGGTCATGATGGCGCGGGCGAAGCTCTTCGCATGCTCCGCACTGTTCCCGAGCGAAGCCTTCAGCTCGGGTAGTGCTGCGATCACCTTGTCTGCGGGAAAGGGAACCCCGATGATGCCTGTGGAGGAAGGGAAGACCTCGTCAAAGATGCATCCGAAGGTCTCCGCTGCGGCCGTGCAGGTGCTGTTGCAGGCATCGAGACCTGCCTGCCCCGTGGCGCAGTTGGCATTTCCGGCGTTGACCAGGACCAGCCCGACTCTTCCGCCGGTTGCAGACATGTGGTTTCGGCCTACTGTTACCGGGGCTGCAACGACCTGGTTGGAGGTGAACACTGCCGCCCCCTGGGCTACGCCATCCACCAGGCAGGCCGCGAGATCCGACTTGCCGCTCGCCTTGATGCCTGCCTTCACCGCGGCCCACAGGAAACCTCCCGGTAGGCCCTCCATCACTTTCATCTCGAGACTCATAGAATCCAATCTATCAAGCAGATCATCGGTCCGCTCCACGCAGATGAACCAATGATTCTTCTACCTTGCGGCTATGGCGAAGATGCCCTAAATGGCAGAGAACTGAACAGGGATCGTTCTACCCTCGTTGCTGCTCTCCCGGGCCAGTTCCAGCAGGCGGATGACCCGGTAACCGTCTTCCGGCGTCACAGCCAGCTTGCTGCTTCCGAGAATGGCGTCGCGGACGTTGGCGTAGTAGCCGCGATAATCTCCGGCCTCGGTCTTGATGGTCGTGCGCGTCAGCTGCCCAGGTTGGTCAGGGTCGGGAGCAACGGTCATCGTTCCCCACGCAGATTCCGGCTCGCCCAGCCACTCTCGCGCGTCGCCCATCATGGGAACCTTCGCCCCACCGACCAGTGCAGGCTCCTGGGGATCCAGGCCGTACTTCCGGAAGCTGCCCCGTGTGCCATGAATCAGGAAGCGCGGAGCCGGCTCCGCGGCCAGCATTGTGGCGCGGCAGATTGCCTGGAGACGGGGATAGTGCAGGGTGATGTCGAAGGTATCCTCGATCTCGGTCGTGTCGCGGTCGCGCCTGACGCTGGCAGTGATAGACTCTGGCGTGCCGAAGAGAACCAGTGCCTGGTCGATCAGATGTGGGCCGAGGTCGAAGAGCATGCCGTTGGCGGCGTTGGCCGACTCCTTCCAGGTCGCCTCGCGGGGCAGCGGGCGGAAGCGGTCGAAGTGAGATTCGAAGGTGACAACCCGGCCCAGGTCTCCGGACTTCAGAACCTTGCGGACCGTCAGAAAATCACCGTCCCAGCGCCGGTTGTGGAAGGGGGCAAGGACCAGCTTCTTCGCGCGGGCAAGCTCAAGAAGCTCTTTCGCTTGCTCGCTTGTGGCGGCAAAGGGTTTGTCGATAACCACATGCTTGCCGGCCTCGAGAGCCTTCTTAGCCAGGGCATAGTGCGTCTCATTGGGCGTGCCGACAACGATCAGGGAGATGCTGCTGTCTGCAAGCGCCTCCTCGACGGAGCGAAGAATACGGGTGTTGGGATAGGCCTGGGCGGCTTCGTCGCCTCTCCGCTGCACGATCGCCTCGAGCTTCAGGCCCGGAACGGCGCTCACAAATGGTGCATGAAAGACACGACCTGCCAGCCCAAAACCGATTACTGCAACCCCAATTTCCGCCATCGATCCTCCAGTTTTCTTTTATCTTTGGAAAATTCTGTCCAGAAAGAAGTTTATTGCATGGGAGGAGGTCAAAACTCCCAGATCTTCAATTGCTTGCGAAACTTTTGAGCCTTCAAAACCATGAAAAGCATCAGAGTTCATATAACAATGCCAGCGATGGGCCAGCCCACCTCTCTGTACAGGCAGGTTCCCGCTGAAACACGGGATACGGTTAATATCGAACCTATGGTGCAACGCAACGGGAAGGTCGTCGAAAACCGGGCGATCGACAGAGAAGTAGCACGTCTTCTCCGCGGAACTGCGGTCGTTATCGGTCTGACGCTCTGCGGGCTGCCCACGTTAGCTCAGCAACGACAGACGGCTCCTTCCGGAAATCAACCGAGGCCAACCGAGACCGGGCCGAGCAGCGGACCGCAGAGCTCAGCGATGGCAGGGGCGCAGCAGCAGCTTTATACGGCATCTGGCCAAAACGGCGCTCAGGTCTCGCAAGACTCCTTCAAAGGCTCGATTGTGGAGGGTAAAGCGACCGGCAACGTGCTGGATCTTTCGCTGGACGATGCCATTCACCGTGGCCTTCGCAACAACCTTGGGATGATTCTGCAGGGGGCAGCGCAGAAGAACGCAAATGGGCAACGGCTGGAAGAGCTGCAGGCACTTCTGCCCACGGTCACCGGCGCAGCCAGCATCAATGTCCAGCAGGTCAACCTGGCCGCTTATGGGCTCAAGTTTCCCGGGTTGAATCCGATCGTCGGTCCGTTTCAGGTAGTCGATTTCCGGGCTTACCTTACACAGAATCTTTTCAATCTGTCGGCGTTTCAGAACTATCTCGCAGCCAAACATAACTTCGCAGCGGCGAAGCTGACTGCCGAAGACGCCCGGGACCTGGTTGTCCTGACGGTGGGCAATGCGTACCTGCTGTGCATTGCGGACAGGGCGCGTATTGAGGCTGTGACGGCGGAACTGGCGACCTCGAAGGTGACGCTTGATCAGGCTGTAGCTGCGCACGACGCCGGTACCAGCCCCAAGCTCGATGTGCTTCGCGCGCAGGTGGACTACCAGAACGAGCAGCAGACCCTGATCGCCGCCAAAAATGGGCTGGCAAAAGACAAGCTGGCGTTGGCGCGCGTCATCGGACTTCCGCTCGACCAGGAGTTTCACCTGACCGACCTTGCACCGTATGCAGCCTTAGACAACCTGGATCCGCAGGCGAGTGTGGATGAGGCCCTGAAGGAGCGTAAGGACCTGGCTGCTTCCGGCGAGCAGGTGAAGGCCGCGAATGCGCAGAAAAAATCCGCCTGGGCCTATCAGCTTCCCGTCGCCAGCTTCGTGGGCGACTTCGGCGATCTGGGACAGACTCCCGGACATTCGCACTCCAGCTATACGGCCACTGGCCAGGTGACGGTTCCTATCCTGCAGATTGCCAAAACCCGTGGCCAGAACGAAGTTGCATCCGCGAACTACGAACAGGCGCGGGCACGGCTCAGCGATCAGGCCCAGCAGGTCAACCAGGACGTGCGAGACGCTATTCTTGACATCCAGGCTGCGGCGAAGCTGGTGGAGGCGACGCATTCAAATGTCGAGTTGGCCACCGAGGCATTGAGCGAGGCGCAGCAGAGGTTTAAAGCCGGCGTCTCTGACAATCTTCCGGTGTCGCAGGCACAATCCCAGACCGAACAGGCCAACGATCAGTACATCAGCGCCCTGTATCAGCACAATATTGCCAAGCTTTCACTGGCGCGTGCCCTAGGAGCCGCCCAGACAAAATACAAAGATTATCTCGGAGGAAAGTAACCTTGCCAGAGCAAGCAGAGAAGAAGTACGACGCAAACAGAGATAATGCGCCGGAGCTGGAAGACGAATCTCCAGAGAAGAAGTCCCGGCGCAAGCTGGTCGTCATTGCAGTGATCACGCTTCTCGCAATCGGTGCTGCGCTGTTTTATTGGCACTCCACCTTTACGGAAGACACGGACGACGCGCAGGTGGATGGCGATCTTTACCAGGTAAGCTCACGTATTGCCGGTCAGGTGATCAAGGTCTACGTGGAGGACAACCAGGAGGTAAAGGCTGGCGATCTTCTTGCGGAGGTTGATCCGAAGGACTTCCAGGTAGCGCTGGAACAAGCGCAGGCGAATCTGGCCAGCGCCGAGGCTGCGGCGATCCAGGCCAATGTAAACGTGCCGATCACTAACATTACGACCCGGACCAGCATCAGCACGACGAGCTCCGATGTGCAGGGTGCCCAGGCGGCTGTGGCCCAAGCGGTCAAGCAGGTTGCAGCTGCCAATGCCCGCGTAGAGCAGGCGAAGGCCAACGCAAAGAAGACCGACCTCGACGTGGAGCGCTACGGACCGCTGGTGGAGAAGGATGTCATCTCCAAACAGCAGTATGATGCTGCCGTAGCTGCGGCTGCTGCCAACCGGGCCTCCGTCCTTGAGGCGGAAGCGACGCTGATCGCGCAGCAGGAAGCTGTACGGCAGTCACAGCAGAAGCTGGCACAGTCACGATCCACAGCGCTTGAGGCGTCCAGGAATGGGCCGAGCCAGGTCAAGGCACAGGAGGCGAAGTACAACGCCGCGGTGGCAGATGTAAAGCAGGCACAGGCCAAGGTCGATCAGGCGAAGCTCAATCTGAGCTATACCAAGATCCTGGCTCCAGCGACCGGAATCGTGAACAAGAAGAACGTCAACATAGGACAGAACCTTTCGATTGGTCAGGATCTTCTTACGATTATTCCTCTGACCAACCTGTGGGTTACGGCGAACTTCAAGGAAACCCAGCTGGAGCACATGCGCGCCGGCCAGAAGGTCGTGATCAAGGTGGACGCCCTGGGAGGAAAGAAGTTCCACGGCGTTGTTCGTCAGATCGGAGGAGCTACCGGCTCCAAGCTCTCGCTCTTCCCGCCTGAAAATGCCACGGGGAACTATGTGAAGGTAGTTCAGCGAATTCCGGTCCGCATCGATTTCACTAATCTGGACCAGGAGAATAATGATCACACGCTTCGTCCGGGCTACTCGGTCACGCCGGTTGTGTCCGTCAAGTAGTTCAAATTACTGAAGTACAAAGCAAGAAACCGCCATATCCACCTCCGCATCTGATAGAAGGAAGATGTATTTCTAGAGAGGTGGATATGGCTGTTTCCAGTAAGAAAGCTGGCGCCGCTAGTCCTGCGGCAACTCCGCATTGGCATGCTCAGGCGCATGAAATTCAGAAGTTTGGTACCGTCGTGCAAGACCTTCCCCATGCACTGGACGCTGAGGTCCGGGCAGATATGGTCGCGAAGCTGAATCAGCTTCTAGCCGATTCGATTACGCTGCGCGATATGTACAAGAAGCATCACTGGCAGGTCTCCGGACCCACCTTCTACCAGCTTCATCTGCTGTTTGATAAGCACTTCGACGAGCAGGTCGAGATTGTGGATACAATCGCCGAGCGTGTCCAGCTTCTCGGCGGCGTTACCGTAGCGATGGGCGGGGATGCAGCCGAGATGACCAAGATCGCCCGCCCCCCGCGCGGCAGAGAGGCAGTCCCGGTGCAGATCTCACGGCTGCTTGAGGCTCATAAGCACATCATCAAGAGCTGCCTTAAAATCTCCGAAGCTGCTGACGAGGTTGGCGATCAGGGAACGAATGACCTGGTAGTGAGCGATGTGCTTCGTCCCAACGAACTGCAGTCGTGGTTTCTGACGGAGCATCTTGTGGAGATGCCGCTGGTTCTTGAAAAGTAGAACGCGACGGGACTAACATCACAGTCCGGTCAACTCGAGGTTGACCGGACTGTGTATCTTTAAGGTACGTCTCTTCATCCAATCCGCATACGTTCAGACGAGATGGACCACCTGTTATGCCGATCGCCCTTGCCTTTTTCGTACATTACGCATACCTGATCCTGTTTCTGTGGGTGCTTGTGGAACAGATCGGGGTTCCTGTGCCCAGCATTCCCGTGCTGCTGATGGCAGGAACTCTCACGGCAACGCAGCAGGTCCATCACATCTATGCGCTGCTGGCGGTGCTTGCTGCCTGCATGCTTTCGGATTCGATGTGGTACTACCTGGGGCGCAGGTATGGCGGCAGCGTGCTTCGTCTGCTGTGCCGCTTTTCGTTGGAGGCCTCGACCTGCGTTAGCAAGACGGAAGGATATTTTTCTCAGCGAGGACCGGCGACTTTGCTGCTGTCGAAATTTATCCCCGGTCTGGGCACAGTGGCTCCTCCCATTGCGGGCCAGATTGGGATGCCATATGGGCGGTTTCTGCTGTGGGACCTTGGCGGATCGATTCTGTGGGCAGAGACATTTCTGCTTGCGGGCCGTTTCTTTGGCGATATCGCGCAGAAGAGCGCGCGCTTCTTTCACTGGCTCGGCCACTTCGCTTTCGCCATTTTCATTCTCATGGTGCTTGGGATCATGGCTTACCGATTTCTGAAGCAGAGAAAGTTTCTGCAGCAGGTTCGCGATATGAGGCTGGAACCAGCTGAGTTGAAGGAGATGATGGACCAGGCGGAGGAGCAGGGGAATACGCCTCCCTTCATCGTGGACCTGCGTCATCCTCTGGACTATCTGCCTGATCCCAGGGTACTGCCTGGCGCTCTGCGAATCGGCCCCAATGAGATTCGTCAGCACAGCGAGATCATTCCGCGCGACCGGGATGTAGTTCTCTACTGCACCTGCCCGAGCGAAGAGACCAGCGCGAAGCTGGCGTTGCAGCTTCATAAGCTGGGTGTTTACAGGGTTCGCCCGCTCCGGGGAGGGTTCGACGGCTGGAAGGCTGCAGGCTATCCGTTGATCGACTACGTCGTAGATACGCCGACGTCCGGAGTGCTGACCGCGCAGATTGCACCCACGTCCGATACCAAGAAGGTCCTTCCAGTCGTCTGAGTTATTCCCCGAGCCGGAAGCTGACTGTGATTGTCGTCTGCACCTCAACAGGCTGGCCGTTCAGGAGAAAAGGCCTGTATCGAGCCGCCTGAATCGCGTCCAGTGCTGCACGTCTGAGTAACTCGGGGCCGCTGCTGACCTGCAAGCTTTCGATGGTTCCGGTATTGGAGATGACTGCACTTACGACCACCTGTCCGGAAACACCGGCGGCCCGCGCAATTGCCGGATAGACGGGACGGATCGGGGTTAGGAGCATTCCGGGGGACAGTTGAGAGACTCGAACCGGTTTTGGTCGTGCTTGAACCGGTGCAGCGCTTACAGATGGGCTGTGCGATGGTTGATCCGTCACTAGAGAGGGGATCGCATCGCCCATGTTGATGCTGCGCTGCGAAATCACAGGTGCATCTTCGCTGCTCAGCGTCCTATGACTGGAAAACAAGGGATTCGGGAGATGCTCGATGATCGGGGTTGTTGTCGATTGTGCTGAGTTCTCTGTAGAGGTTTGTGATTGCTGAATAGGAACTGGAACTCTGGGAGGTGGAGGCGTAAATACCAGAGGCGCTATCAGATGCGATGTGAGACTTTCCGGGTAGAGCAGCGGCAAAGTGGCGAGAACCAGCGCCACTGAGATCTGGAAGAACAGGGACGCTGCCATCGTCCATCGCCGGGTTTCCGGAGCAGGGATAGCAAAGGATTCGACCATACTTTCCTCAAACATAGGCACCTCCAAAACCTGATTCGGTTCGGGGCGCATCTGCGAGGAATGCGTCCTTTAGGGTCTTAGACCCCGAAGGCCTTCGGATTGTTCCCAGAGAAAAAGTTGCACAACTCAGCCGGTTGTGAGCGATGATGGATGACCATGGCAGACCACTCAACAACGCTCGCCGATCCTACGATCGCGGCATCCACCCGCACCTTTAAGGCACCGTCTTCACGTGTACTTTCCGTGGACGTCCTTCGTGGGATCACCATCGCATTCATGATCCTGGTAAATGATGCCGGAGACGGCCATCACGTCTATACGCAGCTGGAGCATTCTGCGTGGAATGGATGGACGCTGACCGACCTGGTCTTCCCGACATTTTTGTTCATCGTCGGTATCTCGATCATTCTTTCTACACACTCGAGATTGCAGCGCGGCGCCAACAAGCGCGACCTTGCGATCCATACAGTGCGGCGTGCGGTGACGATCTTTGTGGTTGCGATGCTGATCAACCTGGTCCCCCTCTTTCAGTTCAGCCATCTGCGCATCTATGGTGTGCTGTCGCGTATCGCTCTGTGTTATCTGATCGCCGGCCTGATCTGTCTCAAGACGCAAAAGGCCAAGACGCTCCTCGGAATTACGGCAGCGCTGCTAGTCAGCTACTGGTTGCTGATGCGTTTCGTTCCAGTACCGGGCTTTGGAGTTCCTACGCGTGATATTCCTCTGCTGGACCCGGATCGTAACCTGGCTGCGTGGCTAGACCGCGGCATCATGGGCTTCTTTCAGAGAACGCTGCACACAGGAAGACTGTATGAGGTGACCCGCGATCCGGAGGGTCTGTTGAGCACAATCCCAGCGGTCGGGACGACCCTGCTGGGAGCAGTCTCCGCTCTCTGGCTGCGGCGCGCAGGTGGGAAGTCGCCTTCGATTACGCCGGGCAAATGTACCCTCGGGCTGTTTCTCGCAGGCCTGGCCGGTATTGCTTCGGGTTACATCTGGAACATCTGGTTTCCGATCAACAAGAAGCTGTGGACGAGCTCCTACGTTCTCTTCGCTGCCGGGTGCGCCCTGGTAGGCCTGGCCGCATGCTACTGGCTGATCGATATCAGGAAATTCAACGAGACCAGGGTAGGAAAGTGGCTGACGTGGCCGTGGCTGGTCTTTGGCTCAAATGCAATTGTTGCCTACGTTATGGCTGCAATTGTGGAGAAGACGATCGCCCTGATCCATTTGTCTGGCATTACTGCTGACGGCCGGCCACTCACCGCGGGGCGCTGGATCTATTGGCATATCTTTGCTTCTCATGGATCAACAAATAACACTTCAGTGGCGTTCGCCATTGTGTTCGTTCTGGTCTGTTTCATTCCCAACTGGATCCTATGGCAGAAGAAGATCCTCGTAAAACTCTGACAAGGGGCGTTGCTGCCTCCTCCGCATCCCGTGCTGGCCGTTTACCATAGACAACGGACCGCATCGGGATGCGGCAGGAGAGAGCATTGGCCTACAACGACCTGCGAGACTGGATCAACGAACTTCATAAGGCTGGCGAGCTAAGGCGCATCGCTGTCGAGGTCGATCCTGTCCTGGAGATGGCCGAGATCGCGGACCGTGCGGCCAAGATGGGCCGCGGCACAGCAAAGGCTGGTGGTCCTGCGCTGCTGTTTGAAAACGTCAAAGGCTATCCGGGCGCCCGCGTTCTAATGAACCAGTTTGGAAGCGAGCACCGCATGAAGCTGGCGCTCGAGACCGACTCGCTGGACGCCATCGCCGATCGTATAAGAATCCTGCTGAAGCCGGAGACCCCTGCGGGCCTGATAGACAAGCTGAAGATGCTGCCCAAGCTGGCAGAGGTAGGCGCGTTCTTCCCGAAGGTGATCCCGGCCAAAGATGCTCCCTGCAAGCAGGTCATCCTGCGCGGAAACGACGTGGATCTCAATCGGCTGCCTGTGCTCAAGACGTGGCCGCACGATGGTGGAAAGTTCATCACGCTCCCTTGCGTGATCACCCGGGATCCGAAGACAGGCAAACGGAACGTCGGGATGTACCGGATGCAGGTCTACGACGGCAAGACGACAGGGATGCATTGGCAGCGGCAGAAGGTAGCTGCGGAGCATATGCGTGAGCGTCTGCGGGGGACGTCTCCGAGTGCCTCCGCGGCGGTGGACCTGATGGCCCTTACCGCTGGCGGTACGACGGTCGCGGAGTCGGTGGAAACCATCCCGCAGGTGACTCTCGGCAAGATTCGGGATCAGCGCATGGAGGTGGCGGTTGCGATCGGAACCGATCCGGCGACGACCTTCAGCGCCATCGTTCCCGCTCCGCCTGACGTGGAAGAGTACATCATCTCGGGCTTTCTGCGCCAGAAGCCCGTGGAACTTGTGAAGGCCGAGACAGTCGATCTGGAGGTGCCGGCGAATGCGGAGTATGTGCTGGAGGGGTATGTCGAGCTTGGAGAACTGAGAACCGAAGGCCCGTTCGGCGACCACACGGGTTTCTACACCATGCAGGACGACTATCCTGTGTTCCACATCACCTGCATTACGCATCGGCGCGATCCGGTGTATGCGGCGACCATCGTCGGCAAGCCTCCCATGGAGGACGCGTGGATGGGCAAGGCCGTGGAGCGGATCTTTCTTCCGCTGATGCAGCTGACACTGCCCGAGATACGGGATGTGAACCTTCCGGCGGAGGGCGTCTTCCACAACCTGATGATTGTCTCGATCCGGAAGTCCTACGCCGGGCAGGCGCGCAAGGTGATGAATGGCATCTGGGCGATGGGACAGGCCATGTTTACCAAATGCATCATCGTGGTGGACGAGGACTGCGATGTGCAGGATCTGGCTGAGGTGGTGCTGCGGACGACCAACAACATCGACCCGGAGCGTGACATCCAGTTCACACTGGGGCCGGTCGACTCGCTGGACCATGCCAGTCGGCTGCCCAACTATGGCAGCAAGATGGGCATTGACGCCACGAGGAAGTGGAAAGCCGAGGGATTCGAACGCCCATGGCCCCAGATGCTGGAGATGGACCCGGCGGTAAAGGCCAGGGTGGACGCAATCTGGAAGCGGCTGGGAATCGAATAGAGCAGCTTCACCACAAAACGGGTTACTCTAGTACGGCCGGGTACTCGCCCGGCTCAACTGTACATTTCATGGCTGGCGCACGATTGGCTAGCCGGATACTGTCCTCTCTATGGGTAGTAAGGGGCTTGGATGACACTGTGGCGTAGATGGAGAAGCCGGTTGCTGTTGCTGTTTGCCGTTCTCGGCCCGGGCTTCATCACCGCCAATGTGGATAACGATTCCGGCGGGATCCTTACCTATTCGCAGGCTGGTGCGCAGTACGGTTATAAGCTGCTCTGGACCATCATTCCGATCACCCTGGCGCTGATCGTCGTGCAGGAGATGTGCGCCCGGATGGGCGTCGTGACGGGCAAGGGACTGAGCGACCTGATTCGCGAGGAGTTTGGTCTCCGCATCACCTTCTTCATGATGATTCTGCTGGTCATTGTGAACTTCGGCAATGTGATGGCTGAGTTTTCGGGCATCGCCGGCAGTATGCAGCTGTTCCACGTCAGCAAATACATCAGCGTGCCTCTTTGTGCGTTCATCGTCTGGGCGCTGGTCGTAAAAGGAGACTACAAGAGCGTCGAAAAGGTCTTTCTGCTGGCCAGCACGGTGTATATCGCTTATATCTTCGCCGGTGTGCTGAGCAGTCCCAACTGGCACGAGGCGATCGTGCAGACAGTCCGCGTTCCGGGCCGCAGCGTCTGGAGCGACCGAAACTACGTTTACATGACCGTCGGAATCATCGGCACGACCATTACGCCGTGGATGCAGTTCTACCTGCAGTCCTCGATCGTGGAGAAGGGAATTGACGTCCGGCAATACAAGCATTCGCGGCTGGATGTGATCGTCGGGTCGATCTTCACGGACGTCGTGGCGTGGTTCATCATCGTGGCCTGTGCGGCTACGCTCTACACGCACGGTATGCGGAACATCGCAGAGGCGTCGGACGCAGCTGATGCGATGAAGCCGCTTGCAGGCCAGTACGCCTTCATCCTGTTCGCCGCGGGACTGTTCAACGCCTCCTTGTTCGCAGCGTGCATTCTTCCGCTGTCGACGGCGTATACGGTCTGTGAGGGACTCGGCTTCGAGAGCGGCCTGGACAAGAGCTTCAAAGATGCGAAGTTCTTCTACTGGTTCTATACGCTTCTGCTGGCGATGGGCGCGGCGGTGGTGCTGATCCCTAACTTCCCCCTAATCAACGTCATCATCGGCTCCCAGGTGCTCAACGGCATCCTGCTGCCGGTGGTGCTGATCTTCATGCTTCGTCTGGTGAACCGGCCTGAACTAATGGGCACCTACACCAACTCGCGGTGGTTCAACCTGGTAGCGTGGCTGACTACTGTCATCGTTATCTGTCTGTCAGTTGTGCTGATGTGGAATGGTCTGCACGGTGCGCACTAGAGTCGTTTTCCCCGGGCTTCAATCCTTCGATCCGTCATTCTGAACGCAGTGAAGAATCTCCGTATTTCTGCCTGAAGCGTCTCTGGTATTCCGGGCAAGATACAGGGATTCTACGCGTTACTCAGAATGACGATCCCAAAGAGTTGCTACTCAGCTAGATCAGCTTTCCCTCAGAAAGGTCGCGGATCAGGCCAAGATCGGCGGCCAGAAAGTCGAACTCCGGCAATCGTTCCAGCGCAGACCAGCGCATATCGTTGAAGATACGGTTCTCAATGGGCCCGGCAAACTCCCGGACGAGGAAGAATTGAAGGTCGATGGTTCCACCATTGCGGTATTTATGGCGAACGCGGGCGACGCGCCTCCCGATGGTCGCCTTGATTCCCAGCTCTTCGTCCAGTTCACGGGCCAGCGCGGCCTCGGCCGTCTCACCCATCTCGATCTTGCCTCCGGGAAACTCCCACTTGAGGCTCATCGGCTGGTCGGGCTTGCGTTGACAGACGAGCACTTCCAGGCCCGGTTCGGCTTCACGGACAATCAGCGCAGCCACCACCAGCCTGACAGGCTTCGTCGCAGCAGCAGCGTTTTGCTGGTCCCTCAGTTTGCGAATAGGCTCTTTCACCTGTCTCCAACTGTATTAGACGCTAAGACGTGGGTGGATGCCTTGCAAATTATGCCTGAGTTGATGCAACGGAGGCGGGGTAGTAAACATGCCATCCTGTCCGGTGGCTCTGCTCCATAAGACCAGCAGTGGGATTAACCGGGAATGCGCGGCGCGCGATTCCCAGCATGGCCGCATCATGGATGGAATTCCCAAAGACCGCATCCGGGGCAGTGATCCCTACTCGTTCCAGGGAAGCCACTTTGCCCTCGTCGGTGGGTACATCCAGAAGTCGATCTGAGACGATCCCGTTCCTTATCTCGACTCGCGCCGAGAGAACACGGTTAGCAGGTATGCCAAATCGCTGGACGCCTTCTTCGATCACCCAGTCGTTGGTGGAGCTCACTGCCCAGATATCGGCGCCGCGCGAGCGCAACTCCTCGATCAGCTTCAGCATCTCGGGAAAGATATTCTTTTCAATCTGGCTGGAAAAAAAATCGTGCGCGGCACGCCGCAGCTCGTCCTCGCGGAGCCCCTGGTAGAGCTGAACCATCTCCCCGCAGATGGCAATCTCTGACACTTCGTTGCGGTGATAGGCGCGATAGCGGGCGTCGATCCAGTCGGCGGCTTCCCGCGAAACCAGTCCGGTCTCGATGGACCACTTCATAAACGAAGATCCGGCGTCTCCGGACCAGAGGGTGCCGTCGCAGTCAAAGACCGCAATTTGGGGATCCAGGGAATAAACAGCGGAGAAAAACTCTTCCGTGGAAAAAACAGGAATGGTCGAGGTAGGCATTTATCTGTACGTCATGGCGCAGCCCGCGGCCGCGTGCAATCCCTTCTTCAATGTGCTTTCTAAAAGTTTACCCCTTTCCGTTTCTGGAAAAGGCATATAGGGAGATGCTGCGGGTCTTCAGTGAAGGGAAGATAAAAGGGCTCGCTGCCCTTATACAGGAGGGAGCGCATCGACGACCGACACTCCCGCAGGAGGTGAGAAGACAAAATCCGCCTCTCGTGTGGGCACGTTCTCCTGCACCTGAGTGAAACTAAACTCAGTGATCGCGCCATCCAGTTCTTCGAGCTTCATATGCTGAATCTGCCCGGAGGCGGTGACGTCGAGCGTCAGTCGCCGGATACGCTGTTCCATTCCCTGTGGAACGCCGGCGACATGGATGCCGTGGCTGTCTTCGGTGACGCTGACGTTGACCAGCTCCTTTTTGAGCTGGGTATGCCCCAGAAGAAAGCGCAGTGGACTGCGGAGGTCGTCGAGCTTGCTTGCCGGGGTGCGCTGCGCCTGAGCGTCGCCAGGAGAGTAAAACCAGGCGAACTTGCCATCGAGGACAAACAGCTTTCCTTCCGGCTCGTCGTAGCTCCAGCGCATGCGTCCGGGCTTTTTCAGCAGAAGCGTTCCGGACTCGGTCCGGTCGATGCCCATTCCGGCATAGTGCTCGGTGTATCGGGCTCGAAGCGATTTGAGCCGGTTGTAATGGTCGTCGATGCGGCGCAGCAAAACATCTGCGTCCTGCGCACGGGCACAGAGCGGCGCGCAGAATGCGACGAGAAGCAGTAGGAGAATCCGCTTACGCATTACTGGATTGGCTGCGTGCAGTTTGTGCCGCCTGCTGGATCGAAGGTGATGCGATTGTTCTCGTCGGAACAGAATCCACGATCGCCTGACTTTCCGACGGATGTTGGTACCGCGGTCACCTCATAAGAGGTGTACATATCCTGATTATTCACCGTTACCTTATTGCAGTTGGTAATAGCGAAGGTGTATCCGGCCTTGTTGCCAGTGGCAAGGCCGACGTCGATCAACTGAGCCGCCTGCGCGGACGGAGCGCCGGACTTGGGATCGCCGCCCAGCTGGGAGAGCGAGCAGGCAAATCCGTTGCCCGGGTACATGGAGTTGTACTGTAGCTCAGCTTGGACGATAGTGCGGACCGATTGAATCGCCGAGGTTTCGTGCGCCTGCTTTGTCAGCTTCAGCATCTGCGGGACGGCAAGAGTCATCAGGATCAGCATGACCGACATGACGATCAAAAGCTCAATAAGGGTGAACCCCTCTTCAAATCTATCTGCCCTGCTGCTGTGTTGATCTTGGTCGTTCAACCCCTGACGGCCTGCCTTCATCGTCTTCCTCGTCTTTTGCGTAGTGCGATCCATCAAAACTTTATCAGCAATCGATGTCCGAGCGGTCAACCTTCATCTCGCCAAGATTTCCCAGCAGGGCGACGGCCATGGCTTCAGGCCGGAAAAGGTCGCGCGCCAGCCGTTGAATATCTTCCGGAGTTACAGCTTCGATCTCCGAGGTGATCTCCTCAACACCAAAGAAGCGGCCGAAGTACATCTGCTGCCTGGCGAGATTGGCCATCCTGCTGGAGCCGCTTTCCAGGCCCATTACCATATTGCTCTTCAGCTGGTCCTTGGCGCGGCCTAGCTCACCGGCACTGACAGCCTCTTGCTTCAGACGCCGCAGCTCGCGCATGGTAAGCTCCATCGTCTGCCGTGTATTGTCTACTGCAACGCCGGCATAGATGCAGAGCGATCCTGTGTCGCGGAAGGGAGAGATCTCCGAGAAGATCGAGTAAGCCAGTCCCTGATCCTCGCGAATGGTCTGGAAGAGTCGGGAGCTCATACCTCCGCCCAGAATGCTGTTCAGCAGATAGATACCGTACCGGTCAGGGTGGCTGATGGCGGGAGCGGGAACTCCCAGGCAGAGCTGGACCTGTTCGAGTGCCTTCTTGCGCTTGAGCGTAATGTGCGGGGTCGAAACAGGAGCCTCCCGCCGGGGAATAGGCTGGCTCGAACCGGGGGCCAGTTCTCCAAAGCGCCGTGCCACCTCTGCAACAAAGCTCTCGTGCTCCAGGTTGCCCGCAGCCGAAAAGATGATGTTCCGCGGTGCAAAGCGATCACGATAGAAGTTAAAGAGAGTGGCTTGATCGAAGCTCGATACGGTCTTCCTGGTCCCGAGGATCGGCCTTCCCAGCGCGTCGCCCCTCCAGAAGTTTTGGGTAAAGAGTTCGTTCACCAGGTAGTCGGGGTTGTCCTCGTCGATCTTGATCTCCTCGAGGATGACGCCCTTTTCTCGGTCCAGATCCTCGGGGGTGAAGGTGGGGTGGAGCACCAGGTCGGAAAGAACGTCGAGGGCCTGCGAGGTGTGCTCGTCGAGGACCTTGATGTTGAAACAGATGGTCTCTTTCCCGGTAAATGCATCCAGATTTCCGCCGATGGTGTCGACCTCGCGGGCAATCTGGCGCGCTGAACGCGTAGTCGTCCCCTTGAAGACCATGTGCTCCAGAAAGTGCGAGAGACCGTTGATCTCGGAAGCCTCGTCGCGCGAACCCGAGGCGATCCATGCGCCCATCGAGATACTGCGGAGATGAGGCATGCTCTCCGTCAGCACGATCAGGCCATTAGGAAGAACGGTCTTGCGGATGCTTCTGGGTACACGACGGGTAAGGCGGATATCTTCAATCAGAGTCGACGCTGCCATATCCCTATTGTTTCACAGACACTGAAATGGGCGTAAACTGTAGAAAGGCAAGGGAATAGTTCAGGTTTTGGTGTTTATGTCTAACATAATAAAGGATGTTGATTCGAAAGCCTCGGAAGCGCTCTTTGGAGCCCTTCCCGACGAGCTAAAGATATTGATGGAAGGCATGGGGCAGAAGCCCTACAGGGCTGCTCAGCTGGCGAATGCCCTTTATTCGCAGAGAGTTACGGACCTGGACCAGGTAACCGTCTTCCCGACAGCACTTCGCGGGCAACTCAAGGAGGCAGGATATCGCGTCGGCTTGCCCGAGATCGTGCAGGCCGCTCGGTCTGTCGATGGCACGGAGCGCTATCTGATGCGTCTCTCTGACGGGGAGACGGTTGAGACCGTCTGGATGCCCGACGGAGATGGCGGCGAACGTGGGGATGGAAGCGAAGCTTCCCTGGAGGAAGAGGAGATCGAAGGCCTGGAGGGGAACGTCTCCGAATTCTCTCCCGAGCCGGGGCGTAAGCGGGACACGAGAAACATGGGAGCGCTTGCCTGGAGCGGTTACCGGCGCGCGACGATCTGCATCTCCAGCCAGGTTGGCTGTGCCGTCAACTGCCAGTTCTGCCTGACGGCCAAGCTTGGTATCAAGCGCAACCTCACGGCAGGGGAGATCGCTGGCCAGGTGGTAGCGGTTCTGAATCGGCACGGCATCAAGATCGGAAAAGACAGGATCAACCTGGTCTTTATGGGAATGGGAGAGCCGTTCCTTAACTATGAGTCTTTCATCCGCAGCGTCACGATTCTGTCGAAGCATATTGGGATTCCGGAGTCGCGCATGACCGTCTCCACCAGTGGAATCGAGCCAGCAATTCGGAGATTTGCCCAGGAGCCTATCCGGCCCAAGCTGGCGCTTAGCCTGAATGCCTCAAACGATCGGGTTCGTGAAGAAGTCATGCCAATTACGCGCAAGTGGAAGATTGCCGAGCTTCTGGAGGCGGTCAAGACCATTCCTCTCAGCAAGCGGGAGTGGGTGACCTTCGAGTATGTGCTGCTGGGAGGTGTCAACGACCAGCCGGAGCACGCACGCGAGGTGCTGGAGCTTTTGAAGGGGCTTCGGGCCAAGGTCAACCTGATTGTCTGGAACCCCGGGCCGGGAATTGCGTACACGCAACCTCAGCCAGAAGATGTAGCGGTATTTCAGAAGATGCTGATCGAGAGTGGTATGCCAGCTTATATCCGGCGCCCGAGAGGCCGCGATATCTACGCCGCCTGCGGTCAGCTTAAGCGGACGGTGGAATCGCCTGAAGCCGCTCTGTTAGTCGGTATTGTGCCTGCCGCCAGTCCTTCCATGTAATTCGGAAGCCAGGCATGGCGGCGCCAAGATTGGTTGGATATGAGGCTCACATCCAGTCAGCGACTGGAGATTTGCTTACCTGGGATTCTGAATGCGTAGAAATATGGAAGGCAGGCCCAAGATCTAGGGCAATTCAGTAGGAAGCGTCTCGATCTCCTCTAGCAGAGGTATGTGATTATGGCTCCGGAAGCGGTGGACGAGAAAGATGAGTCCGCCTGCACCTGTGACCGAGATCAGCATCCATGCATGGATTGCCAGTCCGAAGACAGCGGCAATTGCCCTCGAGGTGCCATGGCTTGCAAGGGCCAGTTTTACGGCCCATTCGAACGGGCCAATCGCTCCTGGAGAACTTGGCAGCATGTAGGAGAGATTCGCGAACGAAACTGCCTCCCACGGTCCCAGTAGATCGGTTTGGATACCCACGAGATGAATGGCAGAGACAAAGATCATGCCTTCACAGAACCAGATAACCGCGCTGTACAGCAACAGCACGATGTTGCCACGGATGCCCATCTGACGAAGTGTGCTGATGGCCAACAGGAGCCAATGCTCCATTTTGGCAATCAGCTTATTCTGTGGAAGCGAAGCGAAGATCTTTCGCATCGGCGCCTCGAGTTGCCCCGCTCCAAACATCAGAACGAGAAGACCTACCGTGGAGATCAGGAGCGCTGCATCGGCTCCCCGGCGGATATTGGTCGGCAGGTCCCGACCTGCCGTCTGCACAAAGATCAGGCCAACCACAAAGACATCGAGCAACTTTTCCAGAATAACTGTGCTGAAGATAGCAGAGGGAGCAACGCCGAGATCAGGAGCATAGGTGAAGATGCGCATGATATCGCCGATTCGAAGCGGCATGATGTTATTCGCAGCCAGAGACGTCATCAGGACGCGGGCGCATGTCCCAAACCGGGCATTTGCCGACTGCAGCATTCGCGCCCAGCGGACGCAACGAAGCGTGTAGCCAACCAGGGTGAAACCGAGTACCCCTGCGATCCAGACGGGATGGACAAAACTAAGAGAGCGGAATTCGGAAGGATGGATTCCGCGAAACGTGTACCACAGGAAAAAGGCGCTTACGAGAAGGCCGGGGATGGTCTTCACAAGGTTGCGGGAGCGCGTCTGAGGCGTTGAAGTCTGCAAAGAGAAGGACCTACCAAAAACAGTAAAACAATATCAATCTGATCTTTCATCATTGTAACGTCACGATTCACAGGTTTCCCGGTAGACCAGAAGCAGAAAGAATACGTCTTAGAATACGGTGTGCTTGCGTAGGCGGTCCGCGAAACAGATACTTTGGCAGTCCGGAACAGACGGGAAAGATTAACCCTTAGGAGTACCTGGATATTGGCAACCTCGACCGTCTCGCTCTTAAAGATGCCCGGCGCGAAAGCGCAGCTATGCACTGGGGCCTTGGCGCAACGCTGGAAACCAATTGCGCTGGTTAGTCTTCTGACGATCTTTTCCTTCCTTGTGCAGGGTTATCACCCCTATGCTGAAGACGGTGGCCTGTACCTGGCCGGCGTCAAACGAGTGCTGTGGCCCACTATGTACCCTCATGAGTCAGGGTTCGTTCTGGGGCATCTTCGTTTTTCCATCTTCGCGCCATTCGTGGCATTGCTCGTGCGGTTATCTTCTCTCAGGCTCGAAACGGTTCTGCTGCTGCTTTATCTCGGAACCACCTGGGCCACTCTATGGTCGGCTTGGCTTTTTGGGGAACAATGCTTTCGGGGAAGAGCGCGCCAGGGCTCAATAGCATTGCTGGCAACGTGGCTTACACTTCCGGTCGCAGGCACATCGCTGATGTTGATGGACCCCTACGTCACGGCACGCAGCATCTCTACCCCCACAACACTGTTCGCAATCTATTACTCACTCCTGTTTCTGATGAAGCTTCGGACAGACGGTGAGTATGATGTCTCCGCTCTCGTGAAGGCTGGTATCTTTCTCGCTGTTGCTGCGCTCATGCATCCCTTGATGGCGGCCTATGGTTTCGGCAGCATTCTTGCGTTGGCGGCGGGATCGATGCCCAGGCGCCGGACGTGGCTCGCGGCAACAGGCGCATTGACCGCCGGGGCTATTCTCGTAGCTCTGATTTTGCGGCTTGCTGAGCAGCCGGAGCCTCTGGAATATCGTCAGGTTGCGATGTCCCGTTACTACTGGTTCCTGGCTCAGTGGCACTGGTATGAGTGGATAGGCCTTGCGGGGCCCCTACTCATCCTGGGTTTTATTGCATTCGCAAGACAAAGGTCCGGCGATCATCCCGGCCGCATTGCTCTGGCACGCATGTGCATTACAGCGGGCATTGCGTCTGTGATCGTGTCGCTTCTCTTTGCGCGACCCGACTCCGCCAGCCTGATCGTAGCCCGCCTGCAGCCGCTTCGCGTCTTCCAGATCATCTACACGGTGATGATTCTCTTCGTGGGCGCGCAACTGTCTGTCTGGCTGGGGAGGAAGAAGCTGCGATGGGCAGCAATGTTCGGCATTCTCGCGGCGGTTATGTTCTTCGCAGAGCGCCGAACATTCCCATCGTCTCCCCACATCGAGCTTCCTTCGGAGCAACAGAAGAATCCGTGGGTGCAAGCATTTCAGTGGATCCGCAACAATACTCCGAAAGACGCTCTCTTCGCGCTTGATTCCGACTACATCACCAAGCCGGGCGAAGATGCGCAGTCCTTCCGCGCGATCGCGGAACGAAGCGCCCTGCCGGATTATTCGAAAGATGGTGGGGAGGCCGCAATCACTCCATCGTTAACGTCCGCATGGAAGACCGGTCAGACCCTTCAGTCCCGGTTAAGTGAGCGAAGCGATCAGGACCGCATCGCTACCCTCTCGCCCGCGGGAGTCGACTGGGTGGTGCTGATGAAGAGTGCCCACACCTCGCTGCCGTGTGCATACGCAAATGGAGCCGTCAAGGTTTGCCATCTACCGCCACGGCTGATTAAAAACAGAGTTGTTCAGGGGACTCTTCTCGAAGCGAGGAGGTAGTAACAACCGATTCCGATGTTTACTCACAACAGATTCGTAAATGAACGCAGTGGAAGCGCGACTTACATTGCCGAATGTGCTAACTTGGAGTTAATGAGAGCGTAGCTCAGTTGGTAGAGCATCGCCCTTTTAAGGCGTTGGTCCTGGGTTCGAGCCCCAGCGCTCTCACCAAAATCACTCAAACAATTTACAGATCCGGGGAACGACTAAAGTTCCCGCGGTAAGAACGAACGCCGCAACGTGATGTTTGGGAACTTGTCTGTTATATCGCAGTAGATCTCAGGACAATCCTTTGTGTCATCGTGGCGCTGGAACCGGCGAAGCAGGATCTCACCTGCACCGCCGGTCTTTAGTCGCAAACGCGGCTCGGAAAACGCGCTTAGCTTAGATGACACCCAGCATTTGCATCGCCTCGGCCACACGGACGAAACCTGCAATGTTAGCGCCCAGGACATAATTGCCCGGAGCGCCATATTCCTCAGCGGTAGCAGCGCAAGTGTCATGAATATTGCGCATAATTGTTGCGAGCCGCTCCTCCGTCTGCTCGAAGGTCCAGCTGTCGCGGCTGGCATTCTGTTGCATCTCCAGCGCCGACGTCGCTACGCCTCCCGCATTGGCCGCTTTGCCGGGAGCAAACAATACCTCCGCAGTCTGGAACACCTGGATGGCTTCCGGGGTCGAGGGCATGTTCGCTCCTTCTCCCACAGCAATCACACGGTTCTTCACCAAGGTGTCTGCATCCTTGCCAGACAGTTCATTCTGTGTAGCTGAGGGCATGGCGACATCGCATGGCACATCCCATACCGAACCTTTGTCGGCAGAGATAAAGTACGTTCCGACGCCCTTTGCCTTTGCGTATTCGGAGATGCGCTCACGCCGCACATCCTTGACTTCCTTCAGCAGTTCGAGATCGATACCGCCCTCATCCACGACATAACCGCTGGAATCGGAGCAGGCTATGACTTTCCCGCCAAAGGACTGAACCTTCTCGATCGTATAGATCGCCACGTTGCCCGACCCTGAGACAACAACTTTCTTGCCCTCAAAATCGGTGCCCTTGGTCTGCAACATGGCCTGCACAAAGTAAGTGTTGCCATAGCCTGTCGCCTCAGTGCGCGCGCGCGAGCCACCGTAGGCCAGTGCCTTCCCGGTGATGACTCCCGCCTCGTAGCGGTTGGTCAGGCGCTTGTATTGCCCGAACATGTAGCCGATCTCGCGGCCGCCCACACCGATATCGCCGGCTGGAACATCCGTGTATTCACCCAGGTGGCGATGCAGTTCCGTCATCAGCGACTGGCAGAAACGCATGATCTCGCCATCCGACTTACCCTTCGGATCGAAGTCCGATCCTCCTTTACCGCCGCCGATCGGCATTCCAGTCAATGCATTTTTGAAGGTCTGCTCAAAGCCGAGGAATTTAATAATTCCGACATTTACCGAGGGATGGAAACGCATCCCGCCTTTATAAGGACCGAGTGCCGAATTGAACTGTACGCGAAAAGCACGATTGATCTGCACTTTGCCGGAATCATCCACCCAGGGAACGCGGAAGATGACCTGACGTTCCGGTTCACAGATCCTCTCGATCAGTGCCTGGTCGAGAAAATGCGGGTGCTTGGCCACGACGCGACCCAGGCTTTCAAGAACCTCATGCACTGCTTGATGAAATTCCGGCTCGCCGCAGTTGCGGCGAGTAACCTCGGAGAAGATGGGTTGAAGCTTTTCGTCAATGCAATTCATCAAAATACCCCACTGTTACCATTCGTTCAACACATTGCACCTATCCTCAATTTCGCGAAGCGAATACAAAGGAAGGCTGTGAAAGCGCGTGTCTTCCACAGGCCACGGAATTGGCTGATTTTCTGCTGTTTTAAAAGTATTAATCCTCGGGGGTTATACCCAAGGCATTTTTATACCGCATTTCTCTATCGCTTTGTAAGCGTTATTGAGGAAATGTCTTTTTGACTCCGTCTTCCAGAGCGGTGAAGGGATCCACGTAACCGGCCTTCCGCAATCCTTCAACGTCTGCCTGCGTGAAGTGTTGATACCGATTTTTGAGATCCCCGGGAAATGGAATGTATTCGATCTTTCCCCGGCCATGAACGCTCATTAATGCTTCAGCGACGGCCTTGAAGGTGCGCGCTTCTCCGGTTCCCGCGTTCACAACTGCTTGGACATTTTGAGGGCCCTTCTGATCGGCCAGTAATCCTGCAAAAAACATATTGATTCGGGCCAGGTCGCCTACATAGACAAAATCACGGCGCTGTTCTCCATCGCCATACCCACCCGATCCTTCAAACATTCGAATAACGCCAGTCTCTTTGAGCTGCTTCGTGAAGTGGTGCATCACGCTCGCCATGCGACCTTTGTGTTGTTCTCGTTGGCCGTAAACGTTGAAATAACGCAGGCCGACCACTGTGCTTTTAATTTCAGGCATAAGGCGCCGCACATAATTGTCGAAGACAAGCTTTGAATAACCGTAGATATTCAGCGGCTTCTCGTTCTCAGGCACCTCCTTGAAGGAGGTGCTGGCTCCATAGGTTGCGGCGGTCGAGGCGTAGACGAAGGGAATCCGGTGCTCGAGCGCGAAGTGCAGCAGTTCTTTGGAGTAGGTGAAGTTGTTGTCCATCATGTAGCGGCCATCGTCTTCGAGTGTGTTGGAACAGGCGCCCTGGTGGAGAATTGCTCGAACTTTGCTCCCGTCAATCAGGCCAGCCTTGAGAACCTCGCGAAATTCACGCTTGTCCATGTAATCGGAGAACTCCGCGCCATGCAGATTGAGAAACTTCGGTCCGCTGAGGTTGGGGGCAGGCGCCAGATTGTCGACGACAAGAATATCCTTATGGCCGATCCGGTTAAGCTCGTGAACCAGATTGCTTCCAATAAAGCCTGCGCCGCCCGTAACGATGATCAATTTTCCTTCTCCTGAGTTGCCATGAGTTTCCGAACAATATTGGTTGTCGAGAAGCCCTCGACCGTGGGCACGATCTCCACACGCCCTCCAGCCTCCTGCACCGCTTCGTGCCCGACCACGGTCTCAATCGTATAGTCACCACCCTTAACCAGTACATCAGGCTTAAGCTCGCGTATCAGATCGAGAGGCGTGTCCTCTTCAAACAGGACAACAGCATCCACCGCCGCGAGCGCAGCCAAAACGCGCGCCCGCTCATTTTCCCGCACGATTGGGCGGGTGGGTCCTTTCAGCCTGCATACAGAGGCATCGGCATTCAGACCTAGAACGAGTTTCGTGCCAAACCGGCGGCAGTCCTCAAGCAATGTAATGTGCCCTACATGCAGCAGATCGAAGCAGCCGTTTGTGAAGACGATCGTCTCTCCAGAGGAGCGCCACTCCGCCACTCGCTTCGCGATCCGTTCGCGATCCAGAATCTTCTCGCCCGCTGCCAGGGTCGTGCTCGGAGTAAGTGCGGCGATCAGTTCATGCTGCGCGACCGGCACAGTTCCCATTTTGCCGACAACGATCCCGGCGGCAAGATTGGCCAGGTCGACCGCAGTCTCCACCTGCAATCCGCCGGCAAACGAGGCGGCCAGAGTGGCGATAACTGTATCTCCGGCGCCGGACACGTCGAATACCTCGCGGGCTCGTGCAGGGGAGTGATACCGCCCCTCGGGCCAAAGCACGGCAATCCCTTTCTCGCTCATCGTCACGGTCAAGAACTGAATGCCGTGTTTGGCTACCTGAAGCTGCCCTGCTTCTAGAAGTGCCTCGGTCTGGTGAGCGGGTATTCCCGTCGCCAGAGAAAGTTCGGAGAGATTGGGGCAGACAGAAGTTGCCCCGGCATATTTACTCAGGTCGGGTGTCTTCGGGTCTGCCATTACCGGAATACCCTTTGCAGAGGCTGCCTGAATCACTGCTTCGCAGACAGACCGGGACAGCGCGCCTTTGGCGTAGTCCGACAGGATGACCGCATGGACCTTATCGACCAGCGAAGTTGCCCGTTCGATCAGTCGGTCCAGCTCCACAGCGGGAGGAGCCTCCCTGCTCTCGATATCGAGCCGGAGCAACTGTTGCATTCTACCCACGATGCGGGTCTTTGAGATGGTTGGCAGGGAACTGGAGACGACCCCGACCGTGTCCACGCCTGCCCGGTCCAGAATCGTTTTAATCTCTGCCTGTTCGGCATCTGAGCCCCAGAACCCGGCGAGAATCGTCTGGCAGCCAAGCCCGGCAAGATTCATCGCAACATTGGCGGCGCCTCCCGCACGCTCATACCGCTGCGCATGTCGGATTACGGGAACGGGCGCCTCAGGAGAGATCCGCTCGACTTCGCCATGAATGTAGCGGTCCAGCATGATATCTCCTATCACCAGGACCTTGAGCTGAGAGAACCCGCCCTCAAGTAAGTTCAGAATGGAATGAAGTTCCGGCAACATGCAGTAGGTTCGTCTCCTTTATCTCATCATCGCATCTTTCGCTGCGTAACCTTGTAAACGACCTTCGGTGGCATTACCCCAGAACAGAGCGCACCTGCTCGACAACCTCATTCACTGTGATTGATGTAAGACAACGTTTTTTCTCAACGATGCAGGTCTCCAGGCCGCATCCCCAGCAATCTGTCTTGTGATAGAGCACCCGATGATTCTTTCCATACGGGAACCAGATGCGTGGCTTGTTTCGAGCTGCAAATATAGCGATGCACGGCGTCTGAACAGAAGCGGCCAGGTGCATCGGCCCGCTGTCGTGCCCGATGAAGACCCGAGCACGACGAAAAGCCGCCGCGCTTTCCCGTGGCTTAAGGCGGCCACATAAATTTGTGACGGGTCCGCCTCCTGCAGTGCGCCAGCCCTCAGCTGCGAAATCGCTGCTTTCGCTCTCTTCAGGAGCGCCTGCCAGAGCCAGCGCATAACCGGGATAGAGCAGTGCGAGGCGATTCAACAGTTCACGCCAGTTTTCGCGTCCCCAGTCCTTCGATTGCACCTTCGTCCCTACGCTGACAGCGATGATGGGCCGACCTTCCAGATCCGCGAGGGCTTCATCCGCGCGTGAGATTTCCTGGGAGGAAAGATGCAGATCCCAGCTTTCCGGGGCGTTCAGGTCGCCGCTGCCGAGCTCGCCCAGATTGCGCACGAGCCGTGAGGCCTCGGGTTCGAAAGACTGTGTTGAATCATCCCATCTGTTCTGTTGCATGTCCTCGGTGAGGGGAACACCGAATCGATAACGGATTCCACAGAGCCGGAAGAAGTTATCGTCTCTCTTTGCAGAAGCGACGCCGCGGGCCGAACCCAGGTACACCAGGACATCTGGCCGCCATTGCACCAGCGTCCACCACAGACGGGCCAGATCGACAGCGCTGCGGGTCCCTACGGTGTAGCGAAAGTAGCCCTGGACCAGATCCGTATTTTCTAGAATAGCCGCGACCGGAGGCGCTTTGGCATTGACCGGGATGTTGGTCAGCATGCGCCGTTCTGCCTGCGGAAAGGCCCTCTTCACAAGGTGCAGAGCCGGCAGCGCAATCAGTGTGTCGCCCAGGCTTCCCAGCCGATAGATGAGCACACGCCGGGCTGAGCTGAGTTCCTTCTTCATGGGGGAGGAGGGCATGTCTCTCCTTAGTCTGCGGGTTCCAACTCTTTCCTGCAAGAGCTGTGGGATTGCAAGCTGGTAAAGTCTTGTTTTAAGACATGAACGTACAGCTGCCGAATGTCACTGACCTAACCCGCATGCAGGATGAGAGAACGGAGATTTGGCACCGTTCTCTCCCCCCTGTATCCGACGTATCAGAAGCCTTGGCCGACCTGACTGTAGCGCAGCATCGTGCCAACTTCGATCTCTGGCATGAGGAAGACAAGGCACGCGATCCCCACGCATCCGATACGGAGATTGCAGCCGTCAAACATTCCATCGATCGCCTGAACCAATACCGCAACGACCTGATTGAAAAGATCGACCTGAAGTTTCTCTCTTTGCTTGATGACGTTATGCGCGCGTCTCCTCATGCGCCGCTACACTCAGAAACCCCGGGAATGATGATCGACCGGCTCTCGATCCTCGCACTCAAAATCTTCCACACACGTGAACAGGCGGAGCGCACGGATGCAGGTGATGCGCACCGGCAGCGAAACCTCCAACGGCTGGGGGTCCTTCTGGAGCAGCGGAGCGACCTCACAATGGCCCTCGGGGCCTTTTTGCACGATGCTGCCTCCGGGAAGCGGCGATTCAAGCTCTATCGTCAGATGAAGATGTACAACGATCCGGAGCTGAATCCGGCGATCTACAAACATAAAATATAAGGCAGGATAAGTGGAGCTGCAGGAAGTCTGACACTATCTGGGAGTTGACCTGAACCCCATTGGTGGGTATAAATCCGAAAATATATGAATTCAGTCCGTCGATACAATGTCAGACTGAGGAGTGCGCCTCAAGGCGAGACGACAAATCATGGCACAGACCACAAAGACCGCTACAGCTTCCAAGCGTTCCACTCGCACCCTTGCTGGTGCTGTTACCCCGGCGAACGATCCATCGCAGGCTCAGCTGCTTGCTGGCTATGAGGCTGCCGTCCGGCTCATGCAGGAGGGCAAGTTCGAGAAGGCCCGCACCGCATTTGAGAAGCTCCTGGTCGCCGGGGCAGGCAATCTCTCCGATCGCATTCGCATGTATATCAATGCGTCCAATGCGCAACTGGAGAAGCGCGAGACCAGGTTCGTCAGTCACGAGGAACACTATGACTACGCAGTGTCCCTGTTGAATGACGGTCACTACGAAGATGCGAAGGAGCAGTTCCAGACAATTCTGAAGCAGAACGGCGATGCCGACTATGCCTTCTATGGGCTCGCCGTAATCGCCTCCATGACGGGCGATTCCCATACCTGCCTGGAGCATCTGACCGAGGCGATTCGCCGCAATCCACGCAACCGCATTCAGGCGCGCGCAGACTCCGACTTTCAGGATATGGCGGATGATCCTCGCTTTACCGAACTACTCTACCCCGAGGTCTGATTCAACGTTTAGCGCACCTCTGTGCGGTCGACTACTCCGTCCAGTACCATGGATGCAAGCTCGTGCACTGACAAAGGGGTGCTTTTGAGTTCTTTCAAGCCAATTGGACAGGTCGAGAGACCGCTTCGGGTCGTTGCGATCGGCGGAGGAACGGGGCTTTCCACTCTTCTGCGTGGCCTAAAACGCTATGTTCCCATACAAGAGAGGCGCAGACGGCCCCGCGCAGAGGATGCCAGCAAATCTTCTGCGGTTTCCAGCCACCTGATCAGTGAGCTTGCCGCCGTTGTGACCGTGACAGACGATGGCGGATCGTCAGGCCGCCTCCGGGACGATCTTAATATCCTTCCTCCGGGCGATATCCGCAACTGCATGGTGGCCCTCTCGGAAGATGAGTACACGCTGGCCAAGCTGTTTAAATATCGTTTCGACCAGGGAGAGCTCCAGGGCCACAGCTTCGGAAATCTTTTCCTGGCGGCTTTGTGCCATATCACCGGTGACTTCGCCCAGGCCGTCCAGACTTCTTCTCACATTCTGGCCATTCGCGGACGTATCTTTCCCGCCACCACGACGAATGTCACGCTCGCCGCGCAGATGGACGATGGTTCTCTCGTCCGGGGAGAGACCAATATCACCAGAAGCAAGAGGAACATCGTCGAACTGATGCTGGACCCTGCTGAGGTTGATCCCCTACCGGAAACGCTTGACGCCATCGCCAACGCCGATCTGATAACGCTTGGCCCCGGATCGCTCTATACCTCTCTCGTCACCAACCTGCTGGTTCGAGGCATCCCGGAGGCGATCGCCGCCTCGCGGGCTACCCGTGTGCTTATCTGCAATCTGATGACGCAGGCAAACGAGTCTCTGGGACTTACAGCCTCGCAGCATATCGAGAAGATCCTGGAACATGCAGGTGGCGCAGGAAAAGATCTCTTTGACTATGCATTGATCAACACCGCCCCTATCTCACCTGGGACCCTCGCCCAGTACGCCCGGGAGGGGCAGGAGCCTATTGTCACGGACCTTGACCGCATCCGCCAGCTCGGAGTCGAGCCGGTAACCGGTAACTTTCTCCATGAAGGCGAGGTTCTGCGGCACGACTACGACCAGGTAACGCACACACTGCTGCGCCTGTGCTTCTCGCGAATCTCGACGGCTCAGACCGCCTGAACGAATGCCTGGCAATCAAAGAAGTCTCGCGACGCTGAAAGGCTGACTTCAGTCGCGTAAACTGAATAAAACCCCAACCGAGCGGTGATCTCCAGCGCATGTATCGTATCGTTCAACAGTCTCTTCTCGTCCGCATTCAGGCTATCCTCGGTGCGAAATATGACGTCAGTCTTGCCAACCTGGCCGTAGAGCAACCGCCGTCCATTGCACTGGGCGAACTTGCTTTGCCGGTCGCCTTTGAGCTGGCCAAGCGCCTGAGAAAAGCGCCGCGGGCGATTGCAACTGAACTGGTCGCGGAGCTTTCCGTCGCGTTGCCCGAAGGAGTCGCCTCGGTTGAGGTTGCTGGCGCAGGGTATCTCAACGTGCGCCTGAATCGCGCCGCCATCGCACGTGAGATGGCCCAGGACCGGCATGCCGATGTCGGCGGTCCTGGATTCCGGCTGGTGGAACATACGAGCATCAATCCCAACAAGGCTGCCCATATTGGGCACCTGCGGAACGCGATCCTTGGCGATACCTTCCAGCGCCTTCTTCGCCGGGACGATTACAAGAGCGGCTACGAGGTCGGTGTTCAAAATTACATCGACAATACCGGCGTGCAGGTTGCGGATGTCGTGGTCGGCCTTATTCATCTTGCGGGGCTCGATCTGACCGGAACCCGCGCATTACTAACCGAGCTGAACGAAAAGGGAGAGCGGATCGATTTTTACTGCTGGGATCTCTATGCCCGCGTCTCGCAGTGGTACACCCAGGACGAGAGCCAGGCGGCGGCGCGCAAGCAGCTGCGGTTGGAGACGCTTCACGCCATCGAACGGGGTGGAAACGACACGGCAGAGATTGCAGATCTGATCGCGACTGCGGTCCTGCGCAGGCATCTCGAGACGATGGCGCGGCTCTCGATCGAATATGACTTTCTGCCCCGCGAGAGCGAGATTCTTCATCTTCACTTCTGGGATGCGGCTCGCCAGTTGATGATCGAGAAAGGGGTGCTCTATCTCGAGACCGAGGGCAAGAATAAGGGCTGTTGGGTGATGCGGCGCGCTCCTGTCAATGGAGCGCAGACGGAAGCCGATCCAGCCGATGGTCCGGATGAAGACGCCAAGGTTATCGTTCGTTCGAACGGCACTGTGACCTACGTCGGCAAAGACATTGCGTACCACCTCTGGAAGTTCGGGCTGCTGCAGGGCAAGGACTTCGGCTATCGCAGATTCCGGGAATACCCGACGCATACCTGCTGGATCTCGACCTCGGGCGAGAGCGATCCGGACCATCCGGTCTTCGGGCGCGCTGATGCGATCTATAACGTGATTGACTCGCGGCAGAATGATCCACAGACGCAGGTGGTGCAGGCCCTGCGCGGAATGGGGTTCACAGAAGAGGCTGACCGTTACACGCATTTCTCCTACGAGATGGTCGCGCTGACGCCGCGGTGCGCGCTCGAGCTGGGATATACGGTCAGCGAAGAGGACCAGAGGCGGGCGTACATTGAGGTCAGTGGACGAAAGGGATTCGGGGTCAAGGCCGACGACCTGCTGGATCGGTTGATCGCGGCGGCACGCACGGAGGTCGATGCGCGGCATCCCGATCTCGCCGAGGTTGAGCGGAGAACGATCGCCAGCCAGATCGCCGTGGGCGCTCTGCGTTATTTCATGCTGCGTTATACGCGCAATACTGTGATAGCCTTCGACTTCAAAGATGCGCTCAGCTTCGAGGGTGAGACGGGGCCTTATGTGCAGTACGCCATCGTGCGAGCGGCAAATATCTTTCGCAAGGCGGGGACGACGGCAGAGGCGGCGCTCGCCGCACTTGCTTCGCTCGATCTGGGAGAGATGCTAGAAGGGGAGGCCGGAACGACGGTCTGGGAGACGTGGCTGCTGGCCTCAAAGCTGACCCTGATGATCGAGCAGTGCATCGCGACCTCGGAGCCGGCGTATCTTGCCCGCTACGCCTTCCAGCTGGCGCAGCAGTTCAACAACTTCTATCACCGACACCATATTCTGAATGAGACCGATCCGGGCCGGCGCGGACTGTATCTGGCGACTGCAGCTGTGGCGCAGCGAGAGATGGTGCGGGCGCTAGGCTATCTCGGAATACAGGCGCCGGAGCGAATGTAAGGTTGCATCCTCTTCTCGTATAAACTGCGCAAAGTATTCAAAGAATAGGAAATAGGTCGGGATTCTCCGGTTCCTGGCGTTGCATAAAGTAGAAAAGGCCCGGACTCAAAGAGTCCGGGCCTTTCGGTTGATGGTGCGTTAGAAGTGGTACTTGACCGACAGCTGCATCTGCCTTGGGTTGGACCGGATCGGCGTACCCTGGTTGAGAATGTCGCCGAACCCGCTGTTGGTCAGGTTGGTAATATCCCTTGCAGGATTGCCCCATGATGCGTGGTTGAACACGTTGTCGGCATCAGCTCGGAAGTTGATCTGATGCTCGTGCCAGATGGTGAAGTCCTTGGTGACCGAGGCTCCGAAGGTCTGGTAGCCAGGTGCACGCTCGGCTCCGACGCGGGCGTTGCCGAAGGTGCCGAATGCCGGTTGACCATAGGCGCAGACACCATTGTCGACGCCCGGGGTGGTGCAGGGAATTGCTGACGGATCGGTTCCGAACCAGTTGTGCATAGAACGATTGACGATCTTGAGCTTCCGATAGTGGTTGGGACGCTGAGCGCCACTGTTAACCTGAGAGTTGTTGTTCGCGGTGAAGGTGACAGGGAAGCCAGAATAGGCTACACCGGTCAAGCTGGCCTTCCATCCACCTACAATCTCGTCCAGGAACAGAGGCATGTTCGCACCGTACTTGCGACCACGGCCCAGAGGAAGATCATAGACGAGGTTGAAGTTGATGGCGTTGCGAACGTCCTGGCCGGTCGGACCGTAATCCAGGCCCAGGTTGTAGACGTTCTCGGCATAAGCGCTGGCGTTCTGGATCCCAGGGGCTCCATAAAAGCCAAGGCTGTTCGTCATGGCGTGGCTATAAGTGTAGTTCGCGGTGTACTGCAGACCATGGGACAGACGCTGACGGAAGCTCGCCTGCAGGGCGTTGTAGTTCATCATTGCGTTGGAGTCGGTATAACGGATGTTGCCCGTGTAGCCTACACCCGGGGTGTCCTGGAAAGGCGACTTGGGGCATCCGGCAGGCTGCGGGGAACCACCGCTTGGGAATGCCTGAACCACTCCATTGATCACGCATGGAGCTGCGAGCTGATTGCGCCGGTTTGCAGTGATGAGGTGCGCTCCGGACTCACCCACGTAGCCGATCTGGAAAGAGGCCGTATTGCTAACCTGGTACTCGAGGGTCAAGCTGTACTCTCCGATGAAGGCTGGCTTGATCTTCTTGTTCCAGACGTTATAAACGACGCCGGTTGCTCCGCCGGTGCCGCTGGAAGCACCGAATCCGCTCTGTACGGTATAGAACTGTCCGGGAGTTCCGCCATTGGCTGTATTGGACTGAAGGCCGCTGGCTTGATAGGAACCCTGGAAGGGTAGATTGGTGGTCATCCGAAGATTTGCACCGGTTCCTTCCATGAAGTTCTGGATGCCATATCCACCGCGCACAACCAGGCGAGGAGTTGCCTGCCAGGCGAAGCCGATACGGGGCATGACGCTGCCGTAGTAAGGATCGACGAGGGCACGGTTGAATCCAGCTGCCTTAGCCTGAGGAGAGCCAGCCAGTAGAACGACTGACGGATTGGCCGGATCGATCGTTGACATCTTGTTGTTGACCTCATAGATCGGCTGAACGAACTCGTAGCGAACGCCGAGGTTGAGGGTAAGGGTTGGGGTGACCTTCCAGTCGTCCTGTGCGAAGTAAGCACTACGCCAGGAGCGCATACCGACCGGTCCGGAGACGCCGCCTACGCTGACGAATCCAGCACGGTTGAGGACGAAGTCAGCTCCGGTGTATCCGCCACTGGTTCCGCGAGCGGTTCCCGCGCCGAGGTAGTAGAAGCCTCCCATCGAGCCATCGTTGCCCGGATAGAAGTTGTTCTGCTGCTGGCGCAGGAACTGGGCACCGAACTTGAAGGTGTGCCGGTTCTTGGACCAGGTCAGGTTATCTCCGTAGAGGAAGGTGTTGAGGGTGTAGTTCGTGCCTGTGTTGGAGTTTCCGATGGTCGTGAAATCGCCTGATCCATTGGAAGCCGAGAAGGCCTGTGGGCTGGCCGAGTTACCCGTGGCCAAAGCAGAGAAGCCAGCAAACGGCTGACCGCCAGGGATGCCGAGGAGGCTATTGCCGTTCAAACCAAAGGCGCCTGTGGGGTCGAGCGTGACGGCTCCATTGTTCTGAACACGGGTGTAGCCAGCACGAAACTCGTTGATGACCGAGGAGCTGAAGGTGTGAACTTCGTTGATTGCGACACCACGGAAGGGGAAGGTGGGGGCACTGTTGAAGCTGGTCGGCAAGGCGCTCAGAGTGGTCTGTCCGCTGTCCATCTGGGAGTAGCGAACGAACATGCTGTCCTTGTCGCTTAGCCTATAGTCGACCTTCACATCAAACTGGTTGCCATAGTTCCGCTGCTTTTGGAGGCCATGGTAGTTGTTGACCGTGGGCGTTCCGGCATTCGGAGCGAAGTTAGGAAGCGGATAGAGCTCCGGGTGCGCAAAGAGGTACTGTGCGGCCGGGTTGACAACGGGAACCTGGTTGTTTGCGTAGGCCGGAAGACCAGGCTGGGTGGCGTCATAGAGCTGAACGGTCTTGGTGCCCACGATCTGGGGGTCCAAGAGTTCGGAGAAGTCTCCATTGCGCATCTTCTGGGTATAGACGCTCGCCGTGGATGTACCACCGGAGTGGAAGCGACCGCCTTGATAGTCGACGAAGAAGAAGAGCTTGTCCTTCAGAATGGGGCCGCCGAAGGTTGCGCCGAAGAGGTTGCGGGTGTAGGAGTTTTTTGCAACATGCGTGAAGTTGTTCTTCCAGCTGTTGGCATCGAGGTTGTAGTTGCCGAGGAAGTAGAAGGCGCTTCCATGCCAGTTGTTAGTTCCGCTCTTGGTCTGGTAGATAACGTCGCCGCCGTTGACGTTGCCGTACTCGGCGCTCGCATTGGAGGAGATGACCTGGACCTGGGCGATGGCATCGACGTTAGGAACATAGCCGATGATGTCGTCCAGAGTCTGGTTGATGTTCATACCATCCAGAAGGTATTGGTTTGCCTGCTGGCGGTTTCCGTTGACGGAGACGGAGGCGCTGCTGCTGCCGCCGTTGGGGTTGTTGCCGCTCAGCGGACCGGAGACGGCCGCATTGCTGACGAAGCTGTTGGGCTGGGTGCTGACCGAGCCGGGAAGGAACATGGTGATGGCGGTCAGGTTGCGGCCGACGAGAGGAACGTTCTCAATAGCACGTGTATCGAGCGTCGTCGCGAGGGTGGGGTTCTCGGTGTTGATGAGGGGAGCAACTTCGGCTTCGACCGAAACCTTCTGCTGCTGGTTCTCGAGGCTGAGTTTGCCATCGATTTTGGCGTTCTGACCTGTTTCCAGGGAGAACGGACCGTAGGTCGACGTGGCGAATCCCGCCGACGTGATCGTCACCTTGTACTGTCCGATCTGGAGGAAGCGGATGTTGTAAATACCGTCGTTATTGGTCGTGGTCTGGGTGGCGACGTTGGTCTCAACGTTGGTGGCCGTGACCTGGGCGTTGGGAACGACGGCGCCCGAGGGGTCAGTTACTGTGCCGTTGATACTGCCCGTGATCGTCTGCGCCCTGGATACAGCACAACAGACGACCAGGAGAAGGACGGACAGAAAACTAAGTATTGCCTGTTTTCGTTGCATCGATAGTCTCCTCAAAAGTTTCGTACTACGTGGGTGTTGCCTCTACGGCTGCGCGTCGGGATTCGACTTTGCGGATACGACCGTTACGGAGGATCCGGTTCGGTTCTGTCCCATGCTTTTTTTCTGTCTTCGGCCGTGAGCTTGTTGTGAACCTGGCTATTTACCGCGGTAGAGCGGTTTTAGCGGTTCTCTGTCTTAAGGTCCCTCCTCCTTTTGAATCGTATTTATCCCGATGACAGAGCCGCTCGTAGGCACACAGATTCGCTTTTTTGAGAAGGAATTGTGAGCCTCAGGGGGCAGATATGTCCATCGAAAAACGCGAAGATCCCGAATCGAGGCTTTTCCGGTCATTATGCCGGGAACGTTCAGCTCCTTTTTGTAAGCCTTGATGGAGTAGGAGTTAGAGGCTGGTTCCTGTTGAGCGAAACGCACAGACGCAGTTGCCGGAGAGGCGCAGTTTCGTGGAATAGCGAACTGGTCGTGTAGTTGTCTGTACAACAGTGCATTCAGAGGTGGAACCAAAGAAGCCTCCGTACGGAACATCAAACCTGGGATCGCGGAGCCGAACTCCGGGGCCGCGAAATCATGTCAGTCCGCATTATGCGCGGACTGACATCGAGAAGTGAAAGATATTATTCGGATCGTAACGCTTTTTGACCCCCTGAAGGAAGGGGTAAAGTCCCTGATCGCCATAATAAAGCTGAGGCCAGAAGGGGTAGGCGAGCATATCGGCGTCCGGATAGTTGATATAGCAACCCTCATATTGCTGGTTCCAGTAGGGGGTTCCTTTGTGCTTCTCGTCAACATCGGGCCCGGAGTAGAGATCGCTGTAGAAATCGTGCATCCACTTGAGGCGTACGGCGTCATCGGCGGGGTTCTGCCAATAAGTCTGGAACTGCAGCTTCATCACCGAGGCGCGCTGGGGGATGGAGGTGAGGTCTGCCAACTCAGCGCGGTTGACCGCACCACCGTAAGAATCGACGGCGAGAATTCCGCTCAACTGGACTCCGGGAATCTCTTTGGTGAGGTGCTTATAGATGGTCCGAGTCTCAGCCGAGGTGAAGGTCCGCTTCATGTAACAGGACTTGTACTTGGCGCGCGTGCCTCCGCCGACGCCTCCGCGAACCGTGGCCTCATACCAGGAGGCGAGGCTCATGTGAGCATCGGTGCAGGGCTCAGGCGTGCCATTCGGTCCCTTGCGGACCGGTGAGTTGCCGGCCTCGGGGGAGTGGCGGCGCTCCATATACTGCGGCTCGGCTGCGAGTGGCTTGCAGGGCTTGAAGAACTCCACGAACTCCTTGAGCGGACCAAGGTCGTTGCAGGTGCCGTCGGGATTGCAGAACTGGGCGGAAATGCCGATGCGTCCGGACTGGCGGTGGGAGAGCCCGAGAAAGGTGAACAACCCCCAGGTGTCGGGATCCTTACCGCGGGTCTCGAGGTAATGTCCGTAAGTGGTGAGTATGGTCTCGAAGCGCTCCGGAGTCATGTCTTCCCAGGGGAAAGACATGCTGATGTTGGCTACCTGCTTGGGTGCCGGAGGGAGCTTGTCGAAGTAATAGGCGGTGATGAGGCCGAAGTTGTTTCCGCCGGCCCCGCAGCATGCGCGGAAGAGGTCGGCATCCTTGTTTTTGTCGACGCGGCGGTGGACCACCTTCCCGGAGGCGTCGACGGTTAGGATATCGACGGCGCTGAGCCAGTCGACGGTCAGTCCATGCAGGCGGCTGAGAACACCGTATCCGCCGCCGGAGATGTGGCCGCCAGCACCGACACCGTAGCAGGAGCCGCCAGGCAAAGTTACGTTGTGCTCTTTATAGAGGCGAGTGTAGGCATCGCCGAGCCGGGTTCCAGGGCTGATCTTGTAGGTGTGGCCGCTTCCGGATGCATCCATATCGTTCAGCATGCTGACGTCGATCAGGACGCCGCCGGGATTGTTGTTGACGAAATCCTCGTAGCAATGTCCGCCCGAGCGGATGGTGGGACGAAGACCGGCGCGCACTGCTTGCTGGAGGGCTTCAGCGACCTCATCCGTGCTCTGGCAAATCTCAATGCGCCTGACAGATTCCGACTCCGAGGCAGGCCAGCGGCGATTGTTGCCCTTTTCAAGCGCCTGGTAACGCGGATCCTGTTTTGAAACGGTGGTAAACATCCTGCTCCTTGCAAAATCTTCGGCGGAGACACACGGTTGCCTTCACCGGGTACCAGAGTCGCTATCCCGCCCGAAAAATTCCGAATGTGCTACAGAGAGGCCAGAGATGCAGAGAAGAGAAACGATTGTTTCAACTGGTTGTAAAGTCCTGAGTGGGATGATTTCATTATAGTGAAACAAAGATGTCAATCGGGCATATGTCCTACATCAGGATGGATATGCGGCGAATCGGTATTCCCGGAATGAACCTCTTTCGAGACTCACTTATTTCTGCTCAGGATTAGGAGGAATCTCGTTGCCTAATGATGCGGCAACTCTTCTTTTTCGCGCCGGTTTTGTGACGAAATAAAGAGGAAGGCCTGCAGCGGCGATAAGAAGAGAGAAAGTAAGAGCCGGGATCCCCATGACGATTTCAGTGTGGGCGGCGTAGAGGGCGTACGCAGTCAAGGCCGCCGGGCTCAGTCCCAGAAGAATGGGCACCCAGTTCGGCCCCGGGATCCTGAAGGGGCGGGGAAGAGACGGTTCATTGCGACGCAGCAGAATGAGGGCGGCAAACTCCAGAATCATGGAGAGTCCGTACAGGACCAGGTCGATCGTAATCAGGCGCTCGAAGGAAAATCCCAGCGCGAGCGCCCAACAGATTCCGCAGGCGATGACCGAGACCCAGGGAGCGCCGTTGGCCAGCCTCTTTGTGAAGACGGCGGGGAGGAAACCGTCTTCTGCCAGAGCGTGGGGAAGGCGCGTGTACGAGAGAGTCAGATTGCTAAAGGTTCCGAAGTCATCGAGCGAGCCGGCGACGACGATGGCGCCGGCGAGCAGGGTTCCGCCGAGGATGTTTCCGGCATCGACCCAGGCTCCGGTCGAGAAACGTTCCGCAGGAATGCCAGCCCAGGCTACGGCGGCGATGGGAACGATGTATGTGAGCATCACCATCACGGCTGCCAGCAGAATGACGCGGGGATAGTTGCGCTGCGGATTTTCGACCTCGTTGGCGATGGTGGTGGCGTTGTCCCAGCCCATGTAGTTCCACATAGCGACCAGGATTGCGGTCGAGAATGCTTTGCCATGTGGCGCAGCGAGGCTCGCGTGTCCTCCAAACTGCCCTGTCGAAGCGTGCAGTCCGGCATAGACGGCGCTCCCGATGAGGATGAGAAAAGGCGAGATGGCCACCAGCCAGAGCCGCACTGAGCCTTCGCCCACGGCAGCTGCGCCGCGGAGGTTCCAGAGGACGGCGACTGCTACGACGGCAAGCTCGAGAAAAAGGCCGCGATGCCCTCGCGTAAGGGAAGGGGCGAGGTGCTCCAGGTAGAGCACGAACGTGGTGGGGTAGATCGCCATGTCGAAGACCGAAGCGGAGAGTGAGAGCCATGCCTCCTGAAATCCCCAGAACGGCCCCATGGCACGGCGCACCCAGGCGTAGAAGCCGCCTTCGGCTGGCACGGCGGCGGCGAGTTCGCCCAGCATCAGGGCGGTGGGGAAGCTCCAGAAGAAGGGAAGCAGCAAGAGCAGCCATAGAGCATGACCATATCCACCGAAGCCGATGATGTCTTCGAGATCGTATGGGCCGCCCGAGACCATAAAGTAGGTCGCGGCGAGCAGCGGGATGAGACGAAGCTTTTTTACACTGCCGCTGGATCGGGCTGCCTCGGACTTTGTGAGGGGCATAGATGGATGGGATATATCCTAATTCCCGCAGATTGTTTCCGCTGGAGACGATGTTAAGTAAATGTTTTCTTAAAATGTGTAGTCTATTGTGGTGCTGTGCCTTCGGTGGGAGGCCGCACAGAAGACGTGAGCGGATGGAGTTCGCCACGGAGACTGCAAGAGGAAACGTAGATGCTGGAGAGATTGAAAGAAGCGACCCTTGAGGCCAATCTGGAAGTAGTTCGCCGGGGCCTGGTGCTGTATACCTTTGGGAACGCAAGCGGGATTGACCGGGAACAGGGCCTGGTCGTCATTAAACCAAGTGGAGTGGATTACGATGTCCTGAAGCCGGAGCACATGGTGGTCACCGATCTTTCGGGCAGGATCGTCGAGGGCACGCTCAATCCGTCGAGTGATCTGAAGACACACATCGAGCTTTACAAGGCATTTCCGACGATTGGTGCGGTCGTCCATACCCACAGTGAGCATGCGACCTCCTGGGCGCAGGCCGGACGGGAGATCCCGGCACTCGGCACCACACATGCGGACTACTTCCATGGTCCGGTTCCGTGCACGCGTGAGTTGACGGATGATGAGATCAACGGCGATTACGTTCTGAATACAGGCAAGGCAATTATCGAACGATTCGTGGGAATCGATCCTCTGGCTGTCCCAGGGGTTCTGGTAGCGGGGCACGCTCCGTTTGTCTGGGGAAAGGACCCTCACGACGCCGCGCACAATGCCGTGGTGCTGGAGGCAGTGGCGAAGATGGCGTTCATGACGGTTCTGCTGAACTCGCAGTGTGGCGTATCCAGCGCTCTGTTGGACCGGCACTACTTCCGCAAGCATGGCGCGAAGGCGACCTACGGACAGAGGAACTCACTTTAGGCATAATGATCATTCGGTTTTCTGCATAGAGGTGGGAAAGAGATGGCTGTTGTAGCTGGTGTTGATTTTGGAACTCTCAGTGTGCGCGTGACCCTGCTCGATTCAGAGCGCGGTCGCCTGGGAACGGCGGTAGCCAATTATCCTCTGCATCGCAGGCGGGAGGATCCGGACTTTGCGACACAGTCACATGCTGACCAGATGGATGCCCTGGTGAAGGCGACACGCGAAGTGCTGGAGCAGACAGGCGTCCGTGGAGAAGACGTCCTCGCCATGGCGCTCGATACGACGGGATCGAGCGTGGTGGTGGTCGACTCCTCCCTGCAGCCTCTGGATGACTATTACCTGTGGTGCGATCACCGTGCTCATCGTGAGGCGCAGGAGATTACCGCCAAGGCCCACGAGATGAAGCTGGAGGCGATCGACTGGTGCGGCGGGGTCTACTCGCACGAGTGGGGGTGGTCCAAGCTGCTGCATTGGCTCCGTCACGCCGACGAAGCCAAACGCGCGAAGTTTGCGACTGCTCTGGAGCACTGCGACATGGTCGCTGCTGTTCTTACCGGAGTAAAGAGCCCTGACGGCGTGAAGCGAAGTGTATGCGCGATGGGCCATAAGTGGATGTGGAACCCGAAGTGGGGCGGTCTGCCCTCTGAGGAGTTCCTGGTCGCGGTCGATCCTCTTTTGAAAGGAGTCCGCGAGAGGATCAGTGGCGAGTATCTGACCTCCGATCATATCTATGGAGGGCTGAGTGAGGAGTGGGCCGCAAAAATGGGCCTCAAGGCCGGGATCCCCATTCCCGTCGGCGCCTTTGATGCTCATTGGGATGCGCTCGGAGCGGGATGCAAAGAGGGCGACGTCGTCAATGTGGTCGGCACTTCAACCTGCATCATCGCAATGGCGCAAGAGACGCAGTTGGTGCCAGGCGTCTGCGGAGTGGTTCCCGGGAGTGTGAATCCTCACCTTACAGGCATCGAAGCAGGGCTCTCGGCTGTTGGAGATATCTTCGACGGCATTGCACGTCGTGCGGGAACCACAGTCAAGGACCTGGCGAAGGGCCTGGAACAGTACCGCGCAGGGCAGACGGGGCTTCTGCGTTTGAGCTGGGATAACGGCGACCGTACGGTCCTGGTGAATCCTGAGCTTGGTGGAATCACGCTGGGGTGGAATCTGGTGCATACCGCCCAGGACGAGTTGTTCGCTGCAATCGAAGGCACGGCATTCCATACCCGCATCATTCTGGAGCGCATGGCCGAACATGGTGTCCCAGTGGAGAGGGTCATCAACGGAGGCGGGATCCCGCAGAACAACACCGTACTGAATCAGGTCTACGCCGATGTGTTCAACAAGCCAGTGCTGGTTCCGAACGGAACCCCGACGAGTCTCGGATCGGCAATCATAGCGTTTGTCGCGGCTGGGGTCTTTCCTTCTATCGAAGAGGCACAGCGCAGACTTTGTCTACCGTTCAAAACATATGCTCCGGAGCCGAAGGCCGCCGCCCGGTATGAGCAGCTGTACCAACTCTATCGGAAGTTATACTTCGCATTGGGTACAGGGAATGCGCCGGGTATTCCGCTGGGAGATATTCTTCCGGAGTTACGGCGCATTGCCAGGGAAGCCCGGGAAGAGATCTGATCGAGACGTTCCAGAGGCGGAAAAAGATTCAATTTTCCGAGTTGCACTCTGTGATTCTGGTGAAGCCTTTGATGAAGTAGAAGTATTGATTGATTGATTCTAAAGGGTTTGAAGAAAAGGATTTTCCTCGCGCTCTTCGCCGATTGTGGTGATGGGACCGTGGCCAGGGATTACCCTCGTCTCATCCGGCAGGGTGAGTATCTTGTCATGGATGGAGAGGATAAGCTGGCGGGAGTCGCCGCCGGGGAGATCGGTTCGACCGACGGAGCCTGCGAAAAGGGTATCGCCTGCAATCAACAGGGAATTGTCTGGGACATAGAGGCAGACGCTGCCCTGGGTGTGGCCGGGGGTGCAGAGGATATTTCCGTGAATATTACCCGCTGAGATGTTCTGGCCTTCCGTCAGAGAGGCGTCAGGGGGCGCGACCTCGGGAGCGGGCATCTGCAGCCAGGATGCCTGGACGTCCATCATTTTGACCAGTGGAAGATCGTTCTCGTTGTAATAGATGGGCGCTCCGGTCAGCTTTTTGAGCTTCTGGGCTCCGGCAATGTGATCGATGTGGGCGTGGGTGATGATGATGTACTTGACCTTCAGGCCGTGGCGGTCAAGGATCGCCTGAATCCGGGGGATTTCGTCGCCGGGGTCGACCACAATGGCTTCATGGGTCTTCTCGTCACCGAGGATGGAGCAGTTGCACTGGAGCAGGCCGACAGGAAGAATCTCGTGGATCATGGGTCAAGAGTACAGGGATTAAACGAACAACGCAGGCGCGCAACCTGCGTTGTTAGAAGATGCTGAAGGTTCTACTTCTTTGCGGGTGTGCTCTGCTGCTGCTGAGTGGTGGGGTGGCCCGAGAGCACCGAGTGCTCGGAGGAGCGCGAGAGCAGGATCGTAAGGCCGATCGAAGTCAGCATGAAGACGATGGCAGAGTAAGTGGTAAGCCGGGTGAGAAGGTTGGCAGCTCCTCGCGGTCCAAAGGCGGTCTGTGAACCCTGGCCACCGAAGGCAGCAGCGAGATCGGCCGATTTGCCCTGCTGGACCAGGATGATCCCAACGATAAAGATGGAGACCAGGACATGGATGATGACGAGAGCGATAAGCATCGGGGAAAAGACTGCCTTCCGAAGAATGTTTTGGATTGGTGCGGAGGAGGGGACTTGAACCCCTATGCCTTGCGGCGCAAGCACCTCAAGCTTGTGCGTCTGCCAATTTCGCCACCTCCGCGTTTGGCTCTGCACTGCAGGTCCAGAAAGAGCGGTGAGCAATCCGAGACTTAGTATAGCATCGCCTGCCTTTGCTGTGGCGTTAGAGTAACAGTGCAGATAGAAGAATTTATGCCGGATCGCGTTTAGATTCAGGGCTCTTTTCCACTTCCTATGGCGCGGGTCAGGGAAGGCACTTCCGATGATCTAACGGACGAGAAATATCCGGAACATAACTCTTACTGACGTGTGGCTACTGGCGCGTGGCGGAAGGGCGGCAAGTGCAGTCGAGACAGCCAGCCTGGGCGCAGGAGCCGCAGTGATCCATCAGCTTCTCCCGCAGGGAGCGATGGGCGCGGTGGGAACGGACGGCGGCGTTCCCGTGAGTGATGCCTGTGCGTTTGGCGTAGTTCTCCAGGGAGACCTCCTGCAGATCAACCTCGCGAAGGATCTCCCGGTAGGAGGCTGGAACCTTGTGAAGGGCTTTCGCTACGCAGGGACAGAGGTTTGCGGGAGTCAGGTCGGGAGTTGTGGACGGAGGCTCGATGCCGGGCTCCCAGGGCTCAAAGGTGCGTGTCTCGACCGCCTGGTGACGGTAATGGTCGATAACTGCATTGCGGAGGATGCGAAAGAACCATGCATCTGCGGACCGGCCAACTTTGAGGGTATCGGCGTTGGAGACCGCTTTGAGGTATGCCATTTGCAGAATGTCTTCGGCGGTGTTGCGGTCGTGGACTCGGCGCTGAACGAAGCTTAAGAAACGGCTTCGCTGTTCTATAAGATTGGCCACGGACGAAGACATGTCAGCTCTTTAGATGCGGCTATAGGGTAATCGGAGCGGAGACACTTAGAAGTGATGCAGGAGCTGGGAGAAGTTCTCCAGTTCCAGCAGATGTTGCTCCGACGAGGGAACCGTTACGACTTCGTGCTCCAGAACCCAGGTAAAGCTGTGTGGAATGAAGATGGCGTGCAGGCCTGCACGCAGCGCCGGATTGATGTCTGAACGCGGGCTGTTGCCGATCATCCACGTGCGGGCGGCATCGCAGCGATGATGGGCTGCAAGCGCAAGATAGGCTTCGTGATGCTTTTCGGGCAGTACTTCGACGGCGGTGAAGTGTGGCGCAAGGCCGGAGCGTTCCAGTTTGCCAGTCTGTTCGGCGGGATCTCCCTTGGTTACGAGAATCAGGCGATGACGGGCAGAAAGCTCCTCGAGCGTCTCCGCGACTCTGGGGAGCAGCTCGATCTCGTGCTCTGCAATGCAGTCCGCGAAGCTGAGAATTCGTCGGTACTGATCGTCTGTCACCGTCGTGCCTGAAAGCTCTTCAAAGCAGCTGACCAGAGATCGGCGGAAGCTGCGCAGGCCGTAACCGTGGGCTGCGATGGTGGCGTGTTCACAGTGGTTAAGGTGTTCCCGAATCTGTGCGGGAGTGTGTGCCTGGTGAGCCAGATACGAGATGAAAGCTGCAATGGCCCGCTCGAAGTAGATATTGTTTTCCCAGAGGGTGTCATCTGCGTCGATCAGCAGTGTATTTCCGGGATTTTGACGGGATGGTTTGGGGAGATTCACCACAGAATCATTATAGGCGGGTCTTAATAAAGCGACGGATTCGCTCGCATTCATATTCTGCAGCGTCCTATGTGAACAAAGGGAGTTCTATGTCTGGAAAGATCATTCCGTTCTTCTTACTGCTGATGGTTTTTACAGCCGTTGCGAAAGGGCAGACCCCGCCTGAGTCCACGATCCAGAGTGACGTGACTGGAAGGGTAAGGACCCCCGCGCTCTCCGCGGCACAGGTTGCCAGGACGAGCGTGATACGTCCGGAGGGTGGAGATGGCGAGATCGTGTCGCTGAACTGCGTGGCACTGATTTCGGCGTTAGAAATCAGAGGTGATGTTGTGACCTTCACCGGAATGAACCAGCTCTCGCCAGGACAGGAAGTCAGTATCTCAAAACTCAATCGTGCGCCGTATCTGAATGGTGTGACGCTCAAAGTGTTGTCGGCGACATCAACCAGTTTCACAGCGAGCTTTCATCATAGCGATGTTGATCGCATCACTGATGGAGGTACGGCTTTGCGGAAAGACTGCGTAGCGGAGGGAAGTTATCGCAGCCCGCAGAGGGTGGAGTCTTTTCGCGACAACGTGAATTACTTCAACAGACATCTCTCTCCGGATATTGAAGTTTCCAGGTTCGACCAGTTTCTGCCACTTGAGATTGACGATCACTTTACCTCGGTAGCCTTCAACGGGCCGGGGCACAGTCTGGGAAACAACGGAGGATGGTCTGTCCGGATTCACCGGTTTGAAGATCTCACCTTCAACAGCCGGGGAATCGCGCAGGCCCACAATCTCTGGTGCCACAAACATGCGGTCGGCGATGTTGCCTGCGGGGACTATATCTATGCCTATACGGATGGAGGAGCTACAGCGCAATCGGACGAGGGCTTTACGGTTGATACGAGGGAAGGTGGTGAGTCCGACCAGTATTTTCATGGAAGGGCAGGAGAAGGCGCGGCCCCCGGAGCCAACCATGTGCCCGTGGTGTTTACCTCTGGCCAGGAGCAGACGACCGATGGTGCTTTTCTGCTTGATATCTCGAAAGGGGACATCTCAGGGATCGTATCCGGACTGGATTCCATCGTCGACAGAACCGCCGCTCAT